>CAYYVH010000067.1:0-15716 GCA_964475075.1 uncultured Anaerolineales bacterium | reverse complement strand
GATCCGTCATCCGGCAAGCTCCACCGGATCGGAATCTGCCAACGGGAGGCGTTCGGCGACACGAAGCCGGGCGCTGCGCGCCCGCGGATTAGCGGTGACCTCCGCCGGCGATGGGACGATGGGTCGCCGGTTGGCCAGGCGGACCGTGGCACAATGGTCACAGCGGCACTCCGGAAGCTCGGGCGGGCATAGGCAGGCACGGGCCTCGTCTCGGAAAAACTGCTTCACGATCCTGTCCTCGAGGCTGTGGAAGCTCACTACGGCCAGTCGCCCTCCAGGGGTCAAGAGCGAGATTGCCTCGGGTAGGGAGGCCCGGAGGGCGGCCAGCTCGTCGTTCACGACGATGCGGAGGGCCTGGAAGCTCCGTGTGGCAGGATGGTGCCCGCCGGGGCGGCGGGCCACCGCGCGGGCGATCACCGCTGCCAGCTCGGTCGTGGTCTCAACTGGCCGTGCCGCCACGATGGCGCGAGCAACTTGCCTGCTGCGGCGCTCCTCGCCGTAGGTGTAGAGCAGGTCGGCTAGCTCCCGCTCCGACAAGAGGTTTACCAGGTCGGCGGCCGTACGGGGGGATGAAGGGTCGAGCCGCATGTCGAGCGGGCCCTCGTGCTGGAACGAGAATCCGCGCTCCCGTGCGTTGAGCTGGTCCGAAGATACACCTAGGTCAAGCACAATGCCGTCGCACGGGGAATGGCCGTGCCGCCGGGCGACCGTGGCGATCTCGGCGAAGCTCGCCCGAACCAAAGTGACACGGTCGCCGAAAGGGGCGAGCGCGAGCCTGGCCCGATCAAGGGCGTCTGGGTCCCTGTCCAGGCCCAGGACCCGGCTGCTTGGAGCAGAGCCAATGATGGCGGCGGCGTGGCCTCCGCCACCGACCGTGCCGTCGATGTATGTTCCCCCGGGCCGCGGTGCTAGGCCATCGAGCACCTCCGCGAGAAGCACAGGCACGTGTTGGCTCACCCCTGCGGTCATAGCACAAGGTCCCGAAGTTGGTCGGCCAGCTGCTGGGCGATTTCCGACTCGGTATCGTCGAGAACGGCCATTTCGTCTCGCCAGCGGTCTGGATTCCAGAGCTCCAGTCGGTTGTTGGCGCCAACCACGATGACGGGGCCTCCTGCCGACAGGCCGGCGTACTCCCTCATTGGGGACGAAATCAGCAGGCGACCTTGCCGATCCAGGCTGCCTTCCGAGCCGGGGAACAGCCGGCGCTCCAGGGCGCGAACCTCGCGGTAAGTCAGGTGCTCTTCCTGCAGTGCCTGGAGGTTGGCCTTTATGGTCTTCCATCTGGCCAGTGGGAACAGCCACAGACACCCGTCCAGCCCGCGCGTGAGGAAGAACCCGCCCTTGATGGGATCGCGGCACTTGGCGGGAATGATCACCCGCCCCTTGTCGTCGAGGCTGTGCTCGTATTCGCCAACGAACTGGGACGCGGTCATGTGTGCCCCGGCTCCCTACCCAAGCCGTGGGATAGAGGCAACCCGTCGGCTGCTTCTCCCCTATCCCCCACTTCTCACCACCTGGACTCCATTCTACACCATCAGGTCCGGTAGCGCAAGCCCCTGGGGACAACTCGCACCGCCCGGTCTCTGGCGACCACGCGCACACTGCGCCGTCCGTCGGTTGACAGTCTGAACCGGATGGGTATAATGAGCCCACTAGAATGTATGTTCTAGTGTTCCCTGTCACCCACGATTCTTCGAAAAGGAGGTCGACATGTATCAGCGCGTTGTCATCGTGGGCAACCTGGGGCGCGATCCAGAGTTGCGCTACACCGCCGGTGGCACTCCCGTCGCCAACTTCCCGGTTGCCGTCAACCGCAAGTGGACTGATAGCGAGGGAGAACAAAAGGAAGAGACCACCTGGTTCCGGGTCAATGTTTGGGGCCGGCAAGCCGAGGTCTGCAACCAGTATCTCGAGAAGGGACGGCTGGTGCTGTGCGACGGGGAGATTCGCACCAGCCAGTACGAGGACCAGCAAGGCGTCACGCGGTACTCGTGGGAGCTTCGTGCGACCTTCGTGAAGTTCCTCGGTGGTCCGGGGGAACGCGCGCCCGTGCCGCCATTCGAGTCCCAGCAGGAAGGCGGGGGCCCGGCATCCTTGGGCGAGGAGGATATCCCGTTCTAGATTGCGGCTAACGCGGTCCTGATCAATCCGGTTGCGTGCGCGACCGCCCGGACGAACAGGCGGTCGCGTCGCGCGCCGATGGCCGGCACTGCCCGCCTGTTCCCGATGGGCGTGTGCGGTGCCGGGGAATGTCGGCCGTGCATTGTGGTGTCGCGGACTGACCAGGTGCATGCCGGCTCCTGCCGCCCGCCTGTGTGAAGGGGGCGGTGCCGGAATCCGTGCAAGGAACGTGCCACACGGGGAAGGGCAACGGTGCGGGTGGATTGAGTGTGCAGACGCTGCTCAACAGCGGATTTTGCCGCAGTGAAGGGGTTATTTCGCACAGCAGTGCGTTTGCCTACGGCAGATCGAGGACTTGGACGCGATGGTTGCCCATGTCGGCGACGTACAGCCGCCCGTTTGCCACTGCCAATCCGCCGGGCTGGTTGAACTGCCCGGGCAGGGGGCCGAGAGTTCCGTACTCCCAGAGTAGGGCCGGTTCCTCGCCCGCGTCGAAGCACTGAATGGACTGGCCAATGGACTGGCTTGCGTACAGGTGGCCGTCTTGGTCCACCGCCAATCCCGAAATGCGCCACATCGTCTCGTCGGCATAACTCTTCCCCAGGGTGTCTAGGTACGTGCCCTCCGGGCTAAAGCGTTGGATCAGGAAGTCGTCACCCATGCCAACGTAAATGCGCCCGGTGGAGTCCACCGTAATCACGCGCGGCGCCGTGAACTGCCCGTTCCTGGTGCCCCGCTCCCCGAAGGTGAGCAGCGATTCGCCGTCGGGGCTGTACTTCTCGACGCGGTAGTTGCCGGTGTCGACGACATAGAGGTTTCCATCGGCGTCCAGAGCAGCATCTACGGGCTGGAGCAGCTGACCGGGCGCCCCGCCGGGCTGACCGATCGTTCCGATCTGGTTGCCGGCAGGGTCGAACACCAAGACCACGTCGTTCAGACCTGTGACGTACACCGTCCCGTCTTGCCGGACGGCGATGCCCTGCGCGCGTGGGAGAGCATCGCCGCCGACGCGCAGAAGAAAGCCGCCATCGGGGCCGAACTTCTGTACACCCTTGGAGTCGCTGAGGTAGATGTTGCCCTCGCCATCAACGCCCACGTCGACGGGGAGGTGAACCTTGCCCGGTTCCACTCCTTGGGTCCCGAACGTGAACGCAACCGTGGGCCAAAGATCCCGTACCCGCTCAGTAGCCAGAGCGATGGCCGTTGCGGCAGAGGGCTCGATCTCCTCGCTGGCCGTTGGGTCGACAGGCTCGGTTCCGCTCGCCGGCGTTGCCTGGCCCGCTACCTGGCGCGTCACCGCAGGCGAGCTAGGCACCGTGCCCTGGCGGCAACCGGCCAGGAGCAGGCCGGCTGGCAAGGCTAGCAGAAGTACGGCCGCCTGGGCCCGAGTTGTTCTCTGCAGTTGCTGATCTCCGTGTCGATTCATCGGTGGTTCTCCGTCAATCATGCTCCGGCAATCCCTGATCGGCGCACGGGCCGTCGGTTGTTTTGACTGGTGGCAGGCCGACGAGAGGCAGCAGCCCGGTCAAGTCCCGCACGGTGAGGCAATCCAATGTTGGCGCGACACCCGCCCGGTCGAGCAGCACTGGCGTGAGCCCCGCGGCACGGGCACCGAGTACGTCCTTGACATAAGTGTCGCCGACGTAGATCGATGCCGATGGGTCGGCCCGGATCCGGGCCAAGGCCATCTGAAATACTCTCGGGTCCGGTTTGGCGATGCCCAACCGTGAGGAGACCACGATCGCCGTCACGTAGTTGCCCAAGTCAAGCTCGAGCACGAGCGCTTCCAGTCCCGGCCCCCAGTCCGAGACAACGCCCATGCGCACACTAGCGGCGTGAAGGGCCTCCAACGTTGGCCGGACATCGGCATAGAGGTCCCAGTGGCGAGCGTGTTGATAGTTGTCATAGACCGCGTCTGCCAGACGTGCGGCCAACCGATCGTCGTTCCCCACGGCCCGCAGGACCCGGAGGCCGATGCGGTACGCCTCCACGAACAGCTCACGCACAAGCTGCGCCGAGGCCCACCACTCGCGGGCGAGCCACCGTGCTTGGATGTGCATCTCCGCCTCGGACATCGCGCGCTCGATCTCCTCTGGTGAGGCGGCCACGCCGTGCGCTGCGATGGCCTCGCCGGCAACGAGCGACGCAGGTGAGGCGGCGTGGATGAGGGTCAGGCCGGCGTCGAAGAGCACCGCCTCCAGGCGCGGGTTACCCGCCACGCTCGGGACGGCGTGCGGCGCGGGCGGGATCTTGGCCACCGTGGCCGGAATCACGTCTTGGCCTGGAGTAGGACTACCTGCGGCTCCTCCGGCAGCCGTCCGCCGCCAACGCGCAGCATCTCCTGGGGCTCTGGCTGACCAGCGCCCATCTCCTTCAGGAACTTGTCCACGGAGTCCAGATCCTCCCGGGCGGATGACCGGAAGTGCATGGGTATCACCAGGGCCGGATCGATAAGACTGACGACCTCAGCCGCCAGGGCGGCACCTATCGTCGTCTGGCCACCCACGGGCACGAGCAGCACGTCCACGCTGCCAAGTGTCTCCACCTGGGCCTGTGTCGGCCGGTGTCCGAGGTCGCCCAGATGGCACACGGTCACGTCGTCAGCAGTTACGCAGTAGGCTGTGTTCAGGCCCAGCCGCGCCCCGTCGCGCCCGTCGTGGAACGTTCGGACACCCACCACGAAGACCCCCTTGACCTCGTACTCTCCCGGACCGTCGATGACGAACGGGTCGCTCTTCACGGCGTGGATGTTGTTGTGGCCCGGGTGGTCGTGGCTCACGGTGACGACGCCGGCCTTCAGCCGCGGTACGCGCAAGGCCGACGCCTTCTGGAACGGATCCATGACGACGAAGCCCAGCGGCGAGCGGAGCCTGAAGCAGCTGTGACCATACCAGACGATGTCCACGTTGGCGCTCCTCGGTTGGTGAAGGTCTACCCGTCGGTCGGCGCTTTCAGGTCCTCGATGTAGATTACGACGTCCGCTGTTGCACGCTGGTCGGCGAGCCAATCCAGCAGGCGCTTCTCCTGGAGCTGGAAGCGCTGTTCATCGGTCAGCGGGTGCTGCGGATCGCGCTCCAGGACCTCGATGACGTGGTAGCCGAAGTCTGTCCGGACGACGCTAGACCGCTCGCCTGGCTGCAGGCTGAAGATCGCTTCCTCGACCTGCTGGCTGGGTAGCATGCCGCGGCCCACCCAGTCCAGGTCGCCGCCGCGCTCGGCGCTACTGGCGTCAACCGAAACGTCGCGGGCAATGGACTCGAACGATTCTCCTGCCGCCAGCCGGGCCACGGCGTCCCAACAAGCCGCCTCCGTTTCGCACAGGATATGGCGGGCGTGCACGAACTCGGCGGTCGTGGGCACATCCCCGGCGACCTTCTCGAGGACCTGCTGTCCGATTATGCTGGCACGCTCCATGGCCCAGACTTCCTCGCGCGTCGTACCGGCATCCCGCAGCGATTCATCGAATGCCTCCGTGCCGCCCAGTTCGTTGACGTAGGACGCTAGGCTCGCATCCACGTCGGCGTCACTGACGGCGATACCGAGCTCGGCGTCCGCTTGCTCGATGAGTTGCTGGTTTATCATGTCCTCCAGGACCTGACGGCGCAGGGCGCGGAGTTCGCGCTGCCCCTGTTCCGTGTTGGGGTCCAACCCGCGCTCGACGAAGTAGCGCTGGGTGTCGAACGCCTGACGCTGGTATTCTGCCAAGAGAATGGGCTCGCCGTTGACACTGGCCACGAGCTCGCCCAGAGCGCTGGCATCCCCGTCGCCTCCGGGCTCGGTAGCTGCATCCTCGCTCGCAGGCTGAACCGTCGCCTCCAACGTCGGTTGGGCCGCAGTCGGGGAATGCGTTACGGCAGCGGGTTGAGTGACGTCGCTCGCGGTCGCTGCGTCGTCCCCGCCGGCCGGCGGGGTCGACCGCGGCCCACACGCAACCAGCGCGAGGGCCATGAAGGGAACAACGACGAGGGGCAAGGTTCTGCTGCGCATCTTCATCTCTCCGCTCGGTGTTGGGGTGGCGTCTGGCGCCGTTCTGCCGCACGCCAACGCCGCGAGTATAGCAACCGGGGTCGGTTAAGCAAGATACGGGCCCAGAGGACGGTCGGCTTGGCGAGAGCCAATGTGCACGAGCACCAGCAATGCGACCGTCAGATCCACCACATTCATCTCCGCAACGGCCGTCCAGGCTGTGCCGGAGGGTGGGACGAACGATGACCGGTCCGCCGCAAGGAGGCCATGCCGATTCGGGTCGCGGCGCGGACGAACTGTGTCCGAAGCCGCTGCCAGGCCGAAACGAGGGCGGCGGTTTTCCCGGTCGATTGACGTCGACCGAAGCGCTCCTGCACGTACGCCGCCGTGATCAAAGCGATCTCTTTCTGGCCCTCCGGCACGGACTCGGCCACCCGATGGCCGTATTCGAAGGGCGTGTCCCCGCGATGCGGTGCCAGGCCCAACCAGGAGGCCACCCGCACCACCCGTGCGAAAGCGCCTTCGGCTGCCGTCAAGCCGCGGAACGGATGCTCCCAGGCGACGAACGCTCCAGCGGCACCCAGCCCGATAAAGGCCACACCCAGCAGAACGCTCAGCAGTAGCGCAGGCGGGATCTGCTCCGCCGGGCTCGACGAAAGGGCGCCGGGCCCCGGTGAGTCCTGCGGCACGTGCAGGTCCTCCTCCGGCGGGAAGTCCTCGCCGTCCGCGTTCGAAGGGCGATCCTGCAGCGAGTCCTCCTCACCCATCGACACCCGGGGTCTCTCGAGGGGAAGATCGCCCGCCGTGGGCTCGAACTCGATCCAGCCATAGCCAGGGAAGTACACCTCGGGCCAGGTGTGGGCGTCGGATTCCCGCTGGCGGTATGCCCCGGCGTCGTTGGGTCCCGCTGTATCCGCGGAGTATCCGGCGGCAACGCGTGCCGGAATGTCCGCTGCCCGGGCCATGACTACGAAGGCGGAGCTGTAGTAGTCGCAGTAGCCCTGTTGCTCCGTGAACAGGAACCACTCTACCACATCACGGTCCCGGGGCGGGGGATTTATCGTCTCGCTGTAGGGAATTCTCCGCAAGAAACTCTCGATGGCAGCGGCCTTGTCATAACGGCTGAGGTGGCCCCGCGTGAGTGCATCGGCCTGCGCGCGCACTGATTCGGGGAAGCTGGCCGGCAATTGCAGATAGCGGTCTTCTATCCAGGCTGGGTCCTCGGCTGTCGTCTGGCGCAGACTGTCGGTTTCGGCCCGCGACACGTGGGATACGACCTGGTAGGACTCGCCCACTTGGAGGGGCCGCACGGCGTCTGCGGCCAAAACGTCCAGCGTCCCGGCTTCGCGCGTGACCTCGACCCGCACCGGGACTGAGAAACGGGCCGGCTGTGGGGCGGCAAACAGCTGACGCGTGTCCTTCCGGAGGATCTTGATGGTCTGGGTCACGGCCACCGTGTCCCGTGCCGCGGCCGAGAGGTCTCCGTCCAGCCCATCGCTCGTCAGGTGGCCCGCCGCCGTGCGCCGCCAGCCGGTGCCGGTATAGAAATCGTACACTGCCATGCGCCAGTACCGCGGCCTGCTGGGGGAGCCCTCTATCCAGGCGTCGAAGATTGGGGTCGAGCCCAGTGAGATCGAGCCGCCGAGCGGCATCTCCGTACCGAAGGCCGATCCGCCGCCCCGAACGGGGTAGTTCAGGTTCGGGAACAAGTGGTTGAACCGGTCGCCAAGTTGGCGGCCGCCGCTCGTGATGCCCGAAGCCATCGATTGCAGCTGCCCCGGAATCACGTGCGCCGGTGCCAGCCAGGCGAAGCCGATGACGGTTACGGCGACCAGGAGACCGTCCCGGAGGAATCCAAGCCCGATGTCGGGGTTGTACCTGATGCGCTCCCGTTGCCAGCGGTCCACTTGCAGCGCCACGTGTGCCTGGACCGCGAGCAGAAAGGCGCACAGGAGGAAAAAGGCCAGGTACGTGCGGAAGCTCGAAGGGGCGTTGTAGAGGTTGGCCAGGAGGGCGAAGCCGCTCGGCAGGACAGCTCCCCACCAGTTGACATATCGCACGAGAAACCAGGTGGCGATATAACCCACCAGCCAGACGAGCATGGCCATCCACAGGACGAAGACGAGCCGGGCCGTGGAGTCCTGGACTTGGCCTCCATTGAATGCGACGGCCAGCCAGTCGATCAGCCGGTGGCGCACTTCGGCCATTCGGTCGAGCGTCGAGAGCGTGTTCGACCGGACCGGGTCCGGTGTGTATTCGGGAAGCACGAACGTGGCGAGGAACATGGTCGTGGTGAATCCAATCACGGTGCTCCAGCCGTGAGCCAGGCTGGCTGGTAACCAGAGTCGGCCGGCGAGAAGGGCTCCGACCAGCACCGAGCACAGCACCACCGGGGTGAGGATTCCCAGCCCAGGCGTCCAGTCGAGAGCCTGGATCGACCAAGCCACGCTCAGCAGCATGAGCGTCAGGACGAATAGACTCGACCATCCGGTTGGTGGCCTCAAGTTCGGACTCCGCGGGATCGTCTTCGGTTCGCGCCCAGCAGATGCGCCCCGAGCGGACAGGCGGTCCTCGGGGCGCGGGACGAACGTCTTCTTGGTTATGCTGTCGGGTTATTCTGCTCGGTACCCTGTTGGCTCGGATGCTCTCCTGTTGGGGAAACCGGTTGTTGGGGAAACCGGTTGGGTTCCTGATAATGATAACCGTCGGCACCCGGGCGGTCAAGGATTCTTCCCGACGGTCAACCGGTGATTCACCGCCGTCTCACCGGCGCGCCCCATGCGACGGGTGCATGCACTCCGGCGCCACGCGACAGCTACAGCCAGGAGCGCAGCCGGTCCGCGTCTCGCAGCGTGATCTGGTTGCCCATCCAGAGGATCGTGCCCTCGTACTGATGGCTCCGCACGATGCGTTCGACTTCGCCCGGATACAGACCAGCGAGTCCAGCCAGTTCATCGATCGTCACGTCGCGGTCGATTTCGACACCGTCGTCGACGTTCCGCCCGTAGCGCTCGGCCAGCTCGAGCAGGGCTTTGACGACCCGACAATTGCCGTCCAGCATCGCCACGTCGGCCAGCTTCTCGTTCATCCGCCGGATGATGGCTGCCAGGGACTGCAAGATGAATTTGGCCGGTGCCGGTTCGGCTGCGAGGAGGCCCAGAAAGTCCTCCCGGAAGAGGACCAGGAGGTCGGAGTCCTCGGTGGCCATCGCCGACGCGGAGCGGGCGAGACCGTCGAGGAGCGCCAACTCGCCGAACGCATCTCCCGGTCCTAACAGCGCGAGGATTATCTCGGATCCGGTGGGCGACCGAACGCTGATCTTCACCTCTCCCGAGCAAATGAAGTACAGCGCGCTTCCCGGATCGCCGTGGCTGAACACAGTTTCACCACGGCTGGGGTGACGATGTTGCACTCTCTTCGCCAACTGCGTGAGGTTCTCGCGCGGAAGATTCGCGAATAGGGGCAGTTGCCTCAGGGCGTCAAAGTCGGACTCCATTGCACTTACACTCCTCAGCTCTCGGGGCCGTGACTGCCATTGTGTACCGGTTCGGCCCCGTTGGCAAATCGCAAGAGCACAGGTTCCGGGTAGTGGAGCACCAAGCCCACGCTCGCCGTGATATACTTGGGTCGTTGAAGGGGTTCGTGTCGGACGGCATCGGCTTTTCCATTCCGCTTCCCGAATGACTTTCCCAGCACGATGACCAACCAACAGCACGGCGACCATCCAAGGAGCGCAAGCAAGATGGCCCTGGAATCCATCAACCCGGCCACGGGTGAACGCATCGCAACGTATCCGGAGACTGCATCGGTGGAGGTGGACGCCATCCTCGAACGGGCGGAAGGCGCATCACAGTCTTGGCGCCTGATCGATATCAGCGAACGGGCGGCGAGCATGCGGGCGGCAGCCGACGTGCTGCGCCGGCGAGTGGAGCCGTACGCGCGGCTGATGACGGAGGAGATGGGCAAACCCATCGTCCAGTCCCGCGCGGAGATCGAGAAGTGTGCCTGGTGTTGCGACTACTACGCCGACAACGCGCACGGCTTTCTCGCGGACATCCCTGTGGAGACCGACGCCAGTTGCAGCTTCGTCGCGTTCCAGCCGCTGGGGGTGATCCTGGCCGTAATGCCCTGGAACTTCCCCTTCTGGCAGGTCTTCCGGTTTGCCGCGCCGGGCCTAATGGCCGGCAACGCCGGCGTGTTGAAACATGCCTCCAACGTCATGGGATGCGCCCTGGCGATCGAGGAGGTGTTCCGTGAGGCAGGATTCCCGTCGGACTTGTTCCGCGCCCTCATCATTCCATCAAGTCGGGTGGCCGGCGTCATCGGGGACCCACGTGTCCAAGCCGTCACCCTCACTGGTAGCACCGCTGCCGGAAAGGCCGTTGCCGAGCGGGCCGGAGCCCTGATCAAGAAAACGGTGCTGGAGCTCGGTGGCAGTGACCCCTACGTAATCCTCGAGGATGCGGACTTGGACCGCGCGGTCGAGACGTGCGCCGTCTCACGGTTGCTCAACGGCGGGCAGAGCTGCATCGCCGCGAAGCGGTTCATCGTGGTGGATGCCGTGCGCGAGGCCTTCGAGGCACGCTTCACCGAGCGCATGGCAGCGACCGTGATGGGCGATCCGATGCGGGAAGACGTAGATCTCGGCCCCCAGGCGCGCGTCGACCTGCGAGCAGAGCTCCACGACCAGGTGGTGCGGAGCGCGGCGCAGGGCGCACGCCTGGTCCTCGGCGGCTACATCCCGGAAGGACCGGGGGCATACTACCCGCCGACCGTGCTGACGGATGTCAGGCGTGGCATGCCGGTCCACGACGAGGAGACGTTCGGCCCGGTGGCGGCGATCATTCCGGTAGCCGACGAGGCCGAAGCCATTCGTAGTGCCAATGACTCTCCGTTTGGGCTGGGTGCGGCTGTCTTCACCGCGGACGTTGAGCGCGGTGAGCGCATCGCCGCCGAGGCACTGGCGGCCGGAAACTGCTTTGTGAATGCATTTGTGAAAAGCGACCCGCGTCTGCCGTTCGGCGGCGTCAAGGAATCCGGCTATGGGCGCGAGCTGTCGGTCTTCGGGATCCGGGAGTTCGTGAACATCAAGACGGTGTATGTCGCGTGACCATGCTGTCGGGCTTCTCGTTCAGCCCGTCGCGAGCCGTTCGGGCCGTAGCGGTAACAGCACTCTGCTCAATACGCCATCCCCGTCAGTTCCTCGAGAGTCTCGTCTATTCCCGCTGGATCACCTGTACGCCGTCAGCCTCGGCGATGAAGGCGGCTCGAGCCATTCCCAAGAAGAGCCCCGTTTCCACAATGCCGGGTAGGGCATGTAGGGTGCGATCCAGGGACTCCGGGTCCTCGATGCCACCCGCAAAGCGGCAGTCGATCAGCCACAACCCGTCGTCGGTCACGACTGCGCTGCCGTCCGGCCCAAGCCGCAGCTCAGGCTCGGCACCCAATTCGCGCAGCACATTGAGGTGGTGTGCCCAGCCGAAGGGCACGACTGCCAGCGGGAGCGGCGCGCGTGTACCCAGCTTCGTGACGCGCTTGCGGCCATCGGCCACGACCACGAACCGGCGCGCCGCCGCGGCGACGATCTTCTCCCGCAGGAGCGCCGCGCCGAGTCCCTTGATGAGATCGAGGTTCGGCGAAACCTCGTCGGTACCGTCGATCGCGAGGTCGAGGTGAGTCGTTTCGTCGAGGAGCCCGAGCGGAATACCGTGCAGGCGGGCCAGCTCGGCGGTTGCGCCTGACGTCGGGACAGCCACGACGTTCTTCAGATCGTCCCGCTCGAGCCGGTTGCCGACCGCCTCGATGACATAACGAGCCGTCGAACCCGTGCCCAACCCGATAGTCATTCCGCTCTCTACGAGGTCGGCGGCAGCTTCGCTCGCCGCGCGCTTCAGGGCTTCGACGCTGGCTAGCGGCGTGGTGTCTTCATCCGTACCGCCCCCGCCAAGTCCCACCACCTGTGCGGCGGCAGCTCGGTCGAGCATCCACACAACCTGCCCGCCGACAGGGTTAACCCATGCCGCTGGCAAACTGGAGTGGCCCGAGCTCACGTCAGCTACCGCGGATGCCTTCTCTTCGCCGGTAACTAGAAACACCACCGCTCGCGCCGCGTTGATCTCCGGCAGGGTGAGCGTGACTCGCCAGGATTCAAGCTGACGGACGAAAAGGGCTACGGCACCACGGTGCGCGGCCCGCAGCGCATCGGCCCCGGGGAACAGCGATGCCACGTGACCGTCGGCACCCATTCCGAGCAGCACCAGGTCCAGGCCTCCCTCACCCAGTACGCTGCGCAATGTGGCGGTGTAGGCGGCCGCCGCCTCGCCGGGAGACAGGTCGGTGGGAATGGGGTGAACCTGGTCGGGCGGCAACGGCACGTGACGGAGCAGTGTCTCCTGCGCCAGGCGGTAGTTGCTCTCGGAGCTGTCGTTTGGCACGTGCCTCTCGTCACCCCAGAAGATGTGGGTAACCGCCCACGGCACCTGGCCGCAATAGGGCTCACGGGCCAACGTGGCGTATAGGTGACGGGGGGTGCTGCCGCCGGACAGGGCAACCGTGAAACGGCCGCCCGAATTCGCCGCATCTCTGGCCAGCTCGACGAAACGCCGGGCGCTGGCCTCGCCGACGGCGTCCACGTCGGGGTGAACCGAGATGAAAGGCCGCACCGGGTTCAGTTCATCGTCATGCATGTGGCCGATCCCCGTTGTCGCCTAGCGTCACGAGTCCTCGATGCGAGTATACCACGTCGGCCCGTGTTGCAGGATCCCGCCTATGTGGGTTCTCGCCTACATGCTAGAATATCCCTGATGTGGATGGAATACGAGCGCTTCTTCAATCTCGTTGGTGAAGCCCTCGACTCTCTGCCCGAACCGGTGCGAGGTTGGCTGGATAACGTCCAGGTCGTGGTAGCCGACTGGCCCTCAGCTGATCAGCTGGCCGACGTGGGTATAGGACCCGGCTCGACGCTGCTCGGCCTGTACGAGGGTGTGCCCCGGACGGCGCGCACGTCTGACTACGGCATGGTGCTGCCTGACAAGGTGACACTCTTCCGCGGACCGATGCTGGCCATGTGTGCCACTGACGCGGCCGTGAAGCGGCAGGTGCAGCGCACGGTCGCCCACGAGATTGCCCATCACTTCGGAATTGACGATGACCGACTCCGCGACATCGGCGCTTACTAGGCCCGCGTTCGGCGTGCCGCACCGCGCTCCGCGCGAACTCCGGGTCCGCGGGCTCTCCATGGTCTGGGGTGCGCGAACCTATATCATGGGGATCCTGAATCTTACACCGGACTCGTTCAGCGGGGACGGGGTCGGTGGTGATACCCACGCGGCTGTGGCGCGCGCGGAATGGATGGTGCACGGTGGCGCGGACATCCTGGACCTCGGCGGGGAATCCACCAGGCCAGGTGCACAAGTGCTGTCGGCGGCTGAGGAGATGGACCGGGTTCTGCCCGTCGTCGAGGCCCTCCGGTCCCGCTTCGACATTCCGATCTCGATCGACACATATAAGGCTGCTGTCGCTGAGGCCGCGCTCGACGCCGGCGCCGACATGGTGAACGATGTCTGGGCCCTCCGCGCCGACTCGGCAATGGCCGAGTTGGTGGCGCGTCGTGGCGTGCCCATCGTGCTCATGCACAACCGCTCGGACCCGGCGCATCTTCAGGTTTCGGGTCGCTTGGGTGGGCACTACGTCCGTGTGGAGTATGGTGATCTGGTCGGTGATGTCCGCCGTGAACTCGCCGAGTCGATGCGTGTGGCGCACGAAGCAGGAGTGGCCGACGACCAGATCATCTTGGATCCCGGGATCGGCTTCGGGAAGACACACGACCAGAACCTGGAGCTGCTGGACCGCCTGGGGGAGATCCGGGAGGAGGGGTATCCGGTTCTCGCCGGCCCGTCGCGCAAGAGCTTCATCGGGCTGACGTTGGATCTGTCACCCGAAGAGCGCGTCGAGGGCACCGCGGCCACGGTCGCCGTGGCGATTGCCCGCGGTGTGGACATCGTACGGGTGCACGACGTTACCGCAATGGCCCGCGTTACGCGTATGACCGACGCCGTGGTGCGGCGTGAGGGGAGCTGACGGATCCGGAGTAGGCGCATGGCTCCCGGGCGGCTCGATCGGCCCGGCGCGGGCGCTCTTTGACGAAGCTGATGCATTGTGCTATAAACGCTGCCACCGCTGCGGTGCTGCCTTGGGAGGTTTGGTAGCATCGTCAGGTGATAGGATGCCCGGGAATTCTGAGAGGGGGAGTCAATGATGGCCAACCGCTGGCTCGTGATTTTGGGCCTGCTACTTGCATTCAGCGCGATGTCCGTCGCGGCGGCGCCGAGGGGACCTGCAGCCACATTCGGCAACGTACCCGAGTTCGATATCCGGCCGTTCCTCGCCGCCCATCCGCTGCCCGATGCGGTCGTGGAGCAGCTGACATCCGACGAGGCCTACAGCCCGGCGCCGTTCAGGCCCGGCATGCAGGAATACGTCGACAAGATCGATGACTTTGAGGGCGTGGTGCTCGATCCCTTCAAGTGGGTGGTGTTCGATCTGGACGAAGACGAGTACGGATCGTACTGCTGGGGGCTAAGCAAGTGCCGACCAGAGCCAACGGCGGGAGAGCAGAGCCTGTGGGCCGTGGGTGGTTGTGAGGACGGGTTGAAGCTGAATTGCGGCGATCCGTATCCAAATGGCGCGAACAGCTCGGCCATTCTGAGGCTTGACCTCTCAGGCTGGCAGACTCCACCGCGGGAGCTGAAGCTGGTGTTCGACGTGTGGCTCAACACCAGGTCCGAGTCCCGCGACGGGGTGGTCGGCGATGGCCTGTTCGTCAACTATCTCCACTTCCTGCCGGGCGGGAGGCAAGAGCACGTTGTGGTCAAGCACATGACGTCGCAGTTCCCGGAAGACTACTGGGAGACCGTTGAGATCGACCTGTTGGACATCTGCGACGCGTACGACTGTGACAAGCACCACAACCTGGCCGGAGAGGCGACCGTCCTGCTCCAGTATCTGTTCATGTCGAAGGATGAGGCCGGGGGAGAGCTGCCGGAGGGCGCCTACATCGACAACGTCCGCCTCGTGGCCAGCGACCCGCCGACTCCCTCGGCAACGCCCACCTGGAACCCGACGATTCCCACGCCGACGCCGACCGATACTCCCGTGGCGACCGAGACGCCCACACTCACCACGACGCCAACCGAGACGGAGGGGCCGACGCCCACGGATACGGTGCCGCCGACGGACACGCCGACCCCGACGTACACGCCGGAGCCCCCGAAGGGGCGGGCCTACCTGCCCATCGCGCTCAAAGACGCTGAGGTAAGTCCGGAGGCCACGGCAGAGCCGACGGAGCCTACGGAGCCGGCAGAGCCGACGGAAACAAACGGGCCGCCGCCTCCCACCGAGCCACCGGAAACGCCAACCGTTCCGAAGGCCGACTGACTGCGGTGACATGGGCGGGCTCGGCGCGGCCCCGTGTAGGCGCGCGCACCGGGGCGCCTTAGGGCGTGTCAACGAATAATCCCGGCAATTCGGCCACCGCTGCATCCAGCAGGGCTGAGGGCTGCTCCTCGGGAATAGTGCCATGGCTATGCCCTCGTCGCATCGCACACCCCTGCCGGCGCATCGGCGCCCTC
>CAYYVH010000066.1:0-15733 GCA_964475075.1 uncultured Anaerolineales bacterium | reverse complement strand
GTCGATGCGTCAAATAGCGCTGAAGAATCTACGACGAATAATTCTGAACTTCACATTTACCCGACCGAAGAGCGGGATCACTGGCAGGAACAGTAGCGTCGTGTACTCGCCCATGACGTTGCCGGATGTTGTGTTCAGCGTGAGCTCGAGGCGCGTACCGGCCAGGATCAGCTGGTCCTTCGTGTGACCCTCGATGTCCGTGGTGATCGTGCAGGTGATGTCCCTCTTCGCCTCCCGGACACCATCCCCATCCTCGTCCACGAAGCCCAGGCCTGCCAGGACCGCTGCGGCAGCGGGCGGATCGTGGTTGGTTCTGACGAGCATGTCATCCGGTGGATAGGCCCAGTGTTCCTCGGACACGAAGGAGTGCCAGACCGACGTCTTGCCCTTCATGAGGATGCCCACCATTGCCTGGCAATCCGTGCCCAGCGTGATGGCCTGGCGAATGTCGCGGCAGGCGCCCAGCGGTACGTGCCCGTCCACCGGGCCCAGGTTCAAGTCGATGTGCTCCCAGACCGGCTCCTGCCACGTAGCACGGCACGAGTTGGCCGGCGGCCGTTGCGCGACTGCCTTCATTTGCAACTGCCGCTCGGCCTCCTCTACCACCTCCCAACGGACAAGCCAGGCCTGCGCCTCTGCCTTGGTGAGTTCCTTTGCCATCGTTTTAGCAGAATAACGTATGGGCACCCCGTCATCAACGGGGAGGCGGTCACGGGGCGGCTCGAGGGCGGCTGGTGTGGCGACGATCAGGAAGGTCGCCTTCTCGGTCAGGACGTCAGGGGGATCCGGGCGGAACGCAGTCGCTCGAGCAGCTCGTCGTGAATCCGGCCGTTCGAGGCCACGAACCGTCCACCGTCCACCTGCGGTGGGCCACCCTCGTAGTTCGTCACCCGACCGCCCGCTTCCAGGATCATCAGCACACCCGCCGCCACGTCCCACGCGTTCGTGCCGTGCTCCCAGTACGCATCCAACCGCCCGGCGGCCACATAGGCCAGGTCCAGCGCCGCGCTACCACTGCGGCGGATACCCCGCACGTGCGGGGTCACGGCCGCGAACTGGGCGATGTTGTTGTCGGGGTCCGACGCCTTGTCGTAAGGGAAGCCCGTGGCCACGAGCGACTCGGCCAGCCGCCCGCGCTTCGAG
Organism: uncultured Anaerolineales bacterium; assembly: GCA_964475075.1. Taxonomy (GTDB): domain Bacteria; phylum Chloroflexota; class Anaerolineae; order Epilineales; family Epilineaceae; genus CAYYVH01. The sequence continues at coordinate 14,590 of CAYYVH010000066.1, read as the reverse complement.
ACCATCATCGTCCGACCGTTCACCTCCGCGTCACCGCCACGCCGGGCGGTGAACAGCTCGTCGCGCAGGGGGTCGTAGGTCACTCCCACCAGGACCTCGCCGCCCCGCAAGGCCGCCAGGTTGACGCAGAACATGGGGTAGCGGTGGGCGAAGTTGTTCGTGCCGTCCACCGGGTCCACCACCCACGACACCTCGCCTCCTTCGGTGCCACGCCCCTCCTCGCCGTGAACCGCATGGTCGGGAAAGCGCTCCGTCAGGGCCGCCACGATCAGCGCCTCGGAAGCGTGGTCGGTCTCGGTGACCAGGTTGTGGGCATGGCCCTTGTAGGTCTCAGTGTGGGCCTCGTCGTAGGCCTCGCGGACCAGGGCGCCCGCCCGGCGGGCGATCTCCACCGCCGCTTCGAGCATCGAGCTCACGTCGAGGGGAGTGTAGTCGTGACTTGCGGCAGTGTTCTGGCTTGGGCTATCAGTCATCAGCTATCAGCTATCAGTCAGGTTATTCCGGCGGCGAGAGTGCCTGGCCGGATTCGGGCGGTATTGCGAGCGGCGCTACCGGAGGCGTGACTCCCGGGCCACCTGCCACGATGGGAACTCGACGGGCCAGGTGTTGTCCGGTGGACTGGTCCCGCGTGCTCCCTCCCGGTGCCAGTAGCGTGCTTCGAACGCGATCCCGGCCGGCTGGGGCGCGAAGGCGAACTCTGCCAGCACCGTCGCCGTCTCCTGCCCACCAACCCAGAGCGTGGTCGAGAACGGCTCGGCCGCCGACTGGCCGCCGACCTCGGGCACCAGGATCAGCGCCGGGTTGGTGTCCGTCACCGCCCCGGCGATCCAGATCGTACTGCCCAGGGGGCCGTTGACGATCTGGTACAGCGTCGGCCCGGGCAACTCGGCGTTGGCGATAAGACTGAAGGTTGGATCGCCAGACTCGTCCGCCAGCTCCGGATTCACCCACCGCTGGCGGATGTCCTTCCAGCGGTCCGGGAGGATCGGCATCGACGCCTGCGCCGTCACGCGACGCCGTCCCTCGGGCCGTGCATCCCCGCGCAGCCGGTTCAGCACCCGATCGATGTCGTCCCAGACGTCGCGTCCAGTCAAACCCCTCCTCTCCGCTGCCGGCCCCCGGAGGCGCACCCTGACCGCGTAGTCGTAGTCAGCCGGCGCCCCCTCGACCCGGTAGTAGTACTTCGCGCCCTCAGGCGCTTGGTTGCGGTAGACCGTCTGGCCGGGCAGATCGGGCTCAAAGCCAAGCGGCGGGCTGTCACCCGGCGGCGGGGGCAGGAAGTCGTTGCCGAAGCCGATATTCTTGACCCCCATGCCCTCGAGGGAGACCGGCTGGAAGAACAGAACACTGTTGATCCCATCCGAGCCCCAGTAAACCGGTTCCGTGAGCATCGCCTGCGCCGACGACAACTCCCCGCAGTACAGGAGATCCAGCTGGAACAGAAGGTCGATCTGCTCCCGAATCTCGTCGCTCACATCCGCACCGTACGCCGGCGGTGCAGGGCACAGGCGGGCGATCGGCGTCAGAATGCGGTCCCCCAGGATGCCCATCAGTATTCCCAGGCCGATCATTAACATAACCGCGAAGCGCCGCAGGCGCATGACCTTACGCAGCTGCTGGGACCAGATCATCGTCTACCCCCTAAAGACCACCGGGCAGCGCCACTACGCCGTTGACCGAGAGGCTCTTGGTGAGCGACGCCTCACGCGGCTCGATGCCGGACCGCGCCAGCCAGCCGCTCCCGGGTCCGGGGCCCGGCAGTGCCGCCCAACCGTCCATGATCAGCGGCGCTTCGGGATAATCCACCGGGATCCACGCGCCGTTGAAGCGGCGCGCGAAGGTGAGTCGCGTCAGCGTCGTCTCGCCACCCTCACACGAGGGGTGCCCAAGTGGATCACCGGCTTTGACCCGCTTGCCCTCCTCGATCCGCTCGAAGGAGCTCAGGTGCCGATAGTGGTGGGTCCAGCCGCTGCCCTCGAACCCGTCCCCGTCCAGGTCCACCACCACCTCCCCACCTCGCGACCGGGCCACCACTCCCGGCGCGGCAGCGGTGACGTACGCCAGTGCCAGATGACACCCGGTGGCCCCTTCGGGTGGTGGCGCGAAATCGATGGCCGCCCGCGGCGTCCCCGGCCCGGCGGCGTTGTGCGGACCCGCCACGTAGTACCACATCTCTCCGGCCGTAAACGGCAGGCGAAGCTCGACCTCAGGCAGCGGGTGCGGCAGCACCTCTGTCGACAAGTACTGATACGGGTCGCCGAAGAGCCCGGCCCATGCCGCGTAGAAACGACTTGGCGCCTCCAGGCCCGCCCATGACTCCACCGTTGCCTCACGCGAAAGGTAGGCCAGGAGGGCGAATGTGGCGGCGTTCGAAGCCGGCACCTCGATCGTCGTGCCGTCTTTCAAGGTGATTGTACGCAGCCCGTCGTAGAGGTGGGCGTAGAAGAAGCGGTTGAGACTGGCCGCCGCCTGTGCCAGCCCCGTCCGGAGGCCGGGCAGCGGCTCGCCAACCGGGAAGTACCGCTCTGCCGGCTCAGGATTCCGCACCCATCCACTGTGCATGTCCACCAGGGCCAGGAGCAGCCGCGGACCGACGCTGTACTCGCCCGCGACGCGGTCCACGACCTGCGCCCCCGACAGCACCTCACCATCCACGGCCTCGCTGTAACGGGCCATGTAGCCGCCCTCGCTCGCGACGTACGACGAGGCGTCCCAGTTGTAGAGCGTAGGACCCAACAGCAATTCACTGTCGGGCAGCAGCATGCCAAGGGGGTAGGTGGCCGCCACGCGCACCGGCGCCTGGGCCGCGGCAATGGTGCCCGCAAGGCTCAGCAGCACGGCGGCGACCAGCAGCACGCGGTGGGTCCAAGCGCAACGGAACATGGTGAATACGATAGCACCGCGACCGGCGACGGGGCAATGTGGCTTCGCACACATGACGTGACATGGCCGTCGGGGCAACCCGCGTGCGCACATGAACCTACATGCGCAGCTGCACGAACGCGATTTTCCGCGTGACCGTGTCGCATTCGTGTCCTAGATGTGGCGCCTACCCCCTCCCCAAGCAGCCCCCTGATCGGGTAGGCTGTGTACGTTGCTGTTTACCAGACCGGTCCACTTGGAGGATCGGTCCACACAAGGAGGTCTGCGATGGTCAAGCTCCGCTTCTGGTTGGGAACTCTCGTGCTCGTTGGCGTGCTTGCCGCCTCGACGGCGGCGGGCGCACTGTCCTCACCAATCCGGTCCGCGCAGGGGGCGTCGGTCGTGATAAACGAGGTTCAGTACGATCCGCCGCCCACGGGGTTCAGCGAGTCACGCTACGAGTGGGTCGAGCTCCTGAACACCGGTCACGAGCCGGTAGACCTGGTGGGCTGGCAGATCGCGGACAGCCGCGCGTCGGACCAGATCCCCGACGCCGAGCTGCCACCGGGCGAGTTCCTGGTGGTAGCCGCCGGCGAGGGCTTCGCCGAGCTCTTCCCAAGCTTCACGGGACGCATCGTGACGCTCGAGGGTAACATCGGCAACGGACTGGGCAACAGTGGCGACCAGGTGAGCCTGCTCGATGCGGCGGGCGATCGTGTGGACGGGATGAGCTACGGCAACGACAGCGGCATCCTTGACCCGAGCGCCCCCGACGTCGAGGCGGGGCACAGCCTGGAGCGGGTACCCGCGGGAGCGGACACTGACATGGCCGACGACTGGATCGATCAGTCGGCTCCGTCGCCGGGCAAACCGGCGGGTGATGTACGCCCGACGGCAGTCCCGACGGCGGCGCCGCCGCCCACGATGGCACCTGGCACCGCGGTGTTACTCAACGAGTACCTCCCGGCGCCTCGCGACATCGACTGGGATGGCGACGGCGAGGCCACGGCGCAGGACGAATGGGTGGAGCTGTTCAACCCCGGCGATGCACAGTTGGAACTTCGTGGGTGGCAACTCGACGACGTCGCCGATGGTGGATCGTCTCCCCACGTCCTCTCCGAAGGCACGGTGATCGCACCCCGCGGGTACCTGGTCATATTCCGGCGCGAATCGAAGATCGCATTGAACAACGGCGGCGACAGCATACGCCTACTTCGACCTGGCGGCGCTGTCGCCGACGAACACGCCTACGATCGTTCAGCGCCCGACGCGAGCTTCTCTCGGCATGAAGACGGCGTCGGCGCCTGGACTGATGCCCTACCGCCCTCGCCCGGCGGGTCGAACACCGGCGGTTCTCCACCCCCCGACCCATCTCCTGTCCCTTCGGCCACGCCGGGCGAGGGCACCCCCCAGCCGACACCGGGCCCGACGGACATCGTTCCGTCACCAGGCCCCAACCCGACACCTGAGTCGCTGTTCCTACCCTTCCTGATAACCGAAGTACTGTTCGATCCGCCTATGCCGGGCCCCGATGCGGTCAACGAATGGGTCGAGCTATACAACCGCACCGCGGAACCGGCCAGCCTGGCGGGTTGGTCCATCGGCGACGGCGTGGCGTGGGATGCGCTGCCGGACGTGGCCATACCGCCACTTGGCTACGTGGTCATCGCGGCCACCTCAGAGCTGGCGGCGGTGCTGGAGGCGGGCGGCGCACCCGTCATCGCGATCGCGGACGGGCGCCTGGGCAACGGGCTGGCCAACCGCGGTGACGTGGTGCGCGTGCGCGGGCCCACCGGCCGAGTGGCGGACGCCGTGAGCTACGGCACGAACCTTGAGGCATTCGACCCGGCGGTTCCCATCGGACCGCCGGGTTCTTCGATCGAGCGCCTGCCGCCGGACGCGGACACGGACACGGCGGAGGACTGGTGGATCCAGCCCGTGCCCTCACCGGGGCAGACCGGCGTGCGGCGCGAAGGACCGCCGCATGTGGTCGTCAACGAGCTGCTACCGGCGCCCTCTCGGGTTGACTGGGACGGCAACGGTGTGGCCGACCACACCGACGAGTGGGTGGAGCTGTACAACGCAGCCGAGTACCCGGTGGACCTCGGAGGCTGGCGGCTGGTGGAGGGCGAGGAGGACGGCGATTCGGGCGGCTGGTACTACAGACTCCCCGACGGGTGGGTCGTGCCACCGCTGGGTTTCAGGGTCTTGTACCGGTCCGAGTCGGGCCTGATCCTGGGCAACGACGGCGACACGGTGCACCTCGTCCGCGACGATACCGTGACCGCCGACGCCGTGAGTTGGGCCCACAGCCCGGGCTACGACCGCTCCTGGAGCCGCACGGCGGACGGCGCTGGCGAGTGGACCGACGAGTACGCCGTGACGCCGGGCGAGCCGAACAGGCCTCGCCCTCCGGAGACCGACGGAAACACTGACAGTGACAGCGACGCACGCCGTTCCCGGGAACCCGCCCCGGACCCGGCTGCTCGCATCGCGACACTGACCGACCTGCGCGCGCTGCCTGCCGGCTCGCGCGTCTTGGTGCAAGGCCGGATCACCGCGCCGCCGGGGGTATTCGGCGACCGTGTGGCCTACCTGGGCAACGCGGAGGGTGGTGTGCAGCTGTACCTCAAGGGCGAGGGACAACTTCCGAACCTGGCAGAGGGGGAGCGCTCGGCCGCACGCGGCCGGTTGAAGGACTACCACGGGGAACGCGAAGTAGTGCTGGATGATCCCGCGGACCTGTGGATGGAGAGCCCAAGTGCGCCGACGGGACCGACCGACATAGTGCACCCGGTCGACGTGCCGACCGGTGCGTTCGGGGAGAGCGTGGAGGGACGGCTGGTTGGAGTCCGCGGCCGGGTCACGAGGTGGCAGGGATCGAGCCTGTGGTTGGACGACGGTACGGGCGAGGTACGTGTGCTCGTACGCCGTGCGACCGGCATCCGCCGGCCGTGGGTCGAGCGCGGGCAGTGGCTGACGGTAGTCGGCATTGCCGGACAGTATGCCGAGCGAGCGCCGTGGGAAGGCGGGTACCGCCTGATGCCGCGTTACGCGGCGGATTTCGGTGCAGCAGACGGGCGGTTGCCAGCCCGGCTGCCGGAGACGGGGCGGGTCGCGGACGTCGACACGTTCTCTCACGGATGTCGGGGGCAACGATGCGATGCCCCCATTCCTGATTTGCGGGATGCGCGGGGCGTAGGGGCGACATACGGGTTTCGCCCCAACACGTACGCAATGGTATGCGAGGACGGATTAATGCGACACGTAGATGCCAGGCTCTCTTGCGGACGTCTGCGCCGGCCTTGACCCCGCGCTCCGCCGCGGCCACAATCGGGTCCGTGGACGCTTCCCTGGATTGGCGCCCGCTCCTGGTCCGCATGTGCGCCGCTTGGCGGACGATCGGGCTGACAGCACTGGTGGCGGTCGTCGTCGCCGGTGCACTCAGCCTGCTGGACCCCAACCGCTACCGCACCGAGGCGGTTCTCGCCATTGCCAAGCCCGACGCCGTGTTCGAGTTCGACCCCCGACTCCGCGGGCCAGAGCTGGACCCGACCTTCCCGTACCGGGTGTCAACGCTGCGCACGTACCCCGAGCTGGCGAAGACAGCCGCGTTGGCCGCAGCCGTACGCGAGCGGCTGGGCGACACTCTACCCGAGTCGGTGAGCGTGGATGATCTGCTGCGCCGGGTGGACGTTCGGGTTATGGCCGAAGGTGGGCTCATCGCGATAGAAGCGCGAGCCACGACACCGGAGGCAGCGGCGCGGATCGCCAACACATGGGCAGAGGTCTTCAGCGAGCACATGGAGTCGATATTCGGTGCTCCCGACGATGCAGCACTTGCCGACGCCGCGCGGGATCAGGCGGCAGAGGATCTAACCACCGCGGAAGATGCGCTGGCTGCCTTCGACGAGGTGAGCCGGCTGCCCGCCCTCGAGGTCGAGCTCGCCCAGCTCGAGCACCACTACGGCGCCCTGCTTGGCTCGGAGGACCGCCTCGCCGCGGCGGAGCGGGACGTGCGCCTCCTCGGCGGCCATCCGTCGGGGAACCATGGACGAGCCATCGCCGCGCGCCTGGCGACGCTCGCCTTCGAGCTCAACGCCCTGTCAGTTACGACGGACACGCTGCGCGTGGCTTTGGAGCTGCCCTCCGGGACTCCCGGTTCGCCCCCGTCGGCGGCGGAGCTGGATGCGCTAGAGATGGCAGTCCGGGCAAGCCGCGAGGCCCTACAGGTTGAGGCCGATGAGCTGCCCGACGAGATTGCGAACCTCAATGGAGCTCTTCGGCGCGAGCAGCTTGAGCGCGAGTCGCTCGAGCGCACCCGCATGCTGGCTGAGGAGCGCTACCTGACTCTGGCCCGCCGGGCCGACGAGCTCACCACGGCAGGGGAGACGACCCGACCGGAGGTCCGCCTCGCCATCCCTGCTGTACCGCCGGCAAGGCCCGACTATAGCGAGTTGGTCGGCCGCGTACTGGCAGCGCTCGGCCTGGGTCTGGTCGTCGGCGCCCTCGTGGCGCTTGTGCCGCCCTGGCTTCGGCAACCACCGTCCGGGCATGGGTCCGGAAGCGCTCCTGAGGCCAAGACACCCCCCCAGGATTCGCCCGGGCAGGGCACGACTGGCGCGCGTCCCTAACGCATGAGCCGCATCCGCATCCCTGTCGCCAGTGGCGGACCGACGCTGACCCGCGATACCGTGCTCAGCCTGGCGGCAATCTCGCTACTCGGCAGCAGCGCGGTCGCCTACAACGTAGTCGTGGGCCGCACGTTGGGCCCGACCGTGCTGGGTCATGCCGCCGTGGCGCTGGCCGTCGGAATGGGTGCCGCGCAGGTGGCGACGGCTGGCATCGGACCGGCCATCGTCCGATTCACGGCGGCGCGGCGCGCACGTGGTGACGATTCTGCGGCACGACGTGCGTTGGCCGGTGGGATGGGCGCTGCCGCCCTCCTCGGTTTGGCGCTGGGAATGGCTGTGCCGCTGAGCTCGCCGTTGTGGGCTGACCGCGTGGGGTTGCCGGCCAACCTGGTCGTACCAGTCGCCTGGCTGATCATGCTGCAAAGCCTCTACATCGCCCTGAAGGCGGCACTCTACGGTCTGGGGCGTGTCGTGGAGTACGCACTCGCCGAGGCGGCTGCCGCGGTGGCCTTCTTCGGTCTCCTCGCCCTGTGTCTGACCGGCGCGTCCATGTCGCTCCTGGCCCCCTTCCTGGCGGCCAACACGGCGTTCGTGCTGCTGGCCGGAATGAGCGTGTGGCGGGGGGTGCGCGGCAATGTGGTCAAGGGCCCCGTATCGTCGTTTCCGCCGACCCCCTCCTCCACACCCCTTGAGGATGCAAGCCCCTCAATGGCGCGCTATGCCGCGGTGGCCACCGTCGGTTCGACGGCCGCGCTGGCCCGTCTCCACCTGGTCGTACTGGTGACGGGGCTGCTCTGGTCTGCCGCCGAGGTTGGCCGGCTCCAGGCGGCATTGGCCTTTCTCCCGCCGGTGCTGCTGGTGCCGCGGGCGCTCGAGCTGGCCCTGTTCCCGGCCCTCGCCGGGGCATTCGGGCGCGGGGACGCGGACACGTTTCGGGACCAGACGGCGACCGCGTTCGAGGTCGCGGCGGTGGGACTGGGTGTCGTCGCCGGGGGACTATTGGTGGCTGGCCCGGATCTCCTCGTCGGGCTGTATGGATCGGAGTTCAGCCCGGCGCTGCCGGCGCTCCACGGTGTGCTCCTGGCCGCCTGGGCGTTGGGCCTGGCCGTGCCGGCAGTGGCCGCCCTTTCCGGTGCGGATGCCGTGGCCATTCCCAACGCAGCCGGTGTAGCCGGCCTCGGGACGAGTCTCCTGGCCTGGCTGTTCCTCGTGCCAGCATATGGTGCCACGGGCGCTGCGCTGGGCCTGGCCCTCGGATCGGTCCCGGTCGCGGTGACCCCGCTCTTCGCCGCTCGGCGGCGCTACGGCTTGACGTTCGGCGCGGGCATGCGCGTTCTGGCTCGGACGGCGGTGTCGCTTGGCGCAGCCCTGGCGCTCACGCGCGGTCTGGGCTGGAGGGCGCTACCTGTGGCTGTGCTCTTCGGGCTCGCCCTGCTCGCCACGGAAAGCGTCCGAATGGCTCGCCGTACCCCACACCGAAGGCGAGCATCGGCATGAACGCCTGGCGCCCCGGCGGCCACATGGTCCGTTATCGCTCCGCACTGAGGCTCCGTTCCTCGGTCGCCGCGATCGCCGGCCTGCTCGCCGCGCTCCTGGCGTGGGTGTCGGTCCCGGCGGCAGCGGCGATCGCCGCGGTGGCGGTGCTCACATCGCTTGCCGCCATCTGGCCAGCACCGCTGCTAGGGCTGCTCTTCTCGGTCGTCCTGTTGCAGGACGCCTTGGTGGCGCAAGGCCTCGGCCTGGCCCAGCAGGCCGACGAGGCGCTCGTGCTCCTGGGGGTCGCCGGCTTGGCCGTGCGGGCGCTCCTGGCCGGACGTGTGGAGCGCACTCCGCTTGACCTGCCGCTACTGGGCTTCGTCGGCGTTGGATTCCTGGCCGCTTTGGTGCGCCAGGTCCCTCCCATCGTGGCCGTTCTGGGGCTCTTGGCCCTGCTCAAGGGACTGCTGGCCTTCCAGCTCGCGTCCCGGATCCCCATTTCGGACACGGCGCTGCGCCGGGGCACCCGGGCGCTGCTCCTCCTGGTGGCCCTTCTGGCGGCAGTTGGCCTGGCACAGCGGCTCGGCGGCGCGCCGGTCTACCGAGCGACCGGGCAGCTGGGCTACTACCTCGCGAATTGGCGGGGGGGCAAGGCGCCGTCCCTCTTCGCGCACCACAATGCCCTGGGGCACGTGTGCGTTCTGGGCGGGGCGCTGGCACTGGGACTCGCACTCACTCTGGAGGGACGCGAGCGGCGGCCCTTCGCCGCGATCGCAGGCGTGTGTCTTTTCGGGCTGCTCGCCTCGGCGTCCCGTGAGTCGTGGCTGGCGACCGCCACCGCCTTGCCACTCGTGGCGCTAATGACGGGCTCGCGTCGGATGTTCAGAGTTGCCGTCGTGGCTGCAGTCGTCCTTGCAGTGGGTGGCACGGCAATCTACGCGACCTCGCCTCTCCTCCGCGAGGAGGTGGCGCGGCGGGGAGTGGGCGTCCTGGACGGTTGGCGCAACTACCGCCTGGGTTTCACCGGCTGGTCATTCCGGGGCGAGTACCGTGTGTACGTACTCCTGAAGAGCTGGGAGATCTTCCGGGAACACGTGTGGCTGGGAACCGGCCCGGGCCGCTTCGGGGGTCACGTGGCCACCCTCTACCTCAGCCCGATCTACGAACGCTATGCGTTCCTGCCTCTGGACGGCGTGTTCCAGCCGCTGGACATCTTCTGGTCGCGCCTACTGACCGAGTTCGGCCTCTTTGGGAGCGCGTTCTACCTGTGGGCCCTTGCGGTCGCGGCGCGCGCCCACCTCGCTGCGCGGCGGGCAAACAACGCCTTCACGCGAGGGTTCGGAACGGGCGGCCTGCTCACCATTCCAGCGGTCGTCGTCATCGCCTTCTTTTCGCCCGCCCTGGAGGACCCCCTGGTGGCGATCCCCTTCTGGGGCTGGGCCGGGTTGAGTTGGGCGCGGAGTATCGCCCCTGAACGGGCATGATCACCATGCGCGCCCTCGTCGTCACCAACATGTGGCCCACCGCCGATGACCTCGGCTTCGGCGTGTTCGTCCGTGAGCAGGTGGAGGCGGTGCGTAACCTTGGCATCGCGGTCGACGTGCACTTCATGGACGGCCGGGCCAGCCGGCTGAACTACCTTCGCGCGGTGCCGGCAGTCCGGCGTCGACTCGCTCGGGGATCCTACGACCTGGTCCATGCCCACTACGTTCTCGCCGGCCTCGTCGCCTGGCTGGCCGGGGCTCGCCGCCCGGGCCGCCCTCTCGTCGTGACCCATCATGGCGTTGAGGTCTTCGCCGGCTGGCAAGCACCCATCGCTCGTTGGCTCACCACACGCGCGGACCGCACACTCGTCATCAGCCGCGATATGGCCCGCCATCTCGGCCTCGGACGGGAGGCCGTTCTGCCCTGCGGGGTGGACACAGACCTGTTCCGACCGGGCTCACCCGAAATCGCGCGGGAAGACCTGAACCTGCCGGCAAACCGAGTGCTCGTTGCCTGGATCGGAGCGGACCGCCCCGAGAAGCGCCTGTGGCTGGCGGAGGCGACGGTCGACCGCTTGCGGCAAGAAGTGCCCAACGTGGAGCTCCTCGTGGTCACCGGGCAGCCGCACGAGGAAGTACCGCGGTATCTACAGGCGGCCAACGTGCTCCTGGTGACGTCCCGCTGGGAGGGGGGGCCGCTTGTTGTGAAAGAGGCGCTGGCCTGCGACGTGCCCGTCGTGAGCACCGACGTGGGTGATGTTCGCGACCTGTTGGCGGACCTCCGGGGTTGTGCCGTGGTGGAGGACACGCCGGATGCGTTGGCCAACGGTCTCATGCAAGCCATCGACCACGGTCCCGTAGCCGGCCGACCGCGCATTGCCGCCCACGCCAGCGACCGCACCGCCCAACGGCTGGTTGGGATCTACGAGGACACCCTGGCGTGAGGCGTGAGCGATGCGCGTCCTGATCCTGCGCCACGGATACTATCCGCGCGACCCACGAGTGCGACGCGAGGCGATGGCGCTCGTGGGGCGCGGGCACCAGGTCGAGGTGGTCTGCCTGCGCGGCCGAGGGGAAGCCAGAAACGAGGACGTGGGCGGAGCCGCCATCACCCGCCTCCCACTCGGCCACCGCCGCGCCGGCGTGGCCCGTTACCTGGCCGAATACGGCGCCTTCTTCGTCGCGGCAGCGGTCCTGGCCGCCGTGCGGCACCTCCGCCGGCCGTACGACCTCGTGCAGGTTCACACGATGCCCGACGCGCTGGTGTTCGCCGCGTTGGTCCCCAAACTCACCGGTGCGCACGTTCTGCTCGACTTGCACGAGCTGATGCCCGAGCTGTATGCTGCAAAGTTCGGCGTCGCTCTCGATCACCCCATTCCACGGCTGCTGGGCCGGATGGAACGCGCGTCCGTGCGCTTTGCCGACGCCTGCCTAGCCGTCAGCGAACCATGCCTGGATCGGTACGTGTCCAGCGGCTCAGCGCGAGGTAAGTTCACCGTGGTAATGAACGCCGCCGACCCGGCCCTCTTCTCCGTTCCCGCCCGTCCCGCCCGTCCCAAGCCACCATCCGGCGGTCCGCCCCTCGTCGTGAGCCACGGCACCCTCGTTGCACGGTACGGTTTCGATCTGCTAATACGCGCCCTGGCCGAGTTACCCGACGTGTACGTGGAGATCGTGGGCGACGGCGAGATCCGTCCCGAACTGGAACGGCTGGCCGCAGGGCTGAATGTGGCGGAACGCGTGAAGTTCTTCGGTTTCGTACCTCTGGAGGAGATACCTCGGCTAATCGCCCGAGCGGATGTTGGTGTCGTCGCCCACCAATCCGACGTGTTCACCGATCTGGTGATGCCCAACAAACTGCTTGAATACGTCGCTCTTGGCGTGCCAGTCGCGGTGGCGCGCACCACGGCAGTGGAGGCATACTTCGACGAGCAAATGGTCGCGTTCTTCGAACCGGGCAACGCCAGTGACCTGGCGTGCGCTCTGCGCGAGCTGCTGACCGACCCCATACGGCGCCAATCATTGGCCGAACGCGCGGCGGTCCGATACAGCCTAGACTTGAGCTGGCCTGAAATGGCCCGGCACTACGTCGGGCTGGTCGAGAACCTGGGTGGCAGGAGCAACCCGTGAGATGGATACCGCTGGTCGAACTGGCCGCATTGCACGACGAGCTGCGCCCGGAGATCGAGGAAGCCATCCAGGCGGTACTGACGGGCGGCCGGTTCGTCGGCGGTCCGGCGGTCGAGGCCTTCGAGGAGGCCTGGGCCAGCTACTGCGGGGTGCGCCACACCGTTGGCGTGGCCAGCGGCACGGACGCGCTGGAGATCGGTCTAAATGCATTGGGGGTCGGGCCCGGCGACGAAGTGGTCGTGCCGGCCCACACCTTCGCCGCCAGCGCCGAGGCCGTAGTTCACACCGGTGCCCGGCCCCTCCTGGCCGACGTCGATCCGTTGACGTTTACCTTGGACCCCGACGCGGCGGAGGCGGCGATCACGCCGCGCACGGCCGCCATCATGGCCGTCCACCTCTACGGCCAGCCGGCCGACTTGGACGGTCTGGGCTCGGTGGCGGAGCGGCACGGGCTGGCCCTCGTCGAGGACTGTGCCCAGGCACACGGCGCCACATGGTGCGGCCAAATCGTAGGCGGCATCGGTCACGTGGGCTGCTTCAGCTTTTACCCGAGCAAGAACCTGGGCGCCATCGGCAACGCCGGTGCGATCGTGACCAACGATGCCGCCGTCGCCACCCGGGCGCGTGCCGTCAGCCACCACGGCCAGTTCGAGCGCGACGTCCACCAGATCCTGGGCCGCTCCAGTCGCCTCGACGACCTTCAGGCAGCAGTCCTGTCGGTCAAGCTGCAGCACCTCGATAACTGGAACGCCGCTCGCGCGGCGCTGGCCGCGAAGTACGACGAGGCTCTCGGCGACGCTCCCGGCATCACGCCGCCCCACGTCGCCCCAAATGCCACTCACGTGTACCACCTCTACGTCGTGCGCGTGTCTCGTGGCGACCCCGCGGTCGATCGGGACGCGCTGGCAGACCATCTGGCAGAGCGGGGCATCGAATCCCGGGTGCACTACCCCACACCCGTCCATCACCAGCCGGCGTTCGTCGACGACACGGCGCCAGGTGGCGCACCGAATGCCGAAGCCGTGACCCGTGAGATCCTGTCGGTGCCGATGTACCCCCATTTGCCGCAGGAGGACCTTGAGCGGGTCGTGGCGGCTATCGACGGATTTGCGTCCGGCGGGACAGCCGGATGAGGATCCCGCCTCGGGTCCATCGCTCGGCGCGCGTCGGTTCCGCTCTATCCGTGGGACTGCTTGCGGTCACCATGGCCCTGACGACCTCTTGGCCATTGCATCCGGCGCTTGACGCGCCGACCGCGCGGCGGGTGCCGGTATCGCCCGACGTGACGTCCGCGACCGGCACGATAGCCAGCACCTCTACGGTCACTCCGACCGCGTCCCCCGCGACATCCACGGTCTCGCCCACGGTGGCCTTCACACCGACGGCAACGGTGACCGCGACACTCAGCGTGACGGCCTCGGCAACGCCGACGCGCACCGCACCGGCCACAACGACCGCGAGAGTTACGCCAACGGCCACGCCCAGCGCAACGGCACCGTCAACTGCCAGCAGCACGGCCACTCTCCCGCCGACGGCGACACCCACCCCCTCCGCCACGGCACGCAGCCACCCTGAGCCAATCTACCTTCCGGCGGTGATGCGCGCTCACCTCCAGCCCACCAGTGTGTTCGGCGTACAGATCTCCGAGACACGTTTCCGCGACCCTCGGATGATCGCCGGGGTGCGTGACGCCGGCGCATTCTGGTGGCGCTCGTTCCTGTTCTGGGATGAAGTCGAGCCAGTGCGCACTAATCCACCGACCTACGACTGGCGGCAGTACGATCCCCTCTTCCAGTACGCCGACAGACAAGGCCTGATGGTGATCGCGGAGATCCAGGGGAACCCGAAGTGGGTTGCACCCTTCCCCGGTGGGCCGCCGAATGACCTGGATGCGCTGGCGCAGTTCCTGGCCGCAGCCGTGGAGCGCTACGATGGCGACGGACACCACGACGCGCCGGGCTGTCCGCGGACTCAACACTGCGCGCTCTACCAAGAGCTGTTTTT
>CAYYVH010000065.1:0-16067 GCA_964475075.1 uncultured Anaerolineales bacterium | reverse complement strand
GCGCCGCCGCCCGCCCCGCCGCGGGCGCCCAACCCGCCGGAGGGGGCCCCCACCCCGGCCGCGCCGGCCCCGGGGCCCCCCGCCGCTCCGCCGCCACAGCCCGCCAGGGGTGGCGGCGGGAAGGCCCGGCCAGTGCGCGTGATCATCCCCCGCATTGGTGTTGATGCGAGCGTGGAGAGCGTCGGTCTGACGGCCACGAGAGCCATGGCCGCACCACGGGGCTGGAACAACGTGGGGTGGTTCAACCTCGGCGTGCCGCCGGGCCAGTTCGGCAACGCCGTGATGGCCGGGCATGTGGATGACAGCTCGGGCGCGCCGGCCGTCTTCTGGCGGCTGAAGGAGTTGGGGCCGGGCGACAGGATCAAGGTGATCAACGGCGACGGCAGCCAGCACGAGTTCGAGGTCGACCGTTTGGAGGTTTATCCTCAGGGGCAGCTGCCCATGCGGCAGGTCTTCGGCATGGTGCCGTCGAGGAACCTAAACCTGACGACCTGCCACGGCACCTGGGATCGCGGTCGGGGGACCTACACCGAGCGGCTGGTCGCCTTCAGCCACCTCGTCGGTTACACTCCCGGGTCCGGCGGATAATGAGATGAGGGGGGCGGCTTCCGCGCGGAAACCGCCCCCCCATCGTCGTTTTCGCCCGCCCTGGGGCGAGCGGTACCTGTGTGCCAGAGACCTACTGGAAGCGTCCTCCGGTAGCGGCCTCCTCCTCCGGGATCACAACCTCGACGCTCTCGGCCTCCACCTCGGCGGTGGTGGCCCCCGTGATCTTCAGGGCGAAGTCCGCGATGACCCCAGGCTCGTAGTTGTAGACCATGAACGTCGCGTCCCCGCCGCTGGGTGAGTTCACCGTGAGCGTCCGCATGCACGCCGCCGTCTGGACGCTCGCGTCCACATGGAGGTGCGGTGGCATGGGCTCGTCGCGGTAGACCCAAACGCCAAAGGCCTGGTCTCCCGGAACACAGGGCGAGCTGTGCTGCGACAGGGTGACGAAGACGTCCTCTCCCGCCGGCAACGTGACGGTGTAGGCTTGGTATGCGCCATTCTCGTGGCCGAGGAGGCTGCCGGTGAGCACCGTCATGTCCTCCTCCTCGGCTGATGCCGTGCCGGCCAGCAGCAAGACCCCAACGAGAACAGCAGCAATGGCGAGTTTTGTGCGAGACATGTCTCCTCCTATATTTGAATGATAATCGAACGCACGACAGGTAACGACGCACTACGATTCAACCACATGTTGGCGTCGAAGTCAATACCCCGTGCGAAGTTCCTCAGTTCATCGCGGGTTGGCCGGCGGCAGTGCCTGCCTCGGTTCACCTGACGAAACGCACGCCAGGCCCGGCGCTGTACGATTGGTCGGGTGGCACGGTACTCGGTCATCCGGTCCAACACCCTGAGGCGCACGATGCACCACCAGGGGCAGCTCACCGCCCTGCACCTTCATTCCGGTGTGGAAGGGGACACCTGGCGTTGAGCATCCGGATGCCTTGATAGATTGAGGGACAGCCCGTCAGAGAACGCCCAGCCGCGAACGCCTCTGACGGGCCGCCCCTCTGGGCCCACCCGTGTCAATCTCCGTGCCCGGGCCGGGCACGCGGTGCCCAGGAGTCCTACCCCTCGCCGGCCTCGTTCTTCAGGATCGGCAGGTAGATCTCCGTCGGCGGTGCCGGAGTTGGCGTATCCGTCGGCGGCACCGGAGTCGGCGTGAACGTCGGTGGTACTGGCGTCGGCGTGAACGTCGGTGTCGGCTGGGTCGTCGCCGTCGGCGTGGGCGTCGGCGGCGGCTCTACCAGCGGCCCGTAGTGGATGGTGATCCGACCGTCCTCGGGCAGCTTGTGGCGCTCCTCCGGCTCGAAGAGCAGGAAATCGTTGTCGCTCGACCCGCCGACGTTCATGGACTTCCACGAGAAGCTATCCGTCCGGTACGGCATGGTCAACACGTAGTCGCCCTGGTCCGGGCCGTCGCCAACCGCCATCTCACCGCCCTTCGCGATCGGGCCGAGCCCGAAGCGCCACACAAACGGATCGTTCATCCGCTGGTCCATCGTGAAGACGTAGTCCTTCGCGCCGTCGCCGTTGATGTCGAATATGTCACTCGGCCACTTCTCGGTGAACTTGAAGTCACAGGCGCTCGTGTCGACCTCGGCCGGGAAGCCCTGGCCCCCGAACCAGACGCACTCGACTTCCTTGTCCCACTTTGGGCTCTTGTAGATGAAGGCCTGGCCCCTGATGTCATCCTTCTTGTCGCCGTTCATGTCCTTGCTGGAGCAGTCCACGTCACCGCCATCGTCGGCGCTCGTGAACCTCGTGGTAACCAGGTCGGCGATCTCGTTCACGGGCGGCCAGTCAGTTCGACCCTTGACGATGGCACCGTAGTGATACGGCTGGCTGCGGCGCGTCTTCACGCCCCGGAGCAAGATGTCGGTAACGCCATCGCTGTCGTAGTCCTTGAATTTCGGGCCGCACACATTGATCTCTCGGGAGCTGTAGAAGACGACATCCGGATCGTGCTGGCTCAGATCGATCATCCCGTTGTCGCCGTACGGAGCGTAGAAAACCAGCAGCGCACCCGCGGACTTCACGTTGTGGCCCTCGCCCCACAGACCGCACGAGAAGACCACCATATCCTTCTGGCCGTCACCATTGAGGTCCGTCACGTCCAGCTTCTCCGGCATGGGGACGGTCCTCTCCTTCGCGGTGGTGCGCGGCGCGTTCGGCTGCCGCACAAGCACATCCGGCGTGTCATTCGCCACGTCGATGGTCTCGACGGCGTTGACCGCCACCTCGTGGCCGAAGAAGACGCGCTGCTCAGCAGCCGTGAGGATAAAGATGTCCTTGTCGGGATCCTGAGGGTCCTTTCCGAGCATGAACTCCTCGCGCTTGACGACGATGTCCTCCTTCTTGTCACCGTTTACGTCGGTGTGTTTGACCAGCTTGAAGGAATCGTCGCCGGGCTTGGCGTCTGACGGGTCCGGGAACACCAACTCCACGCGGTTCGTCAGATCCGAGATCTTGCTCTCGGCCGGCCAGTCCGCGCGGCCGAGCAGAATGTCGATGTGCGTGTGCCGCATGTCCGCATGGTGGGCGCGGGTCGAGTAGGTGACGAAGAGGTCCCGGTAGGCGTCACCATTGAAGTTGAAGTTCGGCGATCCGACTTTTTTGAGGTTCAGGTTCGCGTCAGCCTCATCGCCGTAGATCACTGCGGCGGGCTGGAGCTCGATCGGCTTGGGCCCCTGCTGCGGCGACGCCTGGGCGGGGAGCGCCACGGCGAGCGCCGCGGCTAGCACTATGATGGCCAGGACGACGAGAGCCAGCGTCATCCTTGGCAGTGTAGGTAGAGAGGGTTGGTGCAGGTTCATTGGTTTTCTCCTAATCTGATTGACGAGAGGATGTGCCGCGCCGAGCCGAGCCGGGGCAGCAGGAAATAGTCTATTCCGACATAACCGGATACCCTCCAAGCCACGATGAGCCCAATAGCGATCATGAGCAGCATGGGATTGCTGCTGGCCAAGTCGGCCATCATGAAGTTCCAGTTCATCAGCGCTCCGACTAATGCCGCGAGGGCGGTAAACGCGCCGAGGATCAATGCGATGCCGACCAACACCTCGCACCAAGCAACGACTGGGGCAAACCACCTATGAGCTTCGGCATCGAGAAGGGACTGGATGACCCCCCGGTACCAGTCGAACGCAATGGGCGTCCGGCCGGATTCGGGAACTGCAACGGCCCGCTCCCAGTACCCCCTTATGGCAACGCCCGTATCCATCCAATCGGGATCAGCGCTTTTCGCCTGACCCGCCTTGAACCACTGCCAGCCCAGCCAAACCCGCAGCACTAACCACAGCCAACCGGCTCGTGTGTCGTTGAGCAGCATTCGGACAAGCTCCGGCTCATTCAGAACTCGGCCTTTGTCCGTGGCGGCGGGAAAAGACAAATACGAACTCCCTCTCCTGGGTCGTTCTCCGGATGTGCAGCTACTGAGCCTTGAGAGGATTATAAGGTACAGTTAACATGGACGACAGGGGCATATGTCCCAATTGCGGTGGGTCAAGCGTCCCTGTCTGTCACCCGGAATTCCGGCCCGGTTGGGGGCCCGGCGTCAACGCCCAATCATCTCCAGGATCGGAAGGTAGGTGCTGTGGGTCCCTGTGACCGGCGTGAAGCTCGCAGTTGCCGTTGTGCCAGGGAATGGCGTAGGGCTGCTCTGCAGTGGAGTGGAGCTGGAGAGTGGCGTAGGCGTGGGCGAGGGCACGGGAATCGACGTGGGGAACATCGTCGGGGTCGGGCTCGGCGTTGGGGTAGGGCTCGGGACCGGTGTGGGCGTCGGGCCTGGCGGCACCGGAACGGCCAGGTGCGCCATGACTGCGACCAGCGCCTTGACCTGCGCGATCCAGTAATCACGATCCATGTGGTCGACGGTGTCACCGGCACCGTGGTAATAGCGGTTGAAGTCGTAGGTCATGTCCTCGATCTGGAGCACCGCCGGCACGCCCTTCTCCCGGAAGGGCTTGACGTCCCCTCAGCCGCATTCGCTGTTCAACCTCGGGCTCAGCCCCAGCTGATAGGCGCGGATCACATCGCGCATGGACTCCGCCAGCGCCAGAGAGGGCTCGTGATCGCCGTAGTACAACTCCATTGCGGCGTCGCTGTCGCCGTCGTAGCCGACCATGTCGGCGTTCACGAGGTACTTGATGGCGCCGAGCTCCGCCGGCGAAAGCCGGTCGATGTACGCCGAGACGCCCTGCATGTTCTGCTCCTCGCCCGTGGAGAACAGCAGGACAATCGTGCGCTCGAAGGAGGACTCGCCGAAGCTCCTCGCCAGCTCCAGGCCAGCGACCGTGCCGCTAGCGTTGTCATCCGCCGCGGGGCATCGCCTGTTCGGGCAGGCCGCCACCCCATCGACGTGAGCGACGAAGTACACCTCCTCTGTCGGGGAGACCACGCCCGGCTTCCTGAGGATGACGTTCCGATCGAAATACACACCGCGGCGCCAGTCCTGGACGGTGACGGCGTAGCCCAGCTCGGCCGTGCTCTCGACGATGTAGTCCACCGCCCGTTCGAGACCGTCACTACCGGTCAATCGGTTCGTTATGGTGTCGCAGCCCGTGCTGAGGCAGAGCGGTGCGTCCCCGGACAGCTGCCGCACATCGTCCAGCGCCCGGTCCGCATCGACCCGGTCGAGCAGGTCCTCTACAGCCGGGATGGTAGAAACCGCCGGCGCTTGGGGCTGCTGCGCCCGCGATAGCACGGGTGCCCCCCCGACCAAGACGAGCAGGACGAGGGCAATCGCCGCCACCGCCCACCGGCGGTGTAGGGACCTTTGGGTCGAACTCTCGTTGGCGATCAAGGCTGTCACCTTTCTGGATGATATCCCGACAGTATATCACGAATGCCATCCGCGATTCGGCCGGCGCTGCATCCGGCGGAGCGACGGCGCCTCAGTCGGGATCCGCCGGGCCTCCTGGCTGACGGTGTACCAGCAGCGCTTCACCCCTGCTCCAGCGCACCCAGGACGTCGGATGCCGATACCAGGATCATCTCCTCCCGCGCCTGCCGCGCGCGGAGCGTCGGCGTGAAACCGCTCTTGGCGAAGAGCACGGGCACGACGCGTTTCCACGGTCCGCCAGGAATCAGCGGCACCTTCGCCCGCAGTGCGTCCAGAACGTTGACCCCCACCGGCTGCTCGGTCCAATTCACTTCGGCGACCAGGAGGTCACGTGCGTTCTCATTCCAGCCAACCAGATCGAGTCGATCCTGGAACGGGTGCACGAAGCGGAACCAGAAGCGCAGGAAAGGGTCGCGGATGCGATAGATGCTCCGGCGGCTTTTCTCCGGCCGGGTCTCGGTCACCGGCACGCGCCGCTCGACGATGCGCATACCCCGCAGCACATCCAAGTACTTGCCGACCGTCGCCCGCTTGAGGTGTGCCGCCTGTGCTATCTCGTTCGGCCGAGTCCGGCCATGGGCGATGGCCCGCAGGACTGAGAAGTAGGGGCGTGTCAGAAGAGAAGTTTAGCACAGATTCAGCCCTTCGGCTCGAGCGAGGCAGGGGCTGTATGCCCGCCTGGCGCAGGATTTGTCGTGTTCACACCGGCGGGCGCACGTCGGCCGCGGCCAGGGGGTCGGCCCACTCGGTGCGGGGCTCTCCATGCTTGGTTCCGAAATTCGGGCCGCGGGGCGCGCACTCACCCACGAACGCGACGTACTTGCCCCAGTGGCCGCCGAACCTCAGCCAGTCCGGTGCATTCGGCTCATCGATCGGTTCCGCTCGCCACTCGATGTCCATTCCCGGGCCGACATGTCGACAATCGTCCGGCGGGAACGCGGCCAGCAGGTCCGCCGGGCTCACGGTGCCCGTAAGTTGCCGCGGCGGGCCGGAGCTGCCGCGCGCGACCGCCGCGTAGTCGGCCACCACGCTCTGCAGCTGGGGACGCAGGCGCAGGTCTTTCTGTCGCAGGCGCAGGCTGGCCAGGATGGCGTCCATCGGCCTCCGCCGCGCGGGCCCGGCACTTGGTGCGACCTCGTCGTGGGGCAGGCCCCCACGCCGCTGGTGGCTCCGCAGCACCGAACCGTAGACACCTGTCGCCAGGGCGTTGTTGCGCAACAGCGACTCGAGCGAATGCACTCCCGGCCGGTAATAGTGGGCGTGCGAGCCGGAGGCTACGAACGCCACCGGATGCTGGTGCACGTCTCCCCCCACCTTGTGCTCCACCTTGACCAGCGCCGGGTCATCCCAAGCACGCTTCAGGTACACGCCGGGCAGGATGTGCTGTGAATAGACCACGTAGACCGGCTTCAGGTCCCCACTCGCCCGATCGCGGGCCAGGACCACGCTGATGTGCTCCCAATCGCCCTCGTGGTCATCGATCCCCTCGTAGCGCGTGCGCCACTCGTTGAACGCGTAGAAGAACCAGTACTGCAGCACGACGTACTCGGGCGACGCCGCCGACGGCGGGTCATCGGTCACCACGCGTCCGTAGTAAGGAGCGCGAGGCTGCAGATCGCCCGGCTCGTCGAATGGCGTCACACCGCGCTCGCGGAACGGTGCCATATGTGGTTTGGCCTTCTCCCACGCTGCCCCGCCGGTCCCGTCGTGCAGGCCCGATGCCACGGCCAGGAGCGAGCTCAGCGAGATGTATCCCTCGCGGAGTGCCATCCGCAACGCATAGAGCGCCCCCAGGATCACAACCAATCCACCACCGATGACCACCCACCGGATCACCGTGTCCCGCTGGTCACCAGGCCGCCAACCTATCGCCAATGCCATTGGCACCAGGGCCAGCACCGGGACGAACAGCAGCCGGAGCAAGTTGACGATGTCGTAGTGCTGGCTGATGCGGGCCTTTGTCGGCACGCTGGCGGCCTTGCCCGCTGGCGAACTCACCTGAGGCGCCATCTTCTGTTGGAGGGGGCTGACGGGTGGCAGTTGTGCCAGCGTATCCAGAAGGGGCCGCGAGACCTGCTGAACGAACCGCGAGAGTTTCCGTCGCCACAGCACCTCGTGCTCGTGTTGGTCCCTGAGGTCGGCCGCCTCCACCAGCGCATCCACGACAATGGCCGAGGCCAGGATGTTCACTGCGACGACCGCGAAGGACGCGCCCAGCAGCACGAGGCGCGCATACCCGTCCAGGGCCAGAGCAACCAAGGGGAGCAGAACGGCGAGCCACCAGCCGAGCTCGATCCACGTCAGCCGGCGCCAGCCGCCGCCCTCGACCCGGTCGACGTACTCGACGTAGTCCACGGTCTGCTTGCGGCGCGGGTGTTTGTCGATCTTGTCGGTGATGGCCCGCCAGCCGGGAGTCTGGCCGGGGGCGAAGCGCAAGGTGCGGCTGAGGAGACGCCCGAGCGGCCACAGCGGGACGCGGCTGATGACGGCGACGCGCTTCAGCGTCGCGCCGCGGGCGAAGTCCTCGACAGCCATCGGAAAGAAGCGTTCTTCCCGCGAGTAGACGAGGATCGGCTCGTGTCGCCGCAGCAACTCCTCGTTGGACTCCGGGTTGCCTGGTGCCATATCCCCCTCCGTGGGTCGCGGGTTCGTATTTCCATTAGTCCTTGTCAACCAGATCCACCTTCGGAATCTCTGACACCTTCTTTGGGTAAGAGGCTGAGAGGCATCTTAACCCAAAGAAGGTGTCAGGTTTTTCCAAGGTGGGTCTGTTTGATAACGACATATAGCACAGGACCTGTAGAGGAAGGCCAGTAGACCCCTCACCTCGGCTGACGAGGCCGGTCGACCCGCACTTGCCGTTGCGGTAGGGTGGGAGAATACCAGGCCCGTAAGGTAGAGGTGATGTCGTGGCCGTTGGGGGGGCGAGAGCCGTCGTGCGCGGAAGATCCGCCAAGGAGTGATTCTGGAGCAGGAGCGGCAGGTAGATCCTGCTCGCCGGTGGTCGCAGGCAGCCCCAGATGTCACCGTTTCCGTGTCTGTCGAACCACAGAGTGTAACTCTCTGACCAAGGGGGCTCATCGATGGCCACCACGGCGGGGTGTCTCTGATCAGACAGACCGAGCGCCAAGGGCTGGTCCCGACCGAACGTCAGGCCACCGTCCGTCGACTGGTCCAGGAAGATGTCGTGGTCACCGTAGCGCTTGCTGTTCCACGCCACCTGTATCGCGCCGGCCGAATCCACGGCAATGGACGGGGCGGACATGGGCCCCCAGCCCTCGTTGTACTCCACGTACATGCCGCGCACGGGTTCGTCGGTCACGACCGTCGGGGTGACTGCGAAGGTCGCGCCACCATCCCGCGACGTGAGCAGAAGGACGTCGTGCCAGTAGTGCTGATCCCGATCCAGGACGATATACACCTGGTCTTCACCGTCTACCGCGACGTCCGGGTAGTAGTCACCGTGCCCGAGGCGCTGGTTGAGCTCCGGGGGCCAGGCCTCGCGGGCCCAGGTAGCCCCACCATCGGTGGACCGGACGTACTGCGGCCGAATCGGAAGACCGCACACGTCCGCTGCGTGCCATGTCACGTGAACCGTTGCGCCGCTTGGGTTTGCCGCGACCTTCGGTGGACCGAACCACAATGCGCAGAAGCGATCGGTTATCACGCGTGTCGCCCAGGTCCGCCCGTGATCAATCGAAGTTGCGACATCGAGGGTTCCTTTGGCGTGTTCCAGGCCTGTGGTGAGCCAGGACACATAGACTCCCCCTCTGGCGTCAACGGCTACGTCGGGAGCGCCACCCAGCGGCGATCCAGCGGTGTTGGTGATTACGGCACCTGCGCCGAAGGTGCCGCCACCGTCCCGTGATACAGCGTGAAGGATCTTCTCGTCATCCCGCCACACGAGGTGCACTTCGTCCTGCGCCCCGGTGGCCGAGGATACAGCAAGGCTCGGATGGGTGCCGGAGAGGAGCAGCGTCGGAGTCGCCCATGTGCCCGAGCGACCCACCCCTTCCGACCGACTGACGGCAATGCGCCCGTCCTGTTCCCAGCCCGCATAGATGGTGTTGGCCCCTGCCGCGACCGAGGGACTGGATTGGGCGGGTTGCCCACCGGCGATCAGAGCTCGGTCGCCGAACGGTCCGACGCGGGCTTTGGCGTCGGCGGACGAGTGGCCACCGGCTGTCGAATCCCCGTGAACCGAGTTGGCCACGAGATCGGCGTCCTTCGCGGTGTCTGTTACTGTGAGAGTCAGCGTCACTGTCGTCGGAACGGTCGGATCCACTCGTAGACTCCGCCACACCAAAGAAGGAGGTGTGTAGAGCTCGGTCTGGGCGAACAGCCGGTCGCCGTCCGTGCCCCCGATGACCCATATTCGGCCGTCCAGCATCGCCAGGCCGGCACCGAAGCGGGGAGTCGGCATTGCAGCTCGGGGGACCCACTGGTCGGTTCCGGGGTTGTACGCTTCATTGGCGTCGAGAGCGGTGTCGCCACCCTCAATGGCGCCCAGTCCGCCAATCGCGTACACGTGATCGCCGACGACTGCCATGCCCGCGCGCCCACGTGGTGTCGGGATAGAGCGTAGCACTCGCCAACCCACTGATGGCTCGTTTCGCCAATCCACAAACGGCCCGAATGACAATCCGGGAACAAACACGTGGAGCTCGCCGCGAGAGGTGATCACGAAGATCCTTCCGTCCAAAACTGCCGCAGCGGGCTCACCCAGGTCCCGGTCCTCCGCCAGCCGGGCCCACTCTGTCGTCCATGCGTGCGCTGACAGGTCGTAGCGAAACACCGTGCGAGTCGGCTGATCGCCGGCGGTTCTTCCCCCAATGGCATACACCTGGTTGCCCAATGCGACGACGGCCATCGCATACCTCGGCTCCGGGAGAGGTTCCGCAAGCGACCATCGATCCGCGGCGAGGTCGTAGACCTCCACCGTGTCCACGGCGCCCGTTTCGTTTCGGCCGCCGATGGCATACAAGTTGCCGCCGGCTATGGCCACACCGAGTTGCTCCCGGGCGACCCTCATCGGGGCGGATTGCGACCATGCATCCGACGAAGGATCGTACACCGCCACAGAATTGGTGGCGCCCGCACGATCATGTCCACCGATGGCGAAGATCCTGCCGCCCCACGCGATCGCGGCCAGCCCGCGCCGCTCCGTGGGCATCGGCGTCCCGGCGGACCAGTCCTCTCGCCGAACGGCGGACGGTGCCGGATTTGCACGCAAGAAGGCTGTATTCGGAAAGAGGGTATCCGTCACAACCACATCGGCTGCTTGGGTGCCACCAGTTTCTACGGCGATCCCGAACGTCACCACGCTTCCCGCCGCAACGGCTTCCGGATCGACGGACTCTGTGAGCGTCAGCGGGTTGTCGAACGGCCCGCCGGCCTCCGCGAAGTAAAGCCACGCTGTGGGGGCAATGCCGTGTCGATTGAAGTGCCACACATGGTCACCCGTGAATTCGTCCGGTGACCCCGCCATGGCACCACTGGCATATTGCTGTTGGCGGCGCAGATCGGCAAGATAGGCCTGTGCCCCCGGCCCGCCAGCCACGATGTACTGCGCCGTGCCTTCATTCCAAACCGAGAACGGTCCAGCCCCATCGAGCCCGCGAACCATACCGTCGAAGCTCGTCGTTGCCAGCGTGTACTGGGCGAAGCTGAGCGCGGCGAGGGCGCGGTCCCGTTCACCCACCGCTTCCGCGAATAGCGCTCCTAGCGTCTGAGGATCCAGCGCGATCTCGTTGTCGCCGTAGCCGCGCCGCCAACGCTGTTGCCCCGGGTGCCAGGCCTCGTCGAGCAGGTATCGCTTCAGCTTCTCGGCCTCGGTATCGAATCCGGTGGCCCTGAACGCCCACCACGCGTCGAGGTTGCCTTCGGTACCGTCCACAACTCTGCCGTTGGCGTGCTCCGCCTGGCGAGCCTTGAGCCATTCAGCGCCGCGCACGGCGCTCTCCCTGAACTCCTCGTTGCCGGTGGAAGCCGCGTGGCGAGCCAGGGCGTACACGGTCCAGCCAATCGATCCTGCCCACTCCTTCTCCTCAACCACCGCACCGGATCGTGCATCGTAGCAATCGGCCCAGGAGCCGTCAGCGTTCTGGAGGTCCACCAGCGCAGAGGCCAACTTGTCGGCCTTGCTCACGTCAGTGCGCGAGAAGACGAGGAGCGCGAGCGCCTGGTCATAAAGCCACGCCGCTGCGTCGCCTGGCCAGGATGACACCAAGCCCATTCTTGACCACTGGGGCCACTGAGCGATCCATCGCGCCGCCCGGGCCGCACGGTCCAGGTCGCCGCCTGCGACCTCGAACGCGTCGGGCATGGGTCGCGACCGGGAATCGAGAAGCTGGAGGCCGTCGAACGCGACGGATCCCGCGCCACCGACGTCCATGCCCCCGCCCGACGTCAGCACCGAGAAGAACAGCGCATCGAGATGCTCCGGCGTTTGTTTTGTATCGATAGACCAAGGCTTCATGGCATCGAGACTGATCGTCGCTTGAGCCCAGGCCGGGTCGTGTGTCACATGAACGAGGTCGTATCCGCGCCCCGACTCGCCGGGCCCCGGCTCCACCAGGCCGATCTGGAGGCTGTTCGCTGCGCCAGGCGACCCACGGAACCAGAACCGCAGCACGTCGCCGCCGCTGAGGTCGAGAGGCGGCTCGAACTCACGGCGCATCTGCGCCCAGTTCTCCCCTGTTGAGGCCGCCGGAGGTGCAAGCTCATACGCGAGCTCCACCGCCCGATCGTGCCGCCCAGCTATCGCGGCCAGCGCTACTGACACCGCGTCGGTGCCCTTCACCGTGTGCCACGGTGTGATGACGTCCATCGCATCGATCTGCGTACCTACCCAAGTACCGTTTCTCACACCCGGTTCGATGGCGCTGCCCTCTTCCCAGTCATTCCACGTCGCGATCTGGACGATTGGCGGCTGATGCTCGAGGGCCAGCGCCCACGTGTCATCCCACGTTCGGCCTTCGCGCTGGGCGATGCACCGCGGAGTACCGACCCTCCACGGAGCCAGTGAGTCGTTGAAGCCGGGCCACACGGCCCCGACTGCTGTCAGGCGATCGAACGGCTGGGCCTGGTCGCGCATGGTCCGGTAGAACCAATCGAGATAGACGCCACCCCAGTTGCCACAGTCGGCCTCCCACGGTCCACCCGGGTCGGACCAAGCGAAGAACCCGTCGACGTGCGGCAGGATTCCAGCGCTGTGGGTTGGGTTCTTGTAGATCAGGCTGACGTTCGTATCGCTGACTGCCGCAGCGATCTGTTCCAGGTCGATATCGGATACTACGTCGTCGTACGGGAACAGAAAGAGCAGCGGCTTGCCCTGATGCCTCAAGTAGGCCGGTCGGTCGAAGTACTCGGCCGACGCGTAGAGAAGGTCTGCCGCCATGCGCTCTGTGCGGGTTGG
Source organism: uncultured Anaerolineales bacterium (assembly GCA_964475075.1). Lineage (GTDB taxonomy): Bacteria > Chloroflexota > Anaerolineae > Epilineales > Epilineaceae > CAYYVH01. The sequence goes on along the minus strand of CAYYVH010000065.1, from coordinate 3,264 downwards.
AGCCCCGGTATCGCGCAGAGCACCGTAGTCGTACATGAGCGCGACTCGGAAGCCGCCGACGCGCTCGGCCTCGTCGAACAGCCTCCTGGATGCCCTATCGATGAACCGACGGTCGTCTTGCCCTTTCTTCGAGCCATCCGTGGTCGGCCCGTACCAGTCCACGGTGAATCCGTCGATGCCCATATTCTTGGCGTCTGCGATCTGGCGCCGAATCGCCCACACGTCGTCCGACCGATACGGCGGGACGGGCATGCGATGGTTCGGAAAGCCGAACCATCCGACCCAGTGAGCCAGAACCAGCGTGTTGGTGAGCGTGTTCGTCGGCACGGTCCAGTGGGTGCTGCGGTCTGTGTGGCGATAGTGCACCGTATGACCGTCGTTTGACGGCACCAGGCTTTCGGCGGGCAGGGAGACCAGCGACGCGACGGCCACGCCCAGGATTGCGGTCGCCGCACTCGATGCAGCCAATACACGAAGCATAGCGAAAGCCCTCCTTGGTCGGACTACGACCAGGTCATCTAGCGCAGTTCCGAATTCGGCCGGCCAGAAGGGATAACTTGCCAGATCTCAAGACTCGGCACCTCGGAGTATGTGCCATTCACGATGTCCTCGAACGCCGGTACCGTATCGCAATCGGTGATTTCGGATATCCGCGCGTCGCCCGCGGTGCGTTGGGAATGGTCGCAATGGCGACGCAGGAAGCGTCAGCAGGCGCGCCGCAGTCACCACCGGCGCGCTGGGCTGCCGTGGCTGAACTCGGCTTTCATCGTGCTCGTCCACGATGGTTGTAGTACCAAGCGCCGGCCCGGTAGACCTCGAACTCAATTAGCGAGTACCCGTACATCTCTCCCTGTACGTCCCCCCGCACCCTGCCGTGCATACGTATGTGTCTTGTCGTAACCAGCGGGAAGTGGATCTCGTCGATTTCTCCAGTGCCGTTCGTCTCGGCGTAGATCGACGTCCATACGTTCCCATCATCGGAGACGTCGATGGTGTAGGCCCTGCCGTAGGCGAGTTCCCACTTCAGGACCACGGAATCGATGGCGACGGGTTCGTCGAACTCAAGCGCTATCCACTCGTCGTCGGGCTTTTCCGAGTGGGGCCAATCTGATGACCAGCGGGTCTCGGTTACGCAATCTACTGCCCCGACAGGTGAGCACCCGTAGCATCCGGTACTGTCCTGCCAGGAGGAAGCTGTGGCCGTCACGGTCATCGAGCAAGCCAAGTTGGGCGTTTGAATCTCCCCGTGACGAAAAACGTCCAAAACGGTGAACGTGACCGTCCTAGTCGTGACCCCCGCATCCGTGGTGACGATCAGGTCGACGGTATCCAGCCCGGGTGTGCCGGGCGCTTCGTAGATCACCGACGGGCCCTCGTTCTTGGACAATCGACCTCTGTCTACGCTCCACGTGAACTCCGGACCACCTCGGGCTGTCGTGTCCGCCGCGATGGCGACCTGGGCACCCGCTGGAACCTCGGTGACCTCCGGGTTCAAGCGGATCGTGACGTCTGGTGTTACGACCGGGCCGGGGTGCAGCCCCGGCGTCTGGCCCTCAGGCCTGCAGCCACTGAGCGCAAGCGTCAGCACGATGGATCCGACGACACTCACTCGTGAGCAGTTTGGCAGGCTACGCGATAGCATTGCCGGTCTTCCTTTCGTATCGTCATATGACAGGATCGTGACGCTCGGTGGATGGATTGCCTCAAGGGACTCCTCCTCGTGCTACCGCTCACAAAGACCTTCCCTGGTGGGCAGCACAGATACCGGAACCAAGACTGTCCGGACCGCGGTGCCCACCGCGCCCGGGTGCAGTACGAAGCTGATGTAGTCTGGTCCGGTGCCGCCAGGGGAGTATGCGAACTGGCCCTCGTCTCCCGGAATCCCGGTCACGGTTCCCCGTGCCGCGGTGGCCCCGGTCAGAGCAGCGGTCGGCTCGATGAGCACTGCGCTGTGGATCCACAAATCGAGGACCTCGCCCTCCATCAATTCGTGCGTTCGGTTGTCGCCGCAGGTCACCGTGAACGTTATCGTGAATGTCACACCGACGGCAACGGATGGAGTTGGAGTGGGAGGGCTTGGACCGACCGCCCCATCCTTGGACAAGTACGCAATCGCGATCAGGGCGGCCAGTGAAACGAGTGCAATTGGTTCCCGAAGTCTCTCAGGGAGTAACTGCCTGAGGCCGAAAACGCCAACCCGCTTGATGCCCAATGGGCCCACGTACCGTTGCAGCAGGACTGCCGCTGCTTGAAGCCACTGGAAGCCCTTGCGCATCGGGCCACCGTGAAAGACAGCGACTGTTCGTTTGGCCGGCACGACGGCACTTGCGAGCCGTTGCCACTCGTTCCAGTAGCGTGCCGGGAAGGCGAATACCAGACTCGCCTCTGGGTAGCGTCGGGCCAGTTGCGCGAGATGCCCATCTTGCACGAAGAAGTCCTCGTCCGGCTCGTCCACGCTGAACAGCACGAGCACCAGCTCTCCGCTTTCCAACTGCTGGATCACGGCTTCGTTCCAGAAACCTGGGATGAGTTCGCGGACATCGTCGGTCACCCTCTCGACGACTGTGGGTACGCCCGTAGTGATGTCCACCAGGACCGGGAGTTCGCTTTTCCCATTGAGAGGAAGGTCCGGCGCAAATAGGCGAGTCAATTCCTTGGCGAAGTCGCGGGTGTCGCCCGGATCGCCGCACCACACGACCGCAACGGGTTTCTCGTCGGACTCGACGATCCTCTTCCGTCGCTTCGAGAGCTCAAGCCGTATGTTCTGCGCGACAGCGAACGCGCTTTTCAGGTCCTCCACATAGCGCTGCCATGGAAGCATAACCATCCCAAGGAGCCCTCACTTCGCTAGGAACGCCTGTTCGAGGCGCTCAACACCGACGATAGCCACATTCGGGGCTGCCTCGGCCTTTTCGCAGTAGGCGCCCTGCGCGGCCCGTTTGTTGTCCGATGGAACCAGGACGAGTCGGATTGGCGATCCCGGCTCACCTTTGTTCCACTGCAACACTGCATTGACCTTCGCCGGTATGTCACCAACGGGCACTATCGCATAGTCCGCTGATCCATCGACCTCCTGAAACGCTCCCGTCGCAGCGACATCACCGGGCGACTTCACGCCGATTGGGACCTCGAGAGCCCAGGCGACAATGGCCAACGCTACCGGAAGCCCGATCGACGAACCCTCGAAGTTGGCGCGCCTGCTCTCGATGCTCACGTAGACGTTGCAGTCCTGGGCGACGTTCCATTGCTCGGCGCAGTGGCGGT
>CAYYVH010000064.1:0-16127 GCA_964475075.1 uncultured Anaerolineales bacterium | reverse complement strand
GTTACAGGGAGGGCGTCAGCGGGGCGTGAGCGAATCGTCAACGTTCCGTCAAAGGTCAAAGGTCAAAGGTCAAAGGGGCAAGGCCGTATCCATGTTGCCTGGACTCGGCGCACGGGTTATCATTTGGGCTCCGCCCCAAACCGCCTTGGGAGGTCTGGTCATGCCTCTGTTCCGTATCGAGACGCGTAAGAAGAAGGGTACACGGCCGCCCGAGCGCAGGGCGAAGGCGCAGGGCGGCGGATCGACCCGGAGCTTGAGCACCGCGCGCGCTCTGGCAGCTGGGGCACTTGTGGGGTTGATCATCATCGCCGGGGTATCTGCCTCGTTGGTGCTGCGCGGGAGGAATCGTGGTGAAGCCGGTGTGCCGGCCTCCCCGATGGGTGGCGCCCAGCCTGCGGTCGGTCCCACGCTCGCGCCCCTCTCGGCTGACTATCCGCCTGAGGCGATCATCGCCTACGTCAACGGTGAGCCCTATACGATGGCCGAGCTGGAAACGGCGGTGCGGATCGCCCGCGTTCTAGGGTCCTACACCAGCGATGAGGTCCCCCCCGATGGGTCACCGGACCTGCCTGGCTACCTCGTGGTGATGCTGCGCCGCCAGATCGACGTCATGCTCATGAAGCAGGCCGCGGCGCGGGAGCAGCTGCAGGAACCGAGCGGTAGCCTGGACATAGTAATCGACGCTTTCCTCGGGGAAGTCGGCTCCACGCGGCAGGACCTGGCGGCGCGGATGACGGCTAACGGCGTCACCGACGCCGACCTGGGAACCTGGTTCAGCGACTCGCGCACGGTGAACTTCTTCGTTCAGACCAAGCTGGTCGTGGACGGCGAGAATACCGATCGGGATGAGGTCGTGCAGGATTGGTTGGCAGAGCAGTGGTCCACGCAGGACATCATTGTGAATTTCTACGATCCCGATCAGGTGCTCCCTACAGACGAGGCTTGACGAACCGGTCGATCTGAGATAGGCTGATCGCGAGCGGTGATCGTGGGGATGGATGGGGCCCGGTGGCCTCCCCGGTCTTCAAAATCGGTGTGCGGCGGCGGGAGCCGGCGCAGGTGGGTTCGACTCCCATGCATCCCCGCCTGGGGCTGGTGGGCAGCTGGCGGATATGACGCGGGACGGGCCTCCTCGAACGGAGGCTCGTCTTGCTTGGGTCGGGAGATGCCGCCAGGTTTCAGCGGGCCCGACGCGGTAGGCTATCATTGCCCTCCTGTCCCGCCTAGACCACAGGCCTCGCCATGTCCGTCGCCGAGTTCGTCATCGATGCGCCGTATCGCACCAGTCACGCTTCGCCGGTGCGTTGGATTGCCTCTCATGTCCGTCGCCATTGGTGGTTGGTCCCTGCAGTCCTCCTAGGCGCGTTCGGCAACGCCGCGCTGGCCGGAGTTGTGCCGGTGGCCATCGGCGAGGCGTTCAATGCCATCTCGTACGATGCTCCCGATGCGAGGGCGATCCTGCTTCGGACCGCCCTGCTGATCGCCGGTTCGCAGGCCCTCCGTTCCACGCTCCAGCTGGGCCGGAACATGGGCAGCGAGCTCTTGGGGCAACGCCTGGAACGGGACATCCGCGACGAGCTATACGCCAGCCTGCTGGGCAAGAGCATGACCTTCCACGGCTTGCAGCCGGTCGGCGACACCATGGCCCGGGCGACGAACGACGTGCGCGAGATCAACTTCATGTTCAACCCGGGCCTGAACCTGGTCGTCGGCTCGGCCAACTTCCTGCTCATCCCCGTGCTTCTCGCCCCTCGCTATAGCCCCGAGCTGGTGGTCACGCCAATCGCATACACGATCCTCTATTTTCTGGCCCTGCGGCGCTACCTGCGCACCTTAGCACCGATCACCGAGGAGGCCCGCAGCGCATTCGGCCACATGAACGCGCGCTTGGCCGAAACCATCGACGGGGTCGAAGTCATCAAGAGCGCCGTCCAGGAGGGGGCCGAGACCGAGCGCTTCCACGGTAACGCATCCCGCTTCCGGAGTGCTTTCGTGCGCCAGGGCGAGCAGGAGGCGCGGTTCCTCCCGCTGCTGCTCCTGGGCCTGGCCAACGGCTTCGGACTGCTGCATGCCCTGTTGCTCTTCCGGCGGGACCCAACGTTCGAGATCGGCGACGTCGTGGCGTACATGGGGCTGCTGCAGCTGTTCGGCTTCCCCACCTTCGTGTCGCTGTTCGCCTACTCGCAAGTATCGTCGGGCATGGCCAGCGCGAGGCGCATCCTGGAGCTCATCACCCGCCAGACCGATCTCGACGAGAACAGGACCGGCCACGCGAGTACGATTGGTGGGGCAATCACGTTCGAGGACGTGCACTTCGGCTATGTCGAGGGCAAAACCGTACTGCGCGACGTCTCGTTCCAGGTCGCGCCTGGTCAAATGGTAGCCCTTGTCGGGCAGACTGGCTCCGGCAAGACCTCGATCGCGCGGCTCGTCAACCGCACGTATGACGTCGATGGCGGCGCGGTGTCCGTTGACGGGATCGATGTGCGGGATTGGCATCTGGAGAGCCTGCGGCGCGGGATCTCGATCATCGAGCAGGACATCTTCCTCTTCTCGCGTACCGTCGCCGAGAACATCGCCTTTGGTTGCCCCGAGGCGACGCGCGAGGAGATCGTCCAGGCCGCCAAGGATGCCCAGGCTCACCGCTTTATCGTCAACCTGCCGGAGGGTTACGAGACGGTGATCGGCGAGCGGGGCGTGACGCTCTCCGGCGGCCAGCGGCAACGCCTGGCCATCGCGCGCGCCCTGCTCACCCGGCCGCGGATCTTGATCATCGACGACGCGACCAGCGCCATCGACAGCGCCACGGAGGACGAGATTCAACGGGCCATTCAACGGGCTGCGGCTGGGCGCACCACGGTGCTCATCACTCACCGGCTGTCGCAGATCAGGCGGGCCGACCTCGTCATCGTGCTGCGCCAGGGCCGCATTGAAGCCTGCGGCGCTCACGACGAGCTCATGGCGGCCAATCCCGTCTATCAACGCATCTTCGTCCGGCTGGGGCAGCTCCCCGCCGGCGACGGCGAGGCCGGCTGATGTTCTCCAACCTCGAGGCCGAGGCCTACGACCGGGAGTACGCCGACCGGGATCTGCTGCGGCGCCTGTTCGGTTACTTTGCCGCCTACCGGCGGCGCAACCTCATCGTGGTGAGCAGCACGGCCCTGCTGTCCGCGCTCTACGCCGCGGTGCCCATCGTCGTCAGCCGCGGTGTGAACTGGCTGTCCGAAGGGGACGAGTTGACGGACGGCACCGTGGCTGCGCTGGTTGGGGCGGTGCTCGCCCTCTGGGTCCTCATCTGGCTGACCAACTACCTGCGGCGCCGCGAGACCTCGCGCACCATCGGCGACGTGGTGCTGACCCTGCGGCGGGATGCCTTCGCCGCCGCGGTGCGGCACGATCTATCGTTCTATGACCAGTTCGCCTCCGGCCGTGTCGTCAGCCGCATCACGTCGGACACCCAGGACATCGGCCAGACCGTTACCTTGCTCACCGACCTGGTCAACCAACTGGTGCAAATGGGTATCCTGGCCGTGGTGCTCGTCAGGATCTCGCCGCGCCTGACGCTGCTCATGGTCGCGTGGGCACCGACCGTTGTGCTCCTGGCTCTCGCCTGGCGCCGTATCGCGCGCGACGTGACGCGGCAGGGCTCACGGGCCATGGCCGAGGTGAATGCCAAGATCCTGGAGACCGTGTCCGGCATCGCGGTGGCGAAGAACTTCCGGCGCGAGGCGACGGTGTACGGGGAGTTCGAGGACGTCAACCGGAAGTCATACCGCATCAACGTCCGGCGCGGATTTGTCCTCGTCACCGTCTTTCCGGCACTGAATGCTCTGGCCGGCATGGGTACGGCCGTCCTGGTTTATTACGGTGGCCTGTCCGTCCTCGAGGGCGCGATCATCCTTGGATCCTGGTTCCTGTTTCTCCAGAGCCTCGACGCATTCTGGTTCCCGCTGATGAACCTGTCGGCCTTCTGGAGCCAGGTCCAGGCCGGCCTGGCGGCCATCGAGCGCGTGTTCGCCCTTATCGATGCCGAGCCGTCCGTGTTCCAGCGTGCCCGGGATCCCGTGCCCGAGATCAAGGGGGCCATCCTATTCGAGGATGTCTCGTTCCGTTACGATGAGGGCGATGTCGTACTACCAGGTCTCAGCCTGGCGATTGGCCCCGGCGAGAGCGTGGCCCTGGTGGGGCATACCGGTGCCGGAAAGACCTCCGTAGCACGGCTGGTGGCGCGGTTCTATGAGTTCCAGGGCGGCCGGTTGCTCGTCGACGGGCGCGATATCCGCGCTCTGGATCTGGCCGACTATCGGCGCCACCTGGGCATTGTGCCCCAGGTGCCCTTCCTATTTAGCGGCACCGTGGCCGACAACATCCGCTACGCCCGACCCGGCGCCGGCGAAGCCGAGATCGAGGTGCTGGCGCGGCGCGTGGGGGAGGGTGAGTGGTTGACGGCGCTGCCCGAGGGGCTTGCGACCGATGCCGGAGAGCGCGGATCGCGCTTGTCCATGGGGCAGCGCCAGCTGGTGGCCCTCATGCGGGTTCTCCTCCAGCGGCCGGCCATCTTCGTCCTCGACGAGGCCACGGCGAGCATCGATCCGTTCACCGAAGCCCAGATCCAGGAGGCGCTCGACCTGATCCTGGCCGACAGCACGTCGATAATAATCGCCCACCGCCTGTCGACGGTGCAGGCGACGGATCGGATCATCGTGCTCGCGAGCGGCCGGATTATCGAGGAAGGCCCGCATAGTGAGCTCATGCGCACGGGCGGCCACTACGCCGAGCTGTACGACACCTACTTCCGCCACCAGGCGCCGGACTACGAGGTCCGAGCGGAGCCGGAGGCGACCGCGGCCCAGGTGACTGGTTGAGCCAACCCCCTCTGACTCGTGGGAGGCGCGGTTCTCTCCCGGGTTCCCGAACTCCCTGTGCCTACCTCCAGGCCCACGGCAAGTACAGCGTCGACTCTACGGGTCCGCCGACCGAGGTGCCGGCCTGGGTGTAGCCCGACTCCGATTTCTCGTCGAACGCCTTCACCCGGTAGTGGTAGAAGCCGTCGACGATGTACGCCGTGTCGGTGAAGCGCGTGGCGTTGCGGCCCAGCCGCCCCACAACCTCGTGGAAGGCCGATCCGGGCGCGCGCCGTTCGATCAGGTAGCCCGTCTCCCTGATCGACCAGTCGCGCCACGTCAGGGTAAACTCATCACGCCCCGCCTTGACGAACAGATCGGACGGGCGTCGCAGCGTCTGCGTCTTCGTCGCGGCCGAGCCCGAGGCCGCCGTGGATTCCCCGCTCTCGTTCAACGCGACGATTTCGAAGAAGTACGTCGTGCCCGGAAGCAGATTGCGGTCAACGAATCGCCGCCCGTCGGCGACCACGAAGCCAACCGTACTGAATGGACCCTGTCTCCTCGTGCTCCGCCGCACGCCGAAGCCCTCCAGCTGCCCCGGATCGCCGCCGTAGCTCCATCGCACCTCGATCGCGTCCGCGGCCACGGCCTGCACTGCCACATGTTGCGGCGACTCCGGTGCCGAGGGCACGGCCGTGGTCAGCGCGGACATGGCGAAGTCGGAGGCCAAGTTCGTGTCGGGTGACATCACGCTCGCGGGGGTGTCGAAGGGACCCGCCCGGCCGATGGCCTGAACCCGGGCGAAGAAGGGGGCGCTGACGGGGACCGGCAGGCGACGCACCACGAGGCTCGTGACGCCGGGCCCGGTCGTGTCCGCCGGGGAGCACGTGCCCTTCGCGTCACACAGCTCGACGCGGAACCCGACCTCTTCATTGCTGTTGTCGCGCCAGCGGACGGTCGCGCGCCCTGTTCTGGTGGTCACCGCGACGTCGGAAGGCGCCGGCAGCCAGCCCGACTCCCGTACGGCGACGAGCGTACGGTCCGCCCGCAAGACGTAGATCGTGCGGTCCGCGCTAATCACCGGCGTGCCCCTGTCGTCCACCAACCCACCCAGGTGCACGCGCCACGCGAGGTCACCCGTTGCCAGGTGCAGGGCGTACAACCATGAACCGCTGGCGATGTACAGCTGGCTGCCGTCAACGCTCGGACCGGCTGTGATCTGCGATCTGAGCTCCTGCCGCCACAGCTCCGTGCTGGACTCGGCGGCGAAGGCAAGCACTGTGCCGCGGGCGTTTACAACGTACACCGTCCCATCGGCACCCACCACGGGCCGCGCGATGATGGGTCCGCCGGTGTCGCTCTGCCACGCCGCGGTCTCCCGCGGGATCGCGTAGAGCCGGCCGTTGCCGGAGCCGACGTAGATCGTGCCTTCGGCACTGACGGCCGGAGCCGTGATCTCGCCCATGTTCCCCGCGGCGATCTCCCCGACGGCGGCCTCGCCCGTCCGATCCATGGTGTAGGTGGCAATAGCGCTGGCGTCGGTCGACCAGATGACCTCACCCGTTGCCAGAAATGCCGCGGCGCCCCGCGCCTCGTCGCTGCCCACCAGCTCAGTGCGGCCTGCCCCCGTGACGCGCACCATCCCCAGCCGTGTGGGTACCCAGACGACCCCGTCCGGGCCCACGCGCGGCGCGCCCGTCACGGTCGCGCCGCCGGGTAGGCGCACTTGGTCGCGGACGTCCAACTCCAGGTCGAGGGCATACAGCGTGTTGCCCGTGGCGACGTAGACCCCGTCGCTGGCCAGGGCCGCCGGGTAGCGGCTCGGGGCACCCGTTCCACCCCCGATACTGCCGACGTCGATGGTCTCGCCGCCACTCGAATAAGCGATCACGCCGTTCATCCCGGGCACGATCACGTGGCCGCCACGCCCGACCACGGCCGGTGCGTTCGGGCCCGACTCCTGGGTCGTCCACGCGCGCTCGGGTCTGGCCGGACCGCTGTAAGGCGTGGAACCCGTTGTGCGCCAGTCGCGACCGTCCTGCGGCCATGGGCCGCCGGTGTCCGCCGTGTTGCCCCAGTACGCCAACGCCGGGTCACCGAAGAGCTGCAGCGCGTATGACCTCATGTCGAAAGGCCGGTCCAGGGCGAGCTCGGAGTTGGCCTTCCAAACCGCGTCCCCCAACCGGAGTGGCGAATCGAGGAGGCTCTCGTTCAGAGTATCCTGGAACGCGTCAAGTGAGCCGGGCTCGACGTCCGCCATGGCGCCGACCCAGGCTGAAGCACGGCCCCTGGCCGGGAGGGACCCGGCGACGGCCTGTGGACCGTAGCGCAGGCCGATGACGTTCCCGGCCTCGTCCATGCCCTCCCACGACCAGGCCACGGCACCGGTGCCGCTGGCGTTGGCGATGACGATGGGCGGCACGCCGGCCGGCACCGGCAGGTCGCTGTGAATGAACGCTTCGTTGATGATCTCCCAGCATGGTGGTCCGACTTGAGGCAGCGGCGCGATCCGGGAGCCGGCGCACGAGCTCGGGTTGGCCGGATTGTCGATCCTCAGGTTCCCGTCCCAATCATGCTCCCATCGTGCTCCGAGGAGACCGCCGGGCCAGCCGCGGCCCGCCGCGTTCACCAGCGCGAAGCGCCCGTCGCGCCACTGGCTTGCCAGGTTCGCCGGGGTCAGGGCGGCGTCGGGCTGGCGCCTGGTCGGGACGAGGAAGCTGAGGCCGCCCTGCGGTGCCGTGGACTCGAACAAGCGCATCACCTGGGCCATGAACGGACTCAGCACCACCTTGAGCGACACGTCCAGGTGCTCGGCCGTGTCATCGCCGTAGGGCTTCTGTCCGTCCCACGGAGCGCGAACCCAAGGATCGGACCGCGGGTGCCCTCCCGGCACGTACTTCCTATCTTCTGCGTCCCATGACTGCCCCTCGAAGGACCAGAACGAGCCGGCGACGAGCGCGCGCCGTTTGTCATCCGCGCCGCTCGCCTCCGCCGCCACGGATGCCGCCAGCGCCCGCCGCACCTCTCCGGGCTCGTTGACGGCAATCCGGCCGACCGAGATCTCGGGCCTGAAATCGTCGTCAACCGTGCGCAGGGCGCCGAACGGTCCCTCGCGGGAAAGGCTGCCCGGCTCCGGGCAGTCGCGTTCGCCTTCGGGGTCGGGGTAGGTGTCGCCCGGCTGGCAGCGCATGAACTCACCGAAGTAGCCGTCACCGTCGGCATCCCACTCCGAGTCCACATCGGCGTAGTACCAGTCGGTGGGCCACGCCGGGTAGTAGGTCGGCCGCGTCGGGTCACGGTGGTCGTTGTCCATCCAGCCGACGTCCCTGACCGGGATCCGGTCACCCCGCCCGATAAGCAGCGCGTAGACCGGCTCGGGCTCGACCGTCTCCCAATAGGCCTTCAGCCAGTTGTGGATCCGCTCGGCCAGGTCGCGCCCGCTGCCCGTGCGCTCCAGGTCCCTTACGCTGACCGGCACGACGACGAAGCCCTGGTGCCGCTTCGCCTCCACGATGGGCCACAGATCGTCCTCTGAAACCGGCGCGCTGTACACAATGAGGTAATGCTGGCGGAGCAGCTGCGGTATGGGGGGGCCGACGACGTCGAGGAACAGTGCGCCCGAGTACGTCCGGCTCTGGGCTGGCCCGTCCCGGGCGACCTCGTAGGTGAGCAGGTTGGGCCCGGCGGCGTCACCGTCGGCCCCGGCGTCCGCGGACACGGACGTTGCGCCGCGTGGGTCGATCTCCCGCACGAGGAACGCCTCGGGCAGGTGACCTTCATACTCGAGCTCGTAGCGGCCGCCGGTGTCGGTCGGGATCGAATCGGCCAGGACGACACCGTCCTTTTCCTCGAGGAAGAGCTGAATCGTGGCGCCGGCCAGGCCATCGCTGTCGGACTCGTCGAGTTGTTGCTGCACGGATCCGGAGAAAGTGGTGCGCGGCGGGAGGCCGGACTCGTCGGCCAAGGTCACGGTGGACCAGGTGGACGGCCGGCCGCCTTCAGCGCCAACGGGCCAGAAGGGGTCGCCCCCGGTCCCGGATGCCGCTGATTGGGAGAAGGCCAGGCCCATGGCGTACGGATCCTCGGGATCGGCTGGGCGCTCGAGGAAGGACCTTGGCAGGCGGAACTCCGCCGACCAGGCGTCCGTGTCGGTCACCTGCACCGCTTCCCAAGTACCGGCGGTCAGGTCGAGCCTCTTGTAGGCACCCTGGCCGTCTCCTTCGTCGGCGGCCAGCGTGCTTCGCATGTTGATGCTTAGGCGGTAGTCGCCGGGTTGCGCGGGGTCGTCACGACCGAGATCGCGGTCCATATAGATGACCGCCGTACCGTTCTGCGACCGCGGGCGTGGCATGTCTTCGAAGCACACGTGAATGTCGCGATTGTCGGTCCGGACGTAGGTCGCTGGCGCCTCCAGGCTGTCGACGGCGACGCGCTCGGCGCCACCGTATTCGGATGGCTCGCACTGCCCGTCCAGGTTCACCGGCGAGGAGACCAGGGGGATCATCAGGTCGCGGGGCAGGACGCCGTCGAAGGAGTAGGCGCCACCGCTCGCAATCTGCCCGTCGTGCCGTCCCACGAGGTCGTGGGCGTTCCCGTCCAGCTGCCACTCGGCGACCAGCCCTGGCTGGCTCCCCAAGGTGGCGAACCGGCCACCCTGGATCTCCTGTTCGGACCGCGCGATGCTCCAGAGGCGCAAGTGATCGATCTTGCCGCGGAACGAAACGCCCGGCATTGCATCGGCGCCGATCACGAGGTCCGCCCCGTTGGCCGTAAGTGGCGCGTTGCCGTCGCTGGTGCGCCTGTCGAGCTGGCCGTTCACGTAGAAACTGTGGCGCGAGCCGTCGTAGCTGATGGCCACATGCGTCCAGCGCCCTTCCGGAATGACGGCGGTACCGTCCGCGGAGGCGCCGCCGCTGGCTTGGAAGCGCAGGCGGCCGTCGCACAGCCCGAACCAATAGGATGACTGCCTGTCCTTGCCGACCAACGTCCCGCAATTTCTAACGATTCGATGCTTCACCCACAGCTCAATCGTCAGCGCGCTCCGTGGATTGAGGTCGGCGTGGTGCGGCACCCTCACGGCATCGTATTCACCCTCCACCGCCAGCGAGCGGCGGCTGGGTCCAGCTACGACCGAAGCAGGTCCGGTGGGCTCCACCTCCCCGCGTGCGGCTGACCCTGACGGCTGGGCCAGGATGACGAAGAGAACAGCAAACGTGGACAGCACGCGCAGACGGCTCATCGCGAAGGCTCCTTTCCCCCATGTCCGGTGCGATCAGAGAATAGACCGTATCTTCTGAATGAGGACACAGACAATGAGGGCACAGCCTGGAATGAACACCGTCGTTCGCGCGCGATGAAGGACGCGAAGTTAACGTAGAGTTTACCACACTAGGCGTCTGATCGTCAATCGCGTCGGGGCGATGCGTGCCGGAACGATTTTTCAGGCGGCCGGGGGCGCTGCGCAAGGGCAGCCGCGAGTGGGCCATTGACCCCCCTGCGGCCGGGTGGTACGATCGCCTGAGTTGCGGCTGAACGGTGCGCTGCGTGGATCGAGCGCCCATTGCACTCGCATATTGTAGGAGACGCATGCCGGAGTCCCATGCCACGTTGGAGCTCAGGAAGTCTGAGGTCGGCCCTTGGCCGATGAATGCCTACGCCCTGGTCTGCCCCGCCACCCGGAAGAGCGTGCTCATCGACCCCGGCGCCGATCCGGATACGCTAGTAGCGATGTTGTCCGGAACGGAGCCGGTCGCAATCCTCCTGACGCACAGCCACGAGGACCACATCGGGGCGCTCGCTGAGATGCGTGCCCGGCTCGGCGTGCCGGTGATGGCCCATCCAGGGCCGCACTATCCGGAGGCGGAGCTGGTGCAGGACTGTGATCTGGCCGATGGTGACACGGTGACGGTCGGTGACCACGTACTGCGGGCCCACCACGCTCCGGGCCACATCCCCGACCAGGTGTGCTACGCTATCCAGGGTGCCCACCGCGTCATCGTCGGCGACGCGATCTTCGAGGGCGGGCCCGGGAAGACGTGGTCGGTGGCGGATTTCTGGACCACGCTGGACACGTTGCGTCGGGTCATCCTGGTGTGGCCAGACGAGACGGTGTGCTATCCGGGGCACGGGCCCCCCTTCCGGCTGGGCGACCGGCGCGCGGCCATCGAGGCCTTCCTCGCCAGGGACCACGGAGACTTCGACGGAGATGCCACATGGGACATGTGAGCCGGGCTCACGGCCTTTCGGTCGCCGCGTTGCTCGCGATGGTGGTCGGTTGTGCTCCGCTACTGCCCGCCGCCGGCCAGCCGGGCGAAGCCAGCCTGCCGGGTGAGATCCAGGTCCGCGCCACGTACGAGCACCTCGGCGTTCGCTGGCCCATCGAGGGGGATGCGGACCGGGATGGGCGAGTCACGCTCCGCTACCGCGTGCAGGGCGCCGCGGAATGGCGGCAGGCCCTGCCGCCCGTGCGCACGCATACCGACCTCGTGGGCGAGGGGAACGATCGGCCCGACAATCGCTGGGCCGGCAGCGTATTCTGGCTTACGCCCGGCCGGACTTACGAGATGGAGCTCAGCCTGACGGACCCGGACGGCGGCTCGACGACCCGCCTCGTCACCGGTACGACCCGCATCCCCATGACCGCCGCGCCGGATGCGCGCGTGCGCCTCGTCGTGCCGGGCGAGGGCGGCGGGATCGGTACACCGGAAGATCCCTTCCGGGGGATCCAGGCCGCGGCCGATGCGGCCGAGCCCGGCGACCTGTTCGGCGTCGGGCCGGGCCGCTACCGGCCCTTCCAGCTCCTCGAGAGCGGGGAGCCCGGGCGCCCGATCGTCTTCCGCGGGCCGGACGGCCGTACCGCGGTCGTCGACGGCGGCGGCACGGATCGGGGCATCGTCACCCTCGGTGAGTACAACCGGCCGATTTCCCACGTGATGGTCGAGCGGCTCGTGCTCGAGAACGGGCGTTGGGGCATCGACGCCCAGCACAGCCGCGACATCACCGTGCGGCACCTGGTCGTTCGCGACGTGGACGATGGCTACGTCAACCGTCGCGGGGACGGGCGGGAGGCCAACCAGACGGTGTGCGACAGCGCGTTCTATGGCCGGCGGGGCTGGCCGGGCGAGGGCATCCCGCCCGAGCGGGCGGTGGACGTGCGGGGCGACGGCAACGTGGTGTGCCACAACTTCATCACCGGCTTCGGTGACGGGGCGTCACTCCAGCCGTTCACCGGGCCGTCCTGGGGCAACGACGTCTACGGCAACGACATCACGCACATCGTGGACGATCCGATCGAGATCGACTACAACCAGGCCAACGTGCGGGTGTGGGGCAACCGCGTCACGAACGGCCGCATGGGCATCAGCCTGGCGCCCAGCTACGGCGGTCCGGCCTACGTCTTCCGGAACGTGTTTTTTAATGTGGAATCGAGCGCCTACAAGATGAACCGCGAGCCGGCGGGGCTCGTGATCGCCCACAACACGAGCCTCAAACGCGGCAACGGCACCTCGTCGCCCCGCAACTGGCAGAACACCTGGTTGCGCAACAACTTCCTGTTCGGAACGCGGTACATTTTCGAGGAGTATGGGCTGGCGCCCGGATCGGTCGACGATTGGGACTACGACGCGCTGGCCCGCGAGCCCGAATGTGGCGGCGACATGCCGCCGTGCTTCAAGTGGAACAACGTACGCTACGGCACGTTGGACGACCTGCGGGCGGGCGTGGGGATCGAGACGCATGGGGTAGTAGGCGGTCGGGACGACCTCATGAATGCACCGCTACCGAACGCGTACGAGACCCCCGTGCCGCCCGACGGGTACGACCTGCGTCTGCGGCCGGGGGTGCCGGAGGCCAACGCAGGCGACGTCATCCCCAACCTGAACGACCCCTGGGTCACCGATGGCCGGCCGGACATCGGGGCCTACGAGTGGGGCGCGCCGCTGCCGCACTACGGCCCGCGCCCGATCGGCGCGCCCCTGACCTTCCTGCCGTCCGGGCCGCCGCCGACGGCGACGGCGACACCCACCGAGCCACCCCTGCCGTCGGTGACGCCCACCCCGACCGTCGCGGCCGGTGTGTCAACCGCCACGCCGACGCAGACCGTCGAGCCTCCGTGGGCACGGATGTACTTGCCGCACCTATCGACCGGCAGTTGAGTCCGCCCCTACCGCGGTGTAGGCCGACCCGGCGCCTCGCTCTGGTTGCCAGGCGTAAGCACGGCCGCCAAGAGCGCATCCTACCGGCATGGAGACCGAGACGGCCGTCCTGGGTGGCGGATGCTTCTGGTGCCTGGAGGCGGTGTTCGTGGAGCTGCGTGGCATTTCGCGCGTCGTGTCCGGCTACGCCGGCGGGCAAGTGGTCAACCCCACGTACGAGCAGGTCTGCGGCATGGGAACGGGACACGCTGAGGTCGTTCAGGTGTCGTTCGATCCCGACGTCATCTCGTACCGCGACCTGCTGACCGTGTTCTTCACGGTGCACGATCCGACGACGGTCGACCGCCAGGGCGCAGACGTGGGCCCGCAGTACCGCTCGCTCATCCTCACGCACTCTCCCGAGCAGGAGGCCGTCGCGAACGCTGTAATCGGTGAGCTGGACGCCGCGGGTGTGTGGGGTCGACCGATCGTGACCGAGGTTCAGGCATTCGAGGCGTTCTACCCGGCAGAGGCCCACCACCAGGACTACTACGCCCGGAATGCCCGACAGCCCTACTGCCGGGCGGTGATC
This sequence comes from uncultured Anaerolineales bacterium, assembly GCA_964475075.1. Classification (GTDB taxonomy): domain Bacteria; phylum Chloroflexota; class Anaerolineae; order Epilineales; family Epilineaceae; genus CAYYVH01. The sequence goes on along the minus strand of CAYYVH010000064.1, from coordinate 2,559 downwards.
TCACCCAAGGTGGCCAAGCTCCGCGAGAAGCACCGGGACCTGTTGCGAGTGGATTAGCGCTTTCCGGGGCCTGGCCGCGGTGCGGGCGCCGGGCCGACCCCACACCCGGCGAAATAGCTTCGCCATCACACGCCGAGGAACACGGTCACCATGGGGATCATGTTGATCATGTAGTGCCCGCCGACGGAGTGCACTAGGTCGCGCATGGCGAAGGCGGTCGCCTGGGCAGGCCGTAGAGCAGACCCGCCCTGAAGAACTCGTCGAGCGTCACCGTAACTACGAGCCAAAGGACGGCCAGGACGATGCAGCGTGATCGATTCGACGTCGGGTCATTCCTCGCTCCTCCGCCAACTCTGCAACTCGATGGGGTTGCCCTCCAGGTCACGGCAGAATGCCTGAAGTGGAGGTTTCCGGCAAGGGCGGGCGCGCTCGAGGCCGCAGGGAGTGTGGTATTCGCCGTCACGCTATTGGGTCCGCCCGGCTCGGGCAAGAGCACGCTGCTGCGCTCGCCCTACTTCCTGCGCCTGCTGGTCGACCAGGTCGAGGCCGAGCAGGGCATCCCGAACGGCCGGTCGGGCCTGCTAACCGGCTTCGTTCGCCAGGCGCTCAAGCGCGAGGTAGAGCGTGACAACCCTCTATTCGAGCCGGACGGCCTGCTGACCAGGCGAGACCACCGCCACCTCGCACGCTGGGGCCGACGTCGTCACCAACTCGTTGGGACACTCTCCGTCGCCGACTGCAACTCCGGATGCCCTAACAGCGACCTATCGGACCCACTCCAGATACCAAGGCTCCTCCACCCCCACGAAGACGCCGTTCACCTCGATGACGTATTTGCCCGATTGGGGGGCACGTGTCGCCGGGCCGGTCGCTTTGAAACCCACCGACACCCGGTGCGCCCCGAGCCCGCTCCTTCCGTCGTGCAGCCGCCAGCAACTCGCGAGTGCGCCGGACCGTCCGGACCACTGGCGCGTTCGGCTGCAATCGGGTGTTCTGGCATCACCATGGACGGCACACTCCCGATTGACCGAGGCCGAGCCTGCCATTCGCGAGCTGCCAACCGGGGCGGTCACGTCCCTTTTCACGGATATCGAGGGCTCGACGGAGCGCTAGGAGTTCCAGCGCGCGGCGATGGCCATCCCCATTGAGCGGCACGACCGGCCAGGGATCAGGTCGCTGATCCGCCTTGCAGACACTTGACCTCGGCACGCAGCCGATCGATCTCCGCCTCAGCCGCTTCGCGCTTCGCCCGTTCCGTGGCCGCGCGCGCCCTTGCCTGGCGCTCGTGTTGACCTCGTGCTACGCTCTGCGAAGCGGTTTCGCGGGCGGCACGCTATCGCCCGGATGGTGCGGGCCGTCATGGGCGGAGCTCTACTGCCTCCGGGAAGGCTGGCCTGGATGCAATTGCCCACCGGCACCCTCGGCCAACATGCCATCTAGCTCGGCACACGTCCGGCCCGGTCGCGGCCCTGGCCCGCTGTCCGGCGACCGTCCGTTTTGCGACCAACGGCACTCTGGCGTATCATCTCTGGCGCTTCTGCCCCGCGCCTTCGGTCACATGACACCGAGCAGCCCACGTGGCGCGTTCGGCGGGGGCACCGTATGAGCGCTCAAGGAGGAGGGATGAATGCACCGGCGGTCGTGCGCGTCCGGGGGGCGTCGTGGCGCGCGGCAGCCGACGGTCTATACGCCTTTCGTCAAGCCAGCCGCGCAGGCGAGCCCACTCGCGCAGCAGGGCTTCGTGGGCGACCTCGACAGTGGGGAGTCGGGTGGCTTCGTCGTGGTCGAAGGTCAGGAGACGGGCGTTTCCGAAGGCATCGATGACGTGGTTGAAGGTTGCAGGTTGAAGGTTGGTGCTTTCTGAAACCTGAATGCCTTCTAATTCCTGAAACAAAACCCGTCTTCGAGTGTCCTCGACGCCCTCGCCGAGGGTGACCAGCCGCAGGAAGAGCTGGCGGGCCAGGGCGCGGCCGGGCTGGTCGAGTCCGGCGAAGACCTCTTCAGCCCGCGCGCCCAACGCTCCGAGCACGCCGCCGATCGCGTCATAGGCTTTGATGGTCAGGCGTCTGCCGTCTTTGCGCTCGTAGAGCTCGGTGAGCGTGTACTGCAGGAGCGGCAGGGTGCCGGGCTGGTCGCCCAGCTCGCGGACGATGCGGGAGACGAGGCCCTTTTCGGTGATCAGGCCCACGCGCCGCGCCGGCCTGGTGATGGCGCTCTCCATCTCGTCGGGGGTGAGGGGCATGATGAGGGCCGTGCGCTGGCGCATCAGGTCGCCGAAATCGAGGTACCCGAGAGGCCGGTCGGTGAAATCGGCGCGCATGGTGAGGACGATGTGTACACGGCTGTCCTCATCGAGCACGGCGGTGACGAGGCTGTCGAGGAAGAGGGCGCGTGCCTCTTCGTCCTCGACGAGGGTGAAAAGCTCCTCGAACTGGTCGACGACGAGCAGCAGGTCGACATGCGGATCGGCCGGCAGGATGCGGCGTACGGCCCGCCGCAGGGCGCGGCCATCCTCTTTTGGTTGGGCCCGCCTGCCGGGGGGGCGGGGGGCGGGCACTC
>CAYYVH010000063.1:0-16346 GCA_964475075.1 uncultured Anaerolineales bacterium | reverse complement strand
GCGACTCCGGTCGTCTCCTCGAGTCGCTTGGCCGCCCGGCCCGTAGGGGCGGCCAGCGCCGTGGAGCCGCCGCGTGTCTCGAGGAGCGCCAGAACGGCGCGCACGGTGGTCGTCTTGCCGGTGCCGGGCCCGCCGGTGAGTACGCTCACCTTGCGGGTGAGGGCGGTGACCACGGCCTCGCGCTGGCGTTCGGCCAGGGGATCGGGCAAGCGCCGATCGAGCCACTGGAAGGCGGTGTCCCAGGTGATGGTCCGGAACGCGCCCAGGCGGCTGGCTGGCTCCTCCATCATGCGCCGAAGGCGGTGCGCTATGGCCGCCTCGGCCCGGTGAAAAGGCGTCAGGTAGACGGCCTGGAGCGATGCCTCGCCCGGCTCGAGGGTCTCGATCACCAGGGCCTCAGCCGCCGCGAGGCGGTCGACGGCCGGCCCGACTGCCGCAGGGTCCACCTCGAGCAGCCGCACCGTCTCGTCGGCGAGCGCCCTGCGCGGGGCGAACACGTGCCCCTCGCCGGCCAGCCGGTCGAGAGTGTACAGGATGCCGGCCTCGATGCGCGCTGGGCTATCGGGGGCTATCCCCAGGCTGCGGGCGATGCGGTCGGCGGTGAGGAATCCGACGCCGTAGACCTCGCGCGCGAGGCGGTAGGGGTCCTGCCGCACGATGCCGATGGACTGCTCGCCGTAGCGCTTGTAGATCTTCACCGCCAGGCCCGTCGTGATGTCGTGGCTCTGGAGGAATAGCATGATCGCCTTGATCTGCTTCTGGGCTTCCCACGCTTGGGCGATTATTCCAGCGCGCACCTCACCCACGTTGGGCACCTCGACCAGGCGCCGTGGTTCGTCCTCGATGATCTCCAATGTCTCGAGACCGAAGTGGTCCACGATGCGCTTGGCGGTGACCGGACCGATGCCCTTGATGAGCCCGGATCCCAGGTACTTGCGGATGCCCTCGAGGGTCGCCGGTAGTTTCTCGCGATATTCATCGACCGTGAACTGCCGGCCGTATTGGGCATGCGTCGTCCAGCGCCCCCAGAGCTTGACCCCGGCCCCCACGTTGAGGCTGTGCATGTGGCCGACGACGGTGACGAGTTTGCCAGTGCCACCGGGGTTGAGTCGGGCGACGGTATAGCCGTTCTCGTCGTTGTGATAGGTGATGCGCTCGACGATTCCCTCGATCACTTCGCGGTGTGGGTCGCCTCCGCCACGGCTGCCCGGCGCAAGCGGCAACCTACGGTGCGATGTCATTGAAATCCACCAGCCGGCACTCGCATGCCGCCCGCTCCCGACCGTCGTCGTGTAAGAGCTGGCCATCGTAGGGAGCAGATGACCCGACAGCCCGCCAGCCGTCCAGCACGAACGGCACGGCACCGCCGCCGGCCAGCCACTCGCCGTCGTAGGTGCGGGCCAGGTGCAGGTGGGTGGCGTCGGATTCGCCGCCCTCGCAAGACGGGTGACCTAGCGGATCGCCGGCCCTGACACTCGTTCCGTCGGTCACGAGGTCCGTTGATGACAGGTGGAGGTATAGCACCGCCGGGCCCGTCTCCCGACGGGCGTCGAAGTCCAGATCGAGCCAGATCTGGCCCGGACCGGCATCGATGACGATGCCGTCAGCGACAGCCGTGGCCCAGCGGTCGGACACGAAGCAGCCGCGCGCGTCCTCTTCCGGCACGAAGTCGAGGGCGGCCCAGGCGCTGCCGTTGGCCCAGCCGCCATGCGGTCCCCCCGTGAGCCACCAGATCTCGCCCTCCGCCCACGGCAAGCGCATTGCCGGCAACTCCAGGCGCGACAGGTCCGGGGGCGGTCGCGCCCGTGCCCAGGGATCGCCGAAGAGGGACTGGTAGGCGGCGGAGAACGCCGCGAGACCCTCCGCGAGCTGCGCCTCAGTGGACCGGTGTGCCAGAGCGCGTTGAACGGCAAAGGAGCCGGGGCCCAGGGAAGGGTGGCCGGCCAGGGCGGTGCCGTCAGCCAGGCGCAGAACCCGGTTGTTGCGCGTCTTCCAGTCGTAATAGCCCCCGTTGAGGCGGTCGGCCAGCCAGTTGAGCTGCCACCACAGTCCGCTGCGGATCGGATCCACCAGGCCGGCCGGGTAGTCCAGCGCCGCTGCGTCGGCTGGCGTGCCGGTGGCCCAGCCGCTCTCCGCCTCGACAAAAGCCAGTAGAACCCGCGGGCCCACCGAGAAGTCGCGTGCGACACGGTCCACGATCTCCGGTCCGCTCATCTCCTGGCCGTTCACCAGTTCGGCGTATTGGCGCAAGTACCCCGGCCGCGAGGCGATGAAGGCCGGTGTGTCGAAGTCCAGATACGCCGGACCGTAGACGAGCTCGCTGTCGGGAATGGTGCGGAACGCCGGTCCCTCCCGCTCGGGAACGACGTGCAGCCGAATCTCCTGGCCAACACTGATGGCGTCCGGGTTGCGGATGCCGTTGTCGGCCAGTAGATCCTCGACGGTGGTACCGAATCGCGCGGCGACGGCGCTCAGGGTATCGCCCGGGGCGATGGTGTAGGTCAGCTGGGCCTCGAGGGGGGGCACGTGGCTCGATTGGTCTACGTTGGCCTCGGCCGGGTATTCCGCGCGGTGGGTGCCGGGGTCGGCCGGATCGGGTCCGGCCCCAGGGGGCAGGCGCCCACTCGCCAGCAACGCCGCCAGCATCGCGATCAACGCGGCAGCCAGAATCGGCAATGGCCCGATTCGTCGAAGATGGTTCACGAACCGCGAGTATACCACGCCGTGCCCCGTAACGGCGAAGTTATCCCAGCTTAGCCCATTGTTGTCCACAGGCATGTCCACAACCAGTCCTTGCGGTCGTCCGGCGGGGTGGACCACAATCTATAGGGGGCCGCGGGTCGCCTGCGTCAAGGCCGATTTGCATCCGCCTCAGCTGACGTGGTAACTTGGCGGGAGCAGTTCAGGGAGTGGTAACGAGCCGCCTGTCGACCTATTGTCCTGTCACATGCGACCCCAACGGCGCCGAAGGAACCGAACAATGCCCCACCCGCCGCAAGTACCTACGAAACCTATCTCGGGATACCACGGGCTTTTTCATGCGCCGTTGTCGTTGCGCGAGCGGCTGTCCGACGCCCCACTGGGGGAGCGCGCCGCGGTGCTGCTGGCTGCCGTGGCTTCGGGTGAGCGTATTGAGTTGCCGGGTGCAGACCTGCGCGGCGTGCGATTGTGCCCCCGGAATGCGCGGCGAGCGGCAAACCGCGAGATGCCGGCCCATTCGCCGCCGCCGGTTCCACTGGATGGGATCAACCTTGCCGGCGCGACGCTCTCGGGAGCCAGCCTTGCCGGCCTGAGCCTGCGGGGTGCGTGCTTGGACAAGGCGCTGCTTGTGGGTGCGGATCTGCGCCGTGTGGATCTGACAGGCGCCAGCCTACGCCATGCCAACCTGACTGGTGCCCGTGTGTCTCGGGCGGACCTCTCGTTCGCCGACCTGCGCGGGGCATCCCTGCTAACGGCCGACCTGACGGAGGTCACCGCGACAGGGGCCGACTTTCGAGAGACGCTGTTGCAGTCGGCGGTGCTTGTGCGGGCGCTGCTCAGGACGGCGGATCTGCGGTGGGCGCACCTGAACGCGGCGAACCTGCGGGAGGCCGAGCTGGACGGCGCGCGCTTCGAGGGGGCGGTGCTGGCGCTGGCGAACCTCACGGGGGCGCGGCTAACGCGGTCGACGGATTTCAGCTACGCCTTCCTGCACCATGCGCGCTTCGATCGCACCAGCCTATCGCGCGCTCATCTGGGCGACGGGATAGGCGAGGCATTCACGCACCTGGCCCTGGCGCGCGATACTTACCGGGCGCTGAGACAGCTCTTCGAGACCGCAGGCCGCCGGGCGGACGCGCGCTGGGCGCACCTGCAAGCGTGGCGTATGGAGACGGCGACACACCGCCCGGACGGCGTTCGGCGGTATCACGTGCTGGGTGGGGGCGCTTCCCTGCCTGCCGAGGGCGAGCCCAATGCGCCGCGGCGTGCTCCGCAACTGGCGGCGGCGCTGTTCCACGGGCGCCACACCCTGCTCTGGCTGCTGGGATTACTGGCCGGGCTGGTGACCGGCTACGGCACGAGCCTGCGGCGCATCACCGCCACGCTCTTGGCCGTCTGGCTGCTCTTCGCTCTCGTCTACCACCAAGCAGGGGCGGTGATCCATCTGGCGGGGAATCCGGTCGGTTGGCTCGACACACTGCGTTACTCGGCGGCAGCGCTGACTCCGGTCGATGCCTACCCGCTAGTAGCGACGACGGAGCCGGTGCGGGCGGCGGCGGCGCTGGAGGGTACGTCGGGCATCCTGCTGCTGGGCGCCCTCGGGTACGTGGCGGTGTCGAGGATCTGGCGGGGCTGAACCGATACGCTACAGCTTGTAGCCGATCGAGCGCAGAAACTCCTTGCGGTGTCGGATGTCCTCGTCGGTCTCGAGCCCCCTAGACGTCTCGCCGTCGATCGCTCCCAGGATGCCGCGCCCCCGTTCCGTCTCGGCGACGACGAGGGCGACGGGGTTGGCCGTGGCGCAGAAGATGCGGCACACCTCCGGCACCATCTTGACCGCGTTCAGCACATTCACCGGAAAGAAGCCGGGTGCCAGGGCGATGACGAAGCTGTGGCCGGCCGATAGGGCCAGGGCGGTCCGCTGGGCCAACTCGATCATGGGCTGGTCAGTCCCGCTGTAGCGCACCAGGCGCGGGCCCGAAGCCTCGCAGAACGCGACCCCGAACCTAATGCCCGGCACCGTGCTCACCAGGACCTCGTGGATGTCCTCCACCGTCTTGATGAAGTGGCTCATCCCGACGATCACGTTTACGTCGTCGGGCTTCTCGACCGTGACTGTGGTGAGTTCCATCGGCAATCTCCTGCCCGTGTTGAACCGTGGGGCTGATTGTATCACGCCTCGCACGCCGTGCCATCACGGGCTTTTTTTGCTATAGTGTGGCACCTCACGACCACGCACCACGAGCCGGGAGGACCCATTGGCATACAACAGCGTCGTGTTGGTCAAGCAGGTGCCGGACACGGCCAACATCACCGGCAAGGCGATGAAGGAGGACGGCACGGTCAACCGCGCCGCGCTGCCCGCCATCTTCAACCCGGATGACCTGAACGCGCTGGAGATGGCCCTCCAGGTCAAGGACGAGCACGGGGGCCACGTGACCGCTCTGACGATGGGCCCGCCGCAGGCGGCAGAGGTTCTGCGCGAGGCATTGTATCGCGGTGCCGATCGGGTGATCCTCCTCACCGACCGGAAGGTTGCCGGCTCGGACACGTTGGCCACGTCGTACGTTCTCAAGTGCGCCGTGGAGCGACTGGGCGACTACGACCTCGTCTTCTGCGGCCGGCAGGCCATCGACGGTGACACCGCCCAAGTGGGTCCGCAGGTGGCCGAGAAGCTGGGCCTGCCGCAGATCACCTACGCCGAATCGATCCTCTCGCTGGCGGACGGTGAGATCGTCGTTCGAAGGGCCCTCCCGCTGGGCACGGAGACCGTGAAATGCGCCCTGCCCTGCCTGCTCACGGTCGTCGGCACGGCCAACCAACCCCGACCGCCATCGGCCCGCAGGATGATCGCCAACAAGCTGGCCGCCTCGCCGCTTGAATACCGCGCCCTCCGGGAGAGGTGGCCCGAGTTCGAATCGGAAGACGCGTTGGACCGCTACCTTGCCGGGCGTGATCAGAAGATCGCCGTCTGGACCGCGGCCGACGTCGGCGCCGAACAGGAAAAGGTGGGCCTGTCCGGCTCGCCGACCAAGGTGTCCAAGGTGGATTTCGTAGTGCTCGCTTCGAGCGCGAGCGAGGAGGTCGAGGCCAGCGGCGAGCGTATCGCCAAGTTAGTGCACGAGCTGATCGAGGACTACATCTTATGAGGTCGGATGCGGATATCGCGGAGCAACGCGAGGCCTGGGTATTCGTCGAACAGGAGGCGGGTGACATCGCGCCGGTCAGCTTGGAGCTTGTGTGCAAGGCACGCGAGTTGGCCGACGGGCTGGGTGGCACGGTGTGCGCCCTGCTGTTCGGTCACGGGGTCGGCGGTATGTCGGAGCGGCTGATCCACCACGGCGCGGACCTGGTGCTGCTGGCCGACCACCCCGAGCTCGATCCGTACCGCACGCTGCCGTATGCCAGGATCGCCATTGGGCTGGTGGAAAGAAACCGGCCGTACATCTTCCTCCTGGGCGCCACGCCGGTCGGGCGCGATCTGGCGCCGCGCATTGCCAGCGCCGTGTCGGCCGGCCTGACCGCCGACTGCACCGCCCTGGAGATCGGCGACCTGGAACGCCGGGGCGAGGTCTACCACGACCTGCTGCACCAGATCCGGCCCGCCTTCGGCGGCAACGTGATCGCCACTATCGTCAACCCGGAGATGCACCCGCAGATGGCCACCGTGCGCCCCGGCGTCATGCGGCTGGGCGAGCCCGACAAAGGTCGCCGGGGCGAGGTCGAGCGGATCGAACCTCGATTCGAGGAACGAGACCTGGTGCTGCGGGTGCTGGAGCGGGAGGTGCGGCTGCCGTCCTGTGACCTGCGGCACGCCCACGTCATCGTCGCCGGCGGCATGGGCGTGGGCAGCAAGGAGGACTGGCGCTTGATCGAGGATCTGGCGGAGGTGCTCGGTGGCGAGGTGGGGGCGAGCCGCGCCGCGGTGGATGCCGGCTTCGTCTCGGCCGAGCACCAGGTGGGCCAGACCGGTGCCACCGTGCGGCCGCGGCTGTACATCGCCTGCGGCATCTCGGGCGCAGTCCAGCACCGGGCCGGCATGGACCAGGCGAGCACGATCATCGCCATCAACACCGACCCCAACGCGCCGATCTTCGAGGTCGCCCACTTCAAGATCGTGGGCGACCTGAGGAAGGTCATCCCCCAGATGATCCGTGCCTATCGCGAGGACGCCGCATAGGGAGAGCCGTATGGCGGAGAACTACTTCACGGACAATCCCGACTTGCTGTACCACTTCGACAAGCTGGACTTGAGCGAGGTGGTCGAGATCCTCGAGGACGGCTTTCGCTACCACGACGAGTACCTGGACGCGCCGCGCAATTACGCGGATGCCAAGGACAGCTACCGCCTTCTCTTGAACCTGCTGGGCGATATCTGTTCCGATTCCGTGGCCCCGCGGGCCGCCGAGGCGGCCGAAGAGGGCGTGCGCTGCGAGGACGGCCAGGTCACGCTCGCCAAGGCCACAGAGGAAGTGCTGGACCTCCTGCGGCAGGCCGATCTGATGGGTGCCATGTTACCACGGGAGTACGGCGGCCTGAACCTGCCGCAGACGATCTTCCAGATGATGATCGAGATGATCTCCCGGGCCGACGCGGGCATGATGACGGTGTTTGGGTTGCAGGAGATCTCGGCCACCATAGCCGAGCACGGCGACGAGCAGCTGAAGGCACGTGTCCTGCCGCGGTTCGCCCAGGGCGAGGTCACCGGGGCGATGGTGCTCACCGAACCGGACGCCGGCTCCGACCTGGGCGTCGTGCAGACCAACGCCACCTTCGACGAGGAAGGCGGCGTGTGGCGGCTCAACGGCGTGAAGCGGTTCATCACGAACGGCTGCGCCGACGTCCACCTCGTCTTGGCCCGGTCCGAGGAGGGCTCCGCCGATGCCCGTGGGCTCTCCTTGTTCGCCGTAGAGTCGGCCGAGACGGTGCGCATCCGCCGCACGGAGAACAAGATGGGCCTCCACGCCTCGCCCACCTGCGAGATCGAGTACTGTAACACGCCCGCGCAACTGGTGGGCAAGCGCCGGTTCGGGCTCATTCGCTACGCCATGAGCATGATGAACGGCGCCCGGCTCGCCGTGGCGGCCCAGGCGCTGGGCATCGCCGAGGCGGCCTACCGCGAGGCCGAACGGTACGCGGCCAAGCGGATCCAGTTCGGCCAGCCGATCATCAAGCTGCCGGCCGTCTACCGCATGCTGCTCTCGATGCGCGGCGAGATCGAAGCGACGCGCTCGCTGCTCTATGAGACCGCGCTCTGGGTAGACCTGAACCGAGCCTACGAGCGCCGCAAGGCCCGTGGCGACACCGGACCCGAGGACCGCAAGCGGCTCAAACAGGCCGGCCGCATTACGGCCGTCTTGACCCCCCTGGTCAAGTACCACGCCACCGAAATGGGCAACCGGGTCTGCTACCAGGCCATGCAGATCCACGGCGGTGCGGGTTACATGCGCGAGTTCAACGTGGAGCGTCATTACCGCGACGTCCGGGTGACCAGCATCTACGAGGGCACCAGCCAGCTCCAGATCGTGGCGGCAACGGGCGGGCTGTTGGGCCGTTCCCTGGACGGCCTGCTGGCCGCGTGGGCGGATCAGGACTACGGGGCGGAGTTGGACGCGCTGAAGGGACAGCTGGTGGAGGCCACCGCGTCGTTTAACGACTGCATCGACCGCCTGAAGGGCCAGGAACGGGAGACGATTGACTACTACGCCGTCGATCTGGCCGACGTGGCGGTTGGCGTCATCACCTGCTGGCTGATGCTCCAGGATGCGCGCCTGGCCGAGAGGAAGCTGGTGCTGGCCCGCTCCTATATCGCCGAGACGATTCCCAAGCTGCACGGTTCCGTGTCCAGGCTCCAGGCCCTCAGCCAGGCGCCGATGCGAGCCAAGGACGTCATGCTGGCCGACGGCAACTGACTCACCGCGCAGGTCGCGGCGGCGGCCGGGAAGGTCTCCGCCGCGGCCGTCGTTATACTACTGCAGGGAGATCCCGATTCGTGGCCGTGGGGGCTCAAGGAAGCCGTAGGGACTCAAGGTCGTGGTAACAGTGACCGGAGAGGATACGTCGTGCGCCTGAGGTTCTCGGCGGACCTGTACTGCGAGCGCGGACGGACCCCGCGGCGAGATTGTTCCCCGACGGCTCGGGGGCAGTCGCGCGCCGCCGACAACGACGTCACGCGTTGGATTCACCGGGCACAGAAAGGCGATGCCGACGCGTTCGACCGACTCGCGGAGCATCACTTGGCTCTCACCTACCACATCGCCCTGTGCACTACGGGCGATGCCGACCTGGCGGCCGAGAGCTGCCAGGAGGCCATGCTCTCGGCCTGGCGCCGTATCGGAACGTTCAGCGGCAGTGCGCGGGACTTCCGCAGCTGGCTGGCCCGGATCGTAGTGAACGCCTGCATCGATCGGCTGCGTTATGAACGGCGCCGACCACCGACTGTACCCCTGAGCACGGGCGGGGATGCCGGAGGGAGGACGGAGACGGCCCGCAGCCGCGAGCCGTCGGTTGAGAAGCTGGCCGAGGATTCGGAGATGAGGGAGCGTCTCGAGTGTGCCATCGGTCGGGTACCCGAGCCCTATCGCAAGACACTCGTTCTTCACTTGTGCGAGTTCACCTACGCTGAGATCGCCACCACGCTTGGCGTGGGCGTCGGCACGGTGGCCTCGCGCTTGACGCGTGCCCGAGGACACCTCCGGGTGCACATGACAGGCGGAATGGAAGCTGGCACGGACTTCGCAGAGGCACGGGGACCACGGCGGGAGAGGCGATCTCCTCGTGCCGATCGGATGGTACACGGCATTCCGACGGAAACGGCTGATGTCGGTGGCAGTAGCGGGAGCTGAGGCGATGGACGGTCACCCGACCTACGAGGATCTCTCGCGCCGACTTGACGGCGAGTTGTCGCCGTCGCGGCTCGAAGAGGTGGATGCCCACCTCGATAAGTGCGCAGCCTGCCGCAAGGAATACGAGACGCTGCGGTGGATCGACGACACCGTCATGGACCTGCCGTGGGAGCCGCCTCCGCTCGGCCTGTCGTTCCGCCTTCCGCCGGAGGAGCGGGGGCGGTACGCCCGGCGACCGTCGCTGAGTTGGGCCCGAGTGGCAGCCGTCGGTGCCGCGGCGACGGTGCTGCTCGCGCTCGGTGGTAGGTGGTACTGCGCCAGCCCGCCGGGCGCGCCGCGCTGCTCCGGCGCGGTGCGCACGGCGTTGAGCCTGCCCGCTGACGCCGAAGCTCCGGCAGAGAAGGTCCGACAGGCGCGGCCGGCGCCGCAGGTTTCGGATCGGCGCGGGGTCGACCGGTCGGCCGCCGTGGGCCCGACCAGGGTCACACTCACGGCGACCCGGACGCTGCTCCCCGTGGTCACCACGGCCACGCCGCCGGTCAGCGAAACGCTGAGCACGGCAACGGCAGCTCCGGTCGAGTTCGAGCGGAAGAAGGTGAAATCGGTCGCCCTTGCGTCCACGGTGCCGGAGGAGCGGGAGGATGCCGGTGGCGGCACGGAGCGAGCGGGCAGGTCGGACCCCGGACCCGCTTTCTGGGCCACGACGGTGCCCGCCACGGCAGAGATCACGCCGACGACTGCCGGCACGGCCACGATCACGCCCACTCTGGCGGTGGACGCCACTGTCACGCCCACCGTCGTACCGACGGTCGCGCCCTACCCCCCTCCGCCGACGGCATCGAGCTCGACTGCCCTTCCGGGCCTCGGAAGGGACCTGCGTCTATGCTCGAAAAAGCGTGAAGCCCATCCCGGTGAAGTGCTGATCGAAGGCGACCACCTCTGTGTCCGGATGCTCCCGTAGCCACGCGAAGGACACGCAGTCCACGAACGAGAAGGGCTGATGGGCCTGCGCCCCAAAAGTTGAACACGTGGGGGCTGTGGTTCTTGTGTAGCCGGGCGGCCTCTCCGGGATGGAGACTGCCTTCGGATGAGTGGTCCCACAGGGCGGTGAGATGGCCCAGGCTGCAACCCGATCCACCCCACCCTCACCACGTCGATAATATAACTACCCTCCGCGAAACGTAAGAGAGCCTGTTCAAGATGGATCATCTGGCTGCCAGTCGCCGAACCCGAGCTGGGCCAGGTAGCGGCTCGGTGAGACGTAGCCCAGTGCCGAGTGTCGCCGGTCGTGGTTGTGGTAGGCGACGCGCTGGTCCACGACAGCGGTGAGTTCGACAAGGGTCTGGGTTGTGCAACAACCGCCGCTCCGCCTCGCCGCGTGAGCGTCGTCCCAGGAGAGCCGCACCCAATAGATATCGCCTCGCTCAACCGGCCGGCGGTGCCTTCACCTTTGCCTTCCCCGATGGGTTGATTCTGGTGCCGGAACTTCACAGGCTGGGTGGGTCGCTGGCAACATTCAGGGGCGCCGATGCCATGTCACACATCGGCCGTGTACTTGTCTGGATAGCATATCCCTCTGAAGTTGCAGAAGGCGCAGATCCGCTCGTTGTCTACCATGGGGAAGTCGGCTTTGTCCAAGGGAATGTTCTGGTCAACGTCCCTGCAGTACTCGTACATCTCCTCGGTCTCGGCCCGCACTTGGATCGAGAAATGCTCCAGGTCATACGAGTTGAAGACCTCTTCGACCTCTTTGTAGTCGGGGTGTAGGTATGCAATCGCAGGTCTTACGTTGTCGGGCTCCGTGTCGAAATGGTAGGAAGCCCACGAGGAGTACCCGATGAGCTGTTTCCGGTGTTTGTCCGGGTCCGGCTTTCCGGTTTTCCAGTCGATTATGTGATACCGATCACCGACTGGAAACAGAAAATCGACTTTGAAGTAGACCTTCAGGTTGCCGATTCGTGTTTCGCCATAGCCTGGAGGGTCAATGATCCACTCCTCGGAGCCATCGACCGCATAGGTCATGAGCTGGGTGAAGCGCTCGCTGGACAGCAGGTTCTCGAGACACTGCCGGACCTTTGGTTCGACATCGCTTACCTCCACCGCTGGCAGAACCCCGTAGGCCACCTCGTCGAACTTGCTGGTCTGAAGCCGGTGCCCCGCTTCCCTTCTTGCGTAGTCGAAGAACTTCCTCCTGTCGACTTCTTCCGAGGTTCGCCTCAGCCGATTCAGAAGCACTTCTATGACTCTGTGCACGATACTGCCGGTCTCCAGTGGAATGGTCACCAGCTCCTTGTATCGCTTGATCTCTCTGGATGGAAGCTCTCGGTCATACTTCGCATAGTAGTGATAGAAGTACTTCCTCTTGCAGATAGAGAAGAGGTCATACCTGGATGACGACCAGCCGAGTATCGGCGTGAAGACGAATCTCTTCGGTTCTCGCATGACTCATCCCTCCCACAGCCTCGTGGCTGGCGACGACCCGTAAGGGCGTTGATCGGACAGCTACGAGCCCCCCACGGCCGATTCCAACACGCGCAGCTGGCCCAGCTCGACGAGGTCGCGCACGGCGGCGATGAGCGTCTCGGCGGCACCGGCGGAGAGCGGGACCGGCTCCTCGTCGTCCTCGGGCGGCGCGGTCAGCTCCCGGGCGTGCGACAACCGGGCGGCCAGGTCAGCCGGCAGGTGGCCCGGATCGACCAGGGATGCCTGCACGACACGGGGCGACGGGAGATCCACGGACGGTGCACGCTCGGACCGGCCGCGCGCGCTGCCGGAATCGATGAGGGCCAAGAAGCTCGACAGGCCCCAACCCAACGCCTCGCGAATGGGCTCGGCCGCCTCCTCGGGGAAGCCGCCGCCGAGCACCACCTCGGCCAGCTGCAGCCGCCGGGCGGAACTGGCCAGCCCCTCCTCGGCCCGGTGCCGGCGTCGGCGCTGGGCTGCTCGCGGGTCCTTTCCCGGAAGGGCCGGTGCGCGGTAGGGCTCGGCCTCCGGCGCGGCGGGGGGCAGCGCGGCGCCCATCAATGCGGCCAGCACGCCATAGCCCTCCCGCTCCAGCAGGTGCAGGGCCGGCGGCGACTCGGCCCAGTGGCTGGCGATGAGCGCTTCGATCTCGCCCCGGAGGGTGGCCGGGTCGCGATCCACCACGACCAGCACGCCCTTGCCGTCGACGGCGCCCGGCAGCCGCGGCGCCTCGCGCACAAGGAGCACCCGCCCGGGGAAGCGGGCCACGACGAGATCGGCGAACGTACCCAGCGTGGGCCGAGCCGGCACGACCGCCGGTACTTCCTCTGCCGACGCGGCCGCGGGCTCCAGCTCGATCTCGGTCTCGACCTCCGTCGGCTCGCCCAGGAGCTCGTCCAACGTCTTGAGGAGCGCCTGGCCCGTGTCAGCGAAGGTGATCGCGGACGGCGATTCCTCGTCTCCGAATACGCCTTGGAAGACGTTGCGCTTGACCGCCAGCGTGTCGAGCATCCGCTCCTCGATCGTCTGCCGCGCGATCAGGTTGACCACCTGAACGGCGCGGGATTGGCCGTGACGATGCGCGCGGGCGATGCGTTGCTCCAGCACGGCCGGGTTCCAAGGCAGGTCCAGGTTGATGACGAGGCTTGCGGCCTGCAGGTTGAGGCCGGTACCGCCGGCGTCCGTCGAGAGGAAGACCCGGCAGTCGTCGTCCTCGAAGAAGCGCTCGATCAACTCGCCCCGCTTGTGGGTCGGCACGTCCCCGGTGAGCTTCTCGTACCCCAGGCCCAGGCGCTCCAGGATGGGCTCGGTCAGCTCGAGCATCCCGGTCCACTGGCTGAAGATGAGCGCCTTGTGGCCGTTGGATGTCACCTCGTCGCTCAGGATACGGCGCAGCTCGCGGAGCTTCGGGGCCGTTCGCTCGCGCTCTTTCTCGTCCAGCGTGAAGTCGTGCAGCGCCAGGGCGTTGCAGACGATTCGCATCTTGACCAGGGAGCCAAGCAGGATCTTGTGCTCCTTGGGGCTCAGGGGCCGCCGCTGGGCAAGGCGGATCAGCCGGGCCACCGTCATCGCGTACTCATCGTATACGTTCCGCTGCGCGTCGGTCATCTCCACGAAGTAGTTGTTGTCCGTCCGGTCCGGCAGGTCGTCCAGCACCTCGTCGCGGACACGGCGCAGCACGTAGGGGCCGATGCGGCCGCGGAGCTCGTCCAGGTTCTTGTAGCCCAACACCTTGTACGTGCTCTTGCTCCGCTGCTCCAACTCGAAGTAGCGTTCGTTGAACTTCCACAGCGGGCCCAGGATGCGCGGATCGAGGAACTGGAAGATGCTGTACAGCTCGTCGATGCGGTTCTCCAACGGCGTCCCGGTGAGGACGAAGCCGTAGGGGCTCTCCAGACGCTTGACCGCATCGGCCGTCTTGGTGCGCCAATTCTTGATGCGTTGGGCTTCGTCCAGAATGATGACGTCGGGCTGCATGCGCCGGATCAGCTCCACGTCGCGCAGCACGAGCTCATAGTTGATCATGTTGAAGAAGGCCGGCTTGGCGTAAAGATCGCGCCGTTTCAGCGGTGGGCCACCGATGATCTGCGCGTCCAGGTCGGTGAAGCGGCGCACCTCGCGGGCCCACTGGTGCTTCAGCGAGGCCGGGCAGACGACGAGCACCCGCCGGATGTCGCGCAGCTGGTGCAGGAGCGCGGCCGCGGCGATGGCCTGGACGGTCTTGCCGAGGCCCATATCGTCGGCCAGCAGGGACCGGCGGCCGAAGGCCAGGTGCAGGGCTCCCTCCTCCTGGAAGGGATACAGCGGCGTGGACAGGACGCTCAGTGAGCGGTGGCCCGCGGCCATTTCTCCGGCAAACCACTCCTTCTGTTTGGCTACCGACTCCCGATCACGGAGGAGCGCCAGGTAGTCGGCCACCCCGTCACTGACCTCGAGTGCCGCTCGTTGCCTCGCCGGCAGGTTCTCGATCTCGTGCAGCAGTGCCGCCAGCGTGTGGAGGACCGGCCCCTGGAGCAGACCCTCGGCATCGAAGTAGCGCCGGAGGAGCTTCTTGAGCACCGGCGACCTCGGCAGAGGTTGGTCGACGCGGACGGTGACGTCCCGGGCGTAGTGCAGGTACACCTGGGTGACGGCCGGCCGGCGGGCCGCCAGCCTCTCCAACTCGTCGCCATGCTTGTTCGCCAGTTGGATCAGGACCCCCTCGATGTGCTTGCAGGTGCCGATGAGGTTCGTCCGATAATCGGGGCACGAGCACGTGTTGTGCAGCCGCTCCAGATCACGGATCCGCACGCGGTAGATGCGGCCCGAAAGCGAGGTCACCTCGAAGGTGCTGTATATCGGGTGATGGCCGCGATTCTTTACGCGGTTCAACTCTTCCCCGCCGCGCTTGCGCCGCCGCTCGATCTGCTGCTCGATCATCTCCATCGCGCTTCTCCTCGGACCTCCGATTCCGTTCGATTGGGAAAGGGCAAAAGCGTTATAGGTGAATCCGGCCCGCCGGTCGTACTCGGCCGGGCAAACCGCCGGTTCCGCGGAGTGGCCGGCTCCTACAGCTGGAACGAAAGAGGCCCAGTGATCCGCTGGGCCTTGTGTGTTCTCCTTCGCAGGGGGCGACTCTCACAGAAAGCTCACAGAAAGCTGTTGAACTGAGCCACCGTCATCCCGAAATGCCTGATTAGCGTACGCAGCGTGCCGGCTCGCAATTCCCGGTGATCCTGGACAGACAGGCCCGCCATCTCTTCCGCCTTACTCAAGATCGCGTGGCTCCCTTTCCATCGCTTGACCTACCATCCAGCATGTTCGAACGCCGCGATTGCCTCGCGGCCCGAACAGACCGGCTAATCTACGCGGGCACCTTTATCTGCGTCTGGCCGATGTGCCCGAGTTAACCGGTCCGGCAGGCCCGTCTCGCGTCTCACTTCCAGACATCCGATTAATGCCTCTTCCATGTTCCGCATCGCGTCGTCGAGCGTCTCCCCCTGGGTAACGCAGCCAGGCATTTCAGGCGCTTCAGCCGTATATCAGCCTTCCTCGTCCTGATAGAAGTTAACCGTGAATACCAATGTGTCCACGATTTCCCTCGCCTTCTCGTCACTGATTCCCGGACCACGAATGTTAGATAAGCCGTCAATCGGCGTCAACCGTAGTAATGCCGCGTCGCCGCGCGATGCGCTGCTCGTGGTCGAGCCGGGCGGCGCGAGGCCGGCGACGGCGAGAGAACGCCCGGTGCCCAACTCCCCATCCAGATCGAACGACCACACGAGCGCACCGGCGGTCAGTGCCCCGTCCTCGACGTCACCAGCCGCGCCTTCAAGCAGGACAGTTTGCTCAGGTGTGTACCAATCACCGGCCGCGGGTGATTATGATGCGAGCCTCTGGCGCGTGGCGTGCGATGGTGAACACGGCATTCGAGGCATCCTCTCCCGCCAGCAAGCCATCGGTGGCCACCACCTTGATCAGCACCTGTCCGCCGCTCAACATGGTCGAGGCAACCACCACGTAGCTCGTACCGGGGATGTCTGTGGCTAGAGACGAAGCCGCCCCCGCACAGGGCCTCGTAATCACCCGGACCGATGCCGAACCTGTAGCCGGTCCCCTTCTCCTGTTTGCGCCAGGCCGTCAGGGCGTTATCGACCTTGGCCCACCCCGCTCCCTTGCAGAATGCTGATCAATGCCGACAAGGCCGCGTACAATACGGTGCTGCACATCCAGTACACGGATGCCGCACGGTCCGAGATCCGGGAGGCCGTCGAGTACAACCTGGAACCGGAGTCCTTGGAAACCGTTAGGAGCCTCAGCACAATAACCTGGCGGAGTTCCTGCGCGCGCCACTGGTGG
>CAYYVH010000062.1:0-16365 GCA_964475075.1 uncultured Anaerolineales bacterium | reverse complement strand
CTCGTCGCATCGAACACCCCTGCCGGCGCATCGGCGCCCTCGGTTGCACGGTCTTGTTTGTTGACACGCCCTTACTTCTATTGCCCGACGCGTCCCTTGCTATAATTGCTCCGGGGAGCCTGGGAGCGTAGCAGACCATGCCTGCCAATCTGGGACCGGAGTACAAGACTGCGGAGCAGTCGTATCGTGAGGCATCCACGCCGGAGGAGCAGCTCGAGGGGCTCCAGGGGATGCTGCGCGCCATTCCCAAGCACAAGGGCACCGAGAAGATGCAGGCGGACTTGAAACGCCGCATCTCAAAAGCTCGGAAAGAGATTCAGAAGGGCAAGAAGAAGGGCGCCACCCACAAGCCGTTCTACAACGTCGACAAGTTCGGGGCGGGGCAGGTCGTGCTCGTGGGGCCACCGAATTCCGGCAAGTCGCAGCTCCTGGCTGCTCTCACGAACGCCTCGCCGGACGTGGCCGATTACCCCTTCACGACGCAGTTGCCCTTGCCCGGAATGGTTGCCTATCAGGACGTCCAGATCCAACTCGTCGATCTGCCGGCCATCGACCGCGACGTAACCGAGCCATGGGTGCTTGGGATCGTCCGGAATGCGGACGCGGTGCTACTTGTCGTGGATGCCAGCAGCGACGACGTGTTGGCCGACACCGACGAGATTCTGACGCTGCTCGAGGAGCGGAACATCCACCTCGTGCCGCCGACAGCCGAAGAGCCGCTGATCACCGCGGACGGCCACCCGCTCAAGCGCACCCTGATGGTGGCGGCTAAGGTCGACAATCCCCGAGCGGAGGCGAACTACGGCATTCTCAAGGAGTTCCTCGACGATCGGCTGCCGCTGATGCCGGTGTCGGCCCAAACGGGTCTCAACCTCGACCGGCTGAAGGCGGACCTATTCGCGGCACTTCACGTGATTCGGGTCTACACCAGGGCACCGGGCAAGGAGACGGGGCGGGGCGACCCCTTCGTGCTCAAGGCAGGCAGCACGTTGCTGGATGCCGCCAGGACGGTGCATGCGGAGCTAGCAGAGAACCTGAAATACGCCCGCATCTGGGGCTCAGAGCGGTTCGACGGCCAGATGGTCAGCCGGGATCACGTTCTCGAGGACGAGGATCTGATCGAGATCCATCTCTGAACTCCGGGGCGCATGTCGCCGGCTGGCCCCACCGCCGCGAGTCCCTAACCCGTGGGTTTACTGGATCCCGATTGATGCAGGCGCACGTCCATGTGGGGGTAGGGTATCTCGATGCCCTCGCGAGCGAAGGCCTTGTAGATCGCCTTGCTGAGCTCGTGGGTCAGGATGCCCCGCTCCGCCGGATCGCGACACCAGCACAGCAGCTCGAACTCGATGGCCGAGTCGGCGAAGCGCCGCAGGCGCACTCGCGGATCGGGTTCCTCCAACACTCGCGTATTTGCTTCGGCCTCCCGGATCAGCACTTCCTCGACCTGGTCCACGTCGCTACCGTAGGCCGTGCCCACGGCGATCCGCAGGCGGAAAACGCGCCGCGGCGCCGATTGGTTGGTGATCATCGAGTTGGCCATGATACCGTTCGGGATCGTGATCAGCACGTCGTCCCGGGTCTTGAGCTGGGTGGACCGGAGGCCGACCTGCCTTACTTCTCCACGCTCGCCGTTGTCGAGCACGATGTAGTCGCCGATCGTGAGTGACCTCTCCAGAAGCAGGCTGATACCGCCAAAGAAGTTCCCCAGGGTCTCGCGCGCCGCCAGGGCGACGGCGGCGCCGATCAGCCCGGCCGAGGCGACCAAAGAGCCGATGGGCTGGTCCCAGATGGCCAGGAGGAGGATCACGAAGACGACCCCGATGCCGATCTTGGCCAGGTTCCTCAGAAACGGCCGTAGCTCTGCACCCCCGCCGTCGTCCTCGATGACGCGCGCCAGGAAGCCGTCGATGAACGCATTCAGCAGGCGTACCGACGAAAGGGCCCCGACGAGGAGCATGAGCGTCCATATGGCGTCCTGGATGTTCTGGGCGGTCGACTCCTTGAGCCCGAGCTCGTCCTGTAGCGCGGTCAGGGTCAAACTGACTCCCGCCGCCAGGATCCCGGCCGGCACCGGCACGTGGAGGGCATCGACGATCGTGTCATCCAGCCCGAAGTCGGTCCTGTGGGCCAGGCGCCGCAGGTAGCGGTCGATGATGAAGTCCGCGATCTTGGCGGCGACTGCCCAGAGGATGACGGCCGCCCCCAGCACGACCCAGCCGCGCCAGGGATCTGCCAGGGGCACCAGGTCAAGGACTTGTTGCATGAACGGCTCCATCGGATTTCCTCTCCAAGCTCCTGACGACGTTCAGACCCATGATACAATTGCACGTGCCGCCCTCAAAGGCAAGGCGCGACAGTTCAATCCCGGCGGGTCACTCATGCCCATTCGGTAGGACAGCCCATGATCGGCTTCACTGCAGGTGGCAGCCTGCTCGAGCACCCGCCCTTCGCCGGGGTCGAGGCGGAGGTGCTGGATACCCCGTACGGATCCACTGCGGTCTACCGCGACGCAGGATGGTGTCTGATCTTACGGCACGGTGCGCGCGGGGACATCCCGCCCCACCGCGTCAATCACCGGGCCCACATCGACTGCCTGCACCGGCTCGGCTGCGAGCGTGTCGTGGCGTTCTGCTCGGTCGGCAGCCTGCGTCCCGACCTGCCCCCGGGCATGCTGGTCGTCCCGCATGACTTCATCAACCATGCGCCGGTCTTGACGTTCTACGACGAGGACCCACGCCATGTGACGCCTGTCTTGAGCGATGATCTGCGCGCCATGTTGGGCCGTGTGCTGCGTGCTGCGGGCGAGGACTACGTGGAGGGTGGCGTGTACTACCAGACCATCGGCCCCCGCTTGGAGACCCGGGCCGAGGTTCGGATGATCGCCCAGTTCGCCGACGTGGTGGGAATGACCTTCGGCCACGAGGCGACCCTCTGCAACGAGGCCGGGCTCGAGGTAGCGGCCCTGTGCAGTGTGGACAACTTCGGTCACGGCCTCGGCGGGGGCGCACCACTCCGGGCGGCTGATATTTCACGGGCCAAGCGCCGCCGGACGGCGCACTTCGTCGCTGTGGCCACGGAGCTGATTGCCATGGAATCGAACAGATGACCCCAGAGTCGCCTCCCCCGACCCCGACGCTCATCATCGCCAACACCGATGTCGGCGGAGTGCCCTCCGATATCCTGGTGGCCCGGGATCGCATTGTGGCCATCGAGCCGCATGATCCCGGTCGGGTCGTCGGACCCGACGCAGGGCGCGTCGACGGCAGCGGCACGGCGGCTCTGCCCGGCCTCCTGAACGCCCACACGCACGCGGCCATGGTCGTCATGCGCGGCTACGCCGACGACATGCACCTCATGCCTTGGCTGGAGGAGAAGATCTGGCCCTTCGAGGTGGGTCAGACTGCGGAGGACGTGTATTGGGGGGCGAGGCTGGGTTGCCTGGAGATGATCCGTACCGGGACGACGTTCTTCAACGACATGTACTGGCACTTCCGCTCCACGGCGCGTGCGGTCCGGGACGCCGGCCTGCGGGCGTTGCTCTCCGGCGTGTTCATCGACATGGGAGATCCCGATAGGGCCTATGAGCAGATCGAGGCCAATCTCGAGCTCATGGCGGAGGTGGCTGAGTTCGGCGACCGCATCGGGTTCGCGCTCGGGCCCCACGCTGTTTACACCGTAAGCGAGAGGGCGTTGCACTGGGTGGCCGAGCAGTCGGCCGAGCGAGGACTGCTCGTCCACATGCACCTGTCCGAGACCCAGTCCGAGGTCGACGGCTGCCTGGCCTCGCACGGCCTGCGGCCCGTCGGCTACGCCGACCGGCTCGGGCTGCTGGGTCCGCACTTCCTGGCGGCCCACGCCGTGCATCTTGCCGACGGGGAGATCGGCGTGCTTGCCGAGCGCGGGGTACACGTCCTCCATAATCCGGTGAGCAACCTGAAGCTGGCTTCCGGCGGACCGATGCGCTACCGCGATCTGAGGGGCGCCGGCGTCAACGTGCTCCTGGGCACAGACGGGGCGGCGTCCAACAACAACCTCGATCTCTTCGAGGAGATGAAGGTCGCCGCCCTGATTGCCAAGCACGCCACGGGCGATCCGACCGCATTGCCGGCCGCCGAGGCGCTCGAGTTGGCGACCACGAACGCCGCCCGGGCCTTCGGTCTGGAGGCCGGCGCGCTGGAGCCCGGGATGCTGGCCGACATCATCCTGATCGATCTGGCGAACCCGTTCCTGTTCCCGGGCCACAACCTGGTGTCCGACTTGGTGTATTCGGCCCACGGGCGGGCGGTGAAGACCACGATCTGCAACGGTGAGATCCTGATGCAGGACGGGGTCATCGCCGACGAGGAGGAGATCCGACAGGAGGTGCGGGAGCGGTTGGTGCGGCTGACGGCGTAATCGCGGAGTGCCACGGCTCCAGGGCGTAGCCGCTGGCCCCGAGATACGGAATCAGGTGGACGGCCAGCATGCGCGCCCAGTGATAACCGGGGTTGGTGGAAACGTATGGCGCAACCTTGCACTCGGCCCAGCCGGGATTGGGCGGTCGGGCGATGTACTCGTTCAGCACCTGCCGCATCCGCTGCTCCCACCGCTGGTAGGTGTCGACGTCGTTCCGGGCCGCCGCCAGGCGCATGATGCTCCAGCCGCTCATTAGCAGGTCCAACCCGGCGGGATGGCCGATTTCGGAGATGTAGAACCCCGCCCCGTCTCCACGCGTGCCGTGGCGCACGTACTGCCGGCCGGCCAGGCCGTGGCCGCACGGCATCCACCACGCCGGGAAGCCGTCCAGGTCGAAGCCGATACCACCGCCGGGCGCGAAGTCCACCAACAAGGTCCCGCTGGGCGAGTGCAGCGTCTGCTCGGCGCTGTGTTGCATGAGCCACCACTGGGTCTCGTTTGGCACGAGCGTGGGCCACGGGTCCTGTTCACCCAGCGGCGACGCCAACAGGGCGGTTGAGACGAAGTGCCAGGTGGAGCCCATGTACGGAATCGAGGGGGTGTCCGGGGCGTGGTTCTCGATCCAGTAGCGCCGCTGACCGTAGGCGCCACCGCTCGTCTCGGCGTTGAGAGTGCGGACCGTTCCACCGTGGACGGGGTCGGCCCGGTCGTACGCGATGGCGAAGTCGACGTAGTGTCGACCGGCCTCATACAGGTCCTCCCCGTCCGGCAGCCGACTGCCCAGTGCCCGGCTGGCCAGCATCACGCCGGCGCCCATCCAGGCTACCTCCTCGGCCGGTGTGTTCCCCTTGTCGGCATCCCAGGCAAACGTGTGCGGCACGGTCGTCACGACCGGCCGGCCGTCGAGCGAGTGGGCTTCCACCTCCGGGGCAGTGCGCACGGTCAGGCTCATTCCGGTGGAGGGGTGCACGCCGGTCATCCAGAACTCGGCATACCAGGCGCGGGCGATGCCCGACAGCAGCTCCTCGGCCCGTTGCTGTCGCTCCGGCTCAAGGGCATCCATCCGGCGCAGTAGGTCGGCGATCAGGACGATGTCCACCGCCCGCAGGGGATTCTGGTGCACGGCGGCCCGGGTGTCACGGTAACCCGGGCCGGCGAGGCCGTCCCCGCGACCGTAGACGAACGCGGCGACATAGTCCAGCGCTGCATCCAGGTAGTGCTGCGCCCAAGCGATGTCCTCCGCGTTTTCGGTGCGGTATGCCCGCACGGAATGATAGAGCCCCAAGTAGTCAGCCACCCACTCGTAGCAGGCCGCGCGATGGGCACCGCTGCCGAATACGTCGGGCAGGTCGGGGAAGTCGTGGCAGGCGGCGTCGAGATTGGCGGCCACGTTCTCGGGCAGGGGCCCACCGGCCTCGGACAGGTAGCCCGGATAGATGGAGGCCGGTGGATATTCCTCGCCGAAGCGCTCGGCGGACCGCCAAATCTGCTCGGCCAGGGCCGGATGGGGGAAGGGTACCTGGCCCGGGGTGTCGGCCTGGATGAGCAGGGGTAGGTATGCACGTACGGTCTCTGTCACCACACTGGTCGGGGACGGCCCAGCTTCGGGCCAGTCCGCCGGCTGAGTTGCGTCGATCAGGAGCGACGCAGCCACCGGGACGTTTACTATCACGACTGGCAGCAGAAGGTGGATCCTGCCCATTCTCACCAAGCCTCTCGTGACTGCTGGAGCACATTATAGCGCACCGTGGGACGCGGTCCGTGGGACGCGGTCGGCGTGCGGTACGAGCGGTGTTGCTTTCGGGGGCCTTGGCGTGGCGGGGAGCCCCGTGCTAGTATTCACCGTTGTCAGGTCCGGCCCTGTCCGGGTGTTACCGGTAGGAGGTGAGATGGCCGATATGCTGCCACTGGTGGGAACCGCCGACGCGGAAGCGGTGGTGGTCCGCACGCGGCTGGCGCGTGTCATCACCAACCTCTTCAGCCCGCCGGTGCTGGCAGCACCTCTATTGGCCCTGGGGGTTTGGCTCAGCCACACGCCTGGGACCTGGCGCTACGCAGCGCTCTACCTCGTAATCGCCGTGTTGATTCCGTTGCTGGACTTGCTGTGGCTGGTTGAGCGTGGCCGGATTAGCGACTGGCACCTTGCGGATCGCCGTCACCGGCGCCGTCCGTTTGCCGTGAGCATCGCGTGCAGCACGTTTGCGCTGTTGCTCCTCGTGAAGCTGGGCGCGCCGCCGGTTTTCGTGGCGTTGGTCCGGGCGGCCCTTCTCCAGGCCGTTCTCCTGTTCCTGATTACCCTCGCCTGGCAGGTCAGCATCCACAGCGCTACCATGGCTGCGCTTGCCACACTGTCCGTGCTGGCGCTCGGCACTCAGGCCACCGGGGTGGTCATTCTCGTGCCGGTGGTCGGGTGGGCACGCGTTCATCTGGGGCGACACACCGTAGCACAGGTTGCCGCGGGTACGTTCGTCGGGTCCGGCACGCTGCTCGTCGCGATGCGCGGCGTATTGTGGTAGGGTAGCGGGAATCCCCCACCGGTTCGGGGCGACCCGCTGGTTCGGGGCGACCCACCGGGTCAGGGCGACCCACCGGGTCAGGGCGACCCACCGGGTCAGGGCGACCCACCGGGTCGCCCCTACGGGGCGGGGGGACTGTGCTTTACGGTGGCTGTAAGAACGGCGCGTCGCTTCCGACCGGTGGTACTACTACGGGGAGGATCGCACGATCCGGTAGGATAGGATCCAGTCCGTCGGGTCCTCGCAGATTGCAGAGCGGGCCCACAGGCGGTAATGGCTCGCGTGGATGGTTACTCGGTACGGGGGATCGCCTTCGAGCAAGCCGTCCTCACCCGCGTTGAGCGTCAGGGTTGCGTCGCCACGTCGGATCTCCAGCGGGGCGGCCCGCAGTTCGTAGCCGCATGCGTCGATCGGGGCAAACAGGCAGCGGGTCGGTTGGCGGCGGATGCTGAACCCGGCGCGGTCACCATTCAACAGGCGCTCAGCCGCACCGTCGGTCTCGCGGACGCTCACCCCCAGGAACAGGACCCCGTTGTCGTCTTCGATGCGCAGGGCCGAGCCAGCCGGCGGTTGGCCCCGCACGTCGTGGTGGGCGGTGAAACGGTAGCGTTGCCCGATGGCGATGGGCATCGGCTCGCCGGCGTAGTCCAGGTAGAAGCTGAATTCGACCGGTGGGTCGACGGCTCTGAGGAGATACGCGCGGCTGTGAGTGGCATGCTCGAGCACCTCGGCCGTCAGGCTGCGCGTCGCCCGCGCGGCCCAATCAGCCTGCGCATCGTCTGGCGCGTCTGCGACGGGTGCCAATGCCCAGGTCTCGGCCTTCAGGGGAATCTCGCAGCCGGGCTCCGGCTGGTCGGGCCGCGCTGCGCCGAATACCGGCGTCGGGGTCGGCGAAGGAATGGGCGTCACCGAAGGCGTGAACGTCGGTGTCACCGTCGGTGTGTTGGTGTCCGAAGGCAGCGGTTCGACGGTGGCTGCTGGCCTGGTCGGTGGCGGCGTGGGCGTCGCCGTTCCGCGGCAACCGGCCATCGCGGACATCAACGCGACGGTGACGAGGTGCACGGCAAGAGAAGATCGTCGGCTCGAGGAAAGCACGCCGGTGTCCTGCTCCTTCCAATGGCAGGGAATCGGACGAGACATACCACGGTTCAGCGGGCCGCATTATAATCGGTGGGCCACTGGTTCACAAGGGAGTTCCCGATGCATCGACTGCTTCGACCGCTGCCCCGCCGCATGCGTGTCCTCTCGGCGCTGTTGGCTCTCACCGTGCCTGCCTGGCTGGTGCGCGCCGCGCCACCACCCGGCGGTGGACCGGTGCTGAGCGCACTTGTCACCGTGAATGGTGCGAGCGTGGCGGAGCGGTTCGAGGAGCTTGCCGGGCCGGCTTCCGATGCCCGCGCGGCCGTCGTACTGGCGGCCGACATGGACGATGATCTGGCGGATGCCGAGGCCGTGGTGATGGAGCGCCAGGCACCTGTGGTCGCGGCGGCCCGGCGGTTGGGCATCCAGGTCGTTAGCCGCTATTCGACCGGGGCCAACGGATTGCTGGTGCACGCTACCTCCTCTCAGCTGAGTGAGCTCGAGCGCCTCCCCGGCGTCGAGCGGATCGAGCCGGCGCTGCGGTTCCGGCCCACTCTGTCCAACTCCGTGCCGCACATCGGCGCCGACGACCTGGCTGCCAGCCTTGGTTACGACGGACACGGCGCCGTGGTGGCGGTCGTTGATTCCGGGATCGACTACACGCATGCCGACTTTGGCGGACCCGGGGTGCCCGCGGCCTACGAGGCCGCTGCACTGGCGGCGGAGACGATCACCGACACATGGCAGGGAGCAATGTTGTTCCCCTCGGCCAAGATCATCGGTGGCTGGGACTTCGTTGGCCCGAACTACACCACGCCTGCCCTGTGCCGTCCCGAGGACGAGGCAGCCGGGAAGTGCACGAGTACGCCCCACCCCGACCCCGACCCGCTCGACCGATTGGGTCACGGCACCCACGTGGCCGGTATCGTCGCCGGTCAGGGCGTCGGCGACGTGTACCACGGCGTGGCACCCGGCGCGGTGCTCGTGGCCCTGAAGATCTTCGGCCCTCCAGCTCGAGGTCTGGGCGTCGACGAGGAAGCGGACATGGTGGTGGATGCCATCGAGTGGTGCACGAGAGTGAACCTGAGTCGGCCCGTTCCCGGCACCGCGCCGCAGCACGTGGATGTGATCAACATGAGCCTCGGGGAAGAGTATGCCCAGGGCAGCCGGCTGTTCGACCGAGCGGTGGAGGCAGCCGTGGATGCCGGCATCGTCGTCGTCGCCTCCGCGGGCAACGAGGGCAACCGCCCGTTCGTGCTGAGTGCGCCCGCGGCCAGCCCGAACGTCCTTGGTGTCGCCGGCTCACTGCCTCCGCGGGAAGGAGACCCGGGCGACGCCGTCTGGTCGGGAAGCGCGCGCGGGCCGAGCAAGAACGGCGCATTGAAGCCCGACATCACCGCTCCGGCCAGTGGCATCTTCTCGGCGGCACGGGCCACGGGAGACGGCGGGTCAGCTGCCAATGGGACCTCGGCCGCGAGCCCGCACGTCGCCGGCGCGGCGGCCCTCATGCGCCACCGCAGCGACGTGGAGGCGTTGGGCTTGGGCGCGCTGGACCTTGCGGCTCTCCTGATGAACTACGCCCAGCCGGTGGTGTACGAGTCGGTGGGCGGTGAGAGCCGGCCCGTGGCGGTGACGCGCCAAGGCGCGGGACGGCTGGACGTGTTGGCTGCCGGTCGGGGCAAGCTGCTGGTGCGTGTGGGCGACATGGCGAGCATTAACTTGGGGCCGATCTCGCTTCACCGGCCTGAGCGATTCAGCCGCCGGCTCACCGTGCGGAACCTCTCGGCCGATACGGTGTGGTTCACCGTTTCAGCACGGTTCCGGGATGACGATGATGCGGGGCGCGGGATTTCAGTCGAAGTGCCGGAACCGATCGGTGATCGGCCAATCCGTATCCCAGGCCGTGGCCTGATCGAGGTGCCGGTAGAATTCCAGGCGGACCCCGTGGGGTTCAGCGCGTGGTCGATCCGGGGCCAGCCCGCCACCAGTGCCGCGACGCTCGATGAGTTGGAGATCGATGGCTATCTCACCCTCTCACCCGTGACGGAAGGGGGCGAGCGGTCGGCGGATGAACCGGTGGTGAGCGTGCCGTTCTACGTCCTGCCGCGGCGGGCATCCCGCGTGCACAGCGCGGGCTCCGTGGCGCCGAAGGAAGGCGCCGGGGGGCGCCTGTCGTTCGCGAACGAGGCATCGTTTGCGGGCGACGTCGAGCTGTTCGTGGTGCCCAAGGGCGCGGAGACGGAAGACCCTGACGAGCGGGACATCGCACACGAGCTGGACATGCGCCGCGTGGGGGTCCGCTACGGGCCTGCGACAGGACCGGCGGACCAGAAGCAGTTGACGTTCGGGATCGGGCTCTATGATGCGGCGCCCGTGCCTCAGGTCAGCAGCTACGAGGTGTATCTCGACACCGATCGGGATGGTGACCCGGACAGACGCGTTCGGACGGGCACGCAGCGCGCGCTCGGGGGGGGCGGTTCGTCCGAGCAGATGGTGGTTGCCGTCGGCCGCTGGGACAGCCAGGCGGGCACCGTGCAGGACGAGCTCGTGGTGGCCCACCAGCCAGCCGACCTGTATTCGCGGGTGGCCATGTTCGGCGTCCCCATCTCAGCTCTGGGTCTGGACGAGCCGGCGCCGCTGGAGTTCTACGTCGTGCACCGCGGGTTGAACGAGGACTGGCTCCACACGCCACGCACGGACGTGGCACCCGACGGTGCGGCGGAGCCCGGTGGCCCGCGTTACAGATTCGACCTGGGTCAGGTGGCCTACGAACCAACACGCTGGTCCCTTTCAGTGGAGGCAGAACAGGCGTCCGCGGTCGAGCTCCAGCCCGGCCCCGGCGGTTGGGCGCATTCGTTCCTGGCCGTCTACCCCGACAACCAATTCGAGTGGCGGGATGCGCAGACGTCGGTGGTCCAGCCCGGGTCGGGTCCGGCGCCGCCACCTGGGCCGCAGCCGATCTACCTGCCGGTAACGCTGTATGCGCACAACATCTACGTCGTGCCGCCGCCCAACGTGATGGTCCGCCAGGCACTCGATGCGTTGGGCGAGGTTAGCCGGCTGCGCATGGTCTACGATGTCGAGAACTACGTGAACGCGGCGGAGAGTGCGCAGCGGAAGTACTGGTTCGACGGTCGCGAGGGCATCTGGATGATCACCTCCTATCGCACCGGAGTGCGGGTCGAGTTCTCGCGCTGGCTGGATCGGGGCTGGATCAAGCGGCCGGGTGACGATTGGCGTTGCTGGGCCATAGACGAGCACATGCTCTTGTGGCCGGAGATGGTGGACCGCTTGCGGCGCGAGTATCCGGCCAAGGGCTGGCGGTTCGATGGCACTGGTCGCGGCAGGCGCGGCGGGCGAGAGGTGTGGAAGCTGCGGCGACCAGGTGCCGACGGGCAGAGTGAGTCCTTCATGCAGATCGACATGGAGTGGGGCGTGCCGCACATGTTGAGCCACCGCGACGGCAGCTTCCTCTCGCCCCGCCGGGTCCGGGTGTACACCCCGTACGATTTCAACGCCGATGATGTCCGCACGGGTCCGCCGCGCGGCGCGAAGTGTCCGTGAGCTGAGTGTGTGAGCTGGGAAAAGGAATCTGAATCGGCGGTGGAGAGTGTATCGCCGTGGCGAGGGGCAGGGCGGTGGCGACGGCCTAATGGCGCGCGCCTGGCCCCCATGATATACTCTCCACCGCCGGTCGATATTCGTGTCCCTCTTTTGGAATACTTGGTCCTTTTTCCAGTCCTTCCGATTGAGATCTCTGTCCTTTTTCCTTAATGGGGCCGCAATGACGCCTACGACCGATTCGCCCCTTCGCCCCGGGCACGTCCTGGTCGGCTCGCTATTCAGTGAGCCGATGAGGGTGGAGACTGTTGCCGATGGCGGTGTAGGCACCTGGATAGTCGGTCTCGTCGGTACCCATAGCGAGCGATTCCGCAAGGCCTCGCTTTCCAACGCGGACCTCGACGGCCTTACGATTCACGACATGAACTTCCGCTACGACGGTGATGGCGCGCTGCTGCCCAGGGCGACGAGCCGCGGGCGCGCGCCGTTGGCTTCCTGATGGCGCTCTACCAGCGGCGCCTCGCCTCCAGCACCAGGGCAATGCGGCGGAGCCTCGAGAACCGCGCCAATCGACTCGAGAAAGCACTCAAGGAGGCTCAGGACCTCGCCCGGATCGCCCCCCCGGACCTGCCCGACTGGGCGGATTTGGAAGAGATGGAGGAGGGCGACCGGGAGCGCCTGGAGCGCATGCTTGAGGCGGTGACGCTCGCCGGCGATGCCGACCTCGAGGAGCGCCTGCTCAAGGATGTGGACGAGGCCCGCTTCCGGAGTATTTGCGAGAACGCCTTGGAGGGCTTGGCGTCCAAGAAGCTGAACCTCAAGATGCTTGTCGAGCGCCGCGCCCGTGCGCGCGAGCTGGGGCCGGAGCCGGAGCCGGGAACTGAGCGCGAGCCGGTCGCGCAACCGGAGCCGGAGCACCGGGTGCGTGGAACGACGCCCGCCCCGACGACGCTCCGCGTTCATGGAGACGTCCCGCCGGAGATGTGGAACCGGCTAGGCACCAAGCTGGTGCCTAAGCTCCTGTCGGGCAAGGATTTGAGGGTTGGTCTGACGTGCGAGCTGACGGTGGACGGCATCGCAGCCAAGGCGCTTGCAGGCGAACTGCGTCAGATCCTGGCGGACCTGGGAATCGCGGAGAGGATCCACATCGAGGGGGATTGACTTGTCGACACGCCCTAAGGGCGTGTCAACAAATAATCCTGGCAATGCGGCCACCGCTGCAAGCCGGGCACTCGAGCGGGTCGACCTCGAAGATCCGTTGCAGGAGCTCGGCCTACCCGCGGTGCGCCTCGCGGCCAGTAGGGGCGGCTCGCGAACCGCCCCTATGCTGAAGGCCGGATTGAAGTTTCTGTTCTTCGCGGCGCACCGTTGGGGCCCGCCCGGTGTTGTATCTTTGCAGAGGGGGTCCGGCGGTACCCCGGCACGGGACCCCTCTCCCTTTCAGGGCACCGGTGGCCGGCTTGACTCCGGCACCGCCACAAACACAGCCAAGGAGGCTAGTGAAATGAAGCTCAACGCCAAGGCCGCCGCCCTAGCCGGCGGGACAATCTCGGGGGTGGTCGTGTTCCTCGTAGCGCTTCTAAGCCTGGCAAGCGCGGGCTACGGAGACGCGTTCCTGGGCATTCTCGCGTCTTTCTACCCGGGCTACACGGCCGATGACACGATAGCGCAGGCCATTATCGGTGGCTTGTACGCTCTGGTTGATGGCCTGATCTGTGGCTATGTCTTCGCCTGGCTCTACAACTACTTCGCTCCGAAGATGGAGAGCTAGCGACCTAGGGGTTCCAGGGTACCTGATCTCAGGTTCTGTTCTCAAACCTCCGGACCCTCCCTATAACGGATTCGGCCTACCTTCGCCGGTCAGTAGAGTAATAGGCTGCGCCGCCAAAGGGCGTCGAGATCATCAGCGAACTCGATCGTCGGATCGAGCTGCGGCTGTGCGACCTACCGCTCCGCAAAGTCGCGGCGTCGGTCGCCGAGTAGCGCGGGATCCGCGACCCCTTCGATCGCGCCATCGGAGGGAATGCAGGCGTCAATGGCCAACCGCTGGCGACCTGCGATCGGCGCATACATCCGGGCTAGGGCCAGGGCTTGCCCACAATCAGTAACGGCAGATGGATCAGGCCGCCCGGGCCCCCGCCGCCGTTCACCGCCACC
Source organism: uncultured Anaerolineales bacterium (assembly GCA_964475075.1). Classification (GTDB taxonomy): domain Bacteria; phylum Chloroflexota; class Anaerolineae; order Epilineales; family Epilineaceae; genus CAYYVH01. Next base: position 2,653 of record CAYYVH010000062.1, on the reverse strand, counting down.
ACTCGCGGCTGGCGCGGCCCCAGGGTCAGGCTGAAGCGAATGTCGCCGTCGACCACGTGGAAGGGTGCGGCCTGGCCACTGGCCAGGTCGGTGAGCCCCGTCATCTGGTTGGCAAACATATACGGCCGACTGGAGGCCAGGGCGCGACGATAGTCCAGAATCTGCAGATTCAGTTGGGCCCCTGGCCGTTGCCCTTCAGGTTGCCTTCGCTGCCCATCGCGTCCAGGAACGGCATGAGGTAGTTCGGGTTGCCGAGGCCCCAGAAGTTGATGGTGATGGCCCGATCGGCTACGCCACAGCCGCAGCGCACCCGCGCGATGCCGGCCTCCAGCATGCCGCACTCGAAGTGCCGGGCAACGACCGTGTCCGCCACCCACCGCCAGCGACCGTGCTGGCACTCGCCGGCGTCCTCGCCCTTCGTTTGCTCACGGCCGACCTCCCGTCGCCAGGGCAGATGGTCGCCCGGTCGGCACCGGACACGACCAAGATCCTCGAACGTGACGGCCGGCTGCTGGTCGAGGTGCTGGAGCTTCGGGCTCGAGCGGCGGCAGGCGGCTCAGAGCCGCTGCGAAAAAGTCCGAACGTCGGTGCCAGTCAGTCAGGTGGCAAGGAACACCCACGGCGAGAGCACGCGGGGGGCCATTCTCTGGGCTCAGCCTGCACTGCCGTCCGCCTACGGCATCAGCAGCCGTTGCCTCCCGGGCCGCCGAAGAAGAAGTAGGTGCCCCAACTTCCCCCACTACTGGCCGGCACCAGGTCGATCGTGTAGCAGCCGGGCGAGGGTTCGTTGGCGGTCAGATCGGCCCAGACGCCGGTGCCGTCGTCCTCGTCGCGGGGAATGTAGAAGATGGTGTTCTGGAAGGCGGCGCGCTGCCAGCCCTGGTTGGCGAACGCGCCGCTGCCCATCTGAGGATAGGGCTTGGTGCCGGCCGTCTCGCCACCGTAGGTGATCTCGGTGGCATTCTTCGAGAGCTGGCCGCCGCTGAAGATGGAAGTCGGGTAGTAGCCCACGGCCTCGTAACTTCCTGGCCCTTTCAGGAACAGCCACCAATTGCCGTGGAACAGCTTCCACTGGAGCTCGAAGCCCCACTGCGTGGCGCCGGTGGCGCTGTAGCTGGACCACGGGCCGCCCAGGTACCAGTGGTTGTTGGTCTGCACGAACGCCGCACAGTCCAAGTTGTAGCATTTGGCCTTCTGATAGTTGTCGGCCGTGTAGAAGATGAACAGCACCGCCTGCTTAGTATTGAACTTCGTCTCGTAAACCACCCAGCCACCTTCGACGGTCTGCTGTGTAGAGCCGCTGCCCCCGGCATACCACTGCTGGGAGAGGGAGAAGCCGCCGGTGGGGTTCCACAGGTTCAGCCATGAGTTGCCGCCGAAGTTGTCCAGGTCATTGCGCCGCGCGTAGGCATATTTATGCGTGGTGCTGTCCCCCTCGGGCTGGATCTCACCGGTTTCGTCGGTCGGCAGCTCACCGGCGCCGCCAGGACCCTTGCCGAAGAAGTCGTCCAGGGTGGCAAAGCGTGTCATGGTCTCCAGTGTGAGACGTGCCATGGGAATGGCGCCCTCCTCGCAGGCGATGTCGTTGCCAAAGGCGTCCTGGTTCCCCAGTGTCAGGGGCGATTCCAGCGAAGTCCCCTCGCCGGGCGCCTCCCCGCCGCCGGGCTCGGTGGCGGACGATCCGGTTGGAGCCTCGCGCTCGACGGTGTCCAGACCCAGCAAGCGCACGGTGGGTTGTGTGTCGACAATGATACAGTCGAACGTCTGGCCCTCGACCACGAAGGAGCTCCGCGTCTCTGCACCGTCGTACATCCGTAGGATGTGCGCCCGCATGGCTTCGAACGACTGGGCGTCCACGACCCGACTATCCGGCTGGTCGGAATACGTCTCGTAGCTTGCCTCTTCAACGCCCGCCAGAAACTTGTCGAAGGGCATGTACGACGTCGTGCCGGTCGGCGTTGGCGGCCCGGCCGTCGGAGACTCTACAGTTGGTGGTACTGTGGGCGGCGCCGATGTGGCGGGCAGTGGCGTCGCCGTCGGCTCCGAGCACGCCGCCACGAACGTCACGACGAGCAGACAAGACAGGGCACCTCGTAGATGTGGCATCGTATCCTCCGTCCTCGATCACTTCGGGCACCGAAGGGGGCCCCACGGCAGTCACAGTGGCAGAGAATCGCCACCCGGGCCCTTTGCCTGCCAGTCCTCCAATGTGGGAAAGCGGGTCAGCTCATCCAAGGTGATCCGTCGTGTCGGAATCGAGCCGGACGGGCATCCCGACTCGCTCTCGCGCGATTCGACTGGCAGGGTCGTAGCGCTCTGCACACAATCGAATACCGTGCCGCCCATGCTCGAGCTGCCAACCACGACGGCCTGCCCATAGCGGTCGAGCAAATACGCGCGCATGGCGTCGAAGGCGCGCTCGTCCCGAATCCGTGCATCCGGCCGGTCACGATACATGCCAAACGAGGCGCGCCGAACGTCGGCCAGGAACGTGGCGAAGGGCTTCACGTCGGCGGCATGGTTAGGGGGGGACTGCAAAGTCAATCACAGCCCTGAGAGTCTACACCCCCGCCTTCGCCCGTGTCAAGCGGCCCATCCGGGCCGCCAGCGCCGCAGTCCCTGTACCGGGCGCATTTCATGAAAGGCCATGGAA
>CAYYVH010000061.1:0-16453 GCA_964475075.1 uncultured Anaerolineales bacterium | reverse complement strand
CGGGTCGAGCCAGACGTAGACCGTAGCGGTCCCGGTCTGTGCGGCGACGAAAATAGAGGTTGCCAACGTGATATCGGCCGGAACACTGCTCTCACGATCAGCCTTCAGGCCGACGGACAGGGCCGTGTTCGCTGGCAATGGCCACTTGTGGGTGCCGACCGCACCGCCATCCGCCGGGGTCTCAGCCCCTACTACACTGACGTACAGTGCTGCGGAGCCCTGGATCGTCGCCTTGCGGGTCCAGCCGGGTAGCTGGATCTCTTGCCAGGTCGTTCCCACGCCCGAGATGACCCGGGGGTAGGGGGCGTTGGTGACAGCGGAAAGGTCGACGGAAGCCATGGTTCCTCCTATACCCTGAATTCGTCCGCATCGTCAATGGCGCGGACAGCAAGCCGTAGCTCAGTGGCTCCGCGTAGCCAGTCCGGGCGGACGTAGACCACCTGGGCTGTGCGCTGGGAGTAGCCCGTGGACGTGGACAAAAGCCGTCCATGGAGCCGGTCCAGCGAGACCCGTACCAGATCACCGACTGCGAGCTGCGCCCACCAACAGGTGGACAGGTAGACGTGCAGCACTTCAGCCACGCGATGGTAAGTCGGCCAGAGACGGCCCACTTCGAGGTCGCAACAGACTGAGACGTTGGACCACAATCTGTCCGTTAGGTCGATTGTTTGGGTTGAACCGAGCGTTGGGAACGAACCTGGGTAGGAGCCATACAACGTCGACTGCGTACCATCCCCAGAGACCGTGAGTACAGTGTACTCCTGTTCAGCATCCTGGCTCCACCACTCCACGGAAGGGTCCTCGAATCCGTCGGTCTCGGTGAGCAGGTCACCATCCGCGATCTCGCACACTGGCGGCACTCCAGGCGAGTCGACGTCTTGCGCTATCCGGAGCGTGATCTGCCCCTGGCGCTGGACGATGGCGATGCCGACCTCGCCGAGCAGTCCGGTCAGCCAGCCGAGCCCGTCAGTCTGCGCATCCTCGACTCGGACCTCCCACTGGTAGACCCCTGATGCCGGGTCGAGGATGGCATTGCCGTGGTCCACCACGGCGCCCCAGGTGTCGACCATGGCCTCAGGCAGGGCCCACCCCCAGGAGCGTGGCAGCACGTCGTAGGTACCGTTGGTGCCGCTCCCGGTCGAGATTAGGAGCTGCGCTGCGAGCACGTCAGGCCGGCCCACGAGGTAGCCGATGTCGTAGACTGGGGTGCCGTGCGGGCCGCTCGCTGCGGTCGTGCCGTAGAGTGCCGCAGCGGAAACGCCTGTGATCGTGTTCCCTGTGATGCCGGTATAACTCAGGTAGAACGGCGTTCCTCCGCTTGGTTCCACCCGAACCAACCCCGTGCCGCCAGTCTTGCGGTGCAGAATCGAAGCGTCGGCCACGTCGAATGTTGAGTCGCCGGGCGAGTAGGAACCGTCAACGGTTGTGGAGCTTGGAAGCTGATAAAACAGGTCGCACCACTGCGCGTTTCCGTCGACACGGGAGCGCAGTGCCGCGATCAGGTCCCACACCTCGACTACGATTCCGCGCCGGGTCCACGTGATCTGTTGGACCTGGCCGGATTGCACAACCTCCCACTGCGGCCACAGCCACCCAGGGAGGCCGACCCGCAGAGACACGAGGGTTCCGCGGCGTAGTACCTGCGCCACAGTGAGAGGATCGTCAGTAACGAGGGTGAAGCTCCACGATGAGCCCGTGTAGCTCCACGATGGTAGGGAGAGCTGCTGCGCGCCGACCTCGACTGAGAGCGGATCGAGCCACTCCAGGGCGCCCGGGACCGGCATGGAGCTGAACACCTTGCCAGGCACACCAACGCCCTGCCCGTTGGCGTTATCCCAGGTTTCAACCGCAAATCCGGCCGGAACGTATCCGGCACGTAGGGCGTTGAGAAACATCGCAGACCAAGCGGCCATTACCAGGACTCCGGCTCTGCTGTGTAGGTGTCCAAGACGGAGCCTCGCCTGCGCCTTGCGGCACCCAACATTCCGGCAAAGCTGGCCACTCCAGCCGTCTTTGCCGCAAACGGGCTATCGTGGTCCTCCGCGAGTGCGGCGATTACGCCTGGAGATTCGGTCAACGTCAGGTCCCAGGTCCAATTCAGGCGCCGATCCGACGTAGGGGCACATGAGTCCATGTCGTCCTCGGCTACGTACAACGCGGGGTAGAAGTCGGCATATCGCACAAACACTGGGGCGGTAGAGTAGCCCTGCATTGTGCTGCCATCCAGGTTGATGGTCCGGGCAGCAGCCAGGCTGGATACCAGCGCAAATTCCCGACGAAGCTCTGGATTCGGGCTCTCAATAGTGATCTCGTCGCCAGCCGCAAGTGAGCCGGACGATAGCGAGCTGAACGCGTTTCCAGTGTCGACGTAGATGCTGGTGTCGCCAGCGGCCGGTGCGGCCGACGCCCAACCGCCCCACACCTTGGCGCTGTCCAGGCACAGCGCCAAGTAGCCACCTGCCTGGAGATAGGCAGCGAGACTGCGTATCTCCCGAATTGTGGCCGCTGTGGTGCGCCTCTCCAACGAGAGCTGCACAGTCCGGTAGCCGCCAAGGTCGTGGTGCACTGGCACACCCCGGCCCGGCGCCGCTGTGCGCCGGTCACGGTAGTCTGTGATCGCCAGGTCCGTTAGGCGCAGGCCCAGAGTGAAGGAACGAGGCGACGTTGCGCCCGGTGGGTACCAGTACAGCGTGGGGGAGCCCATCAGCCTACCACCGCGGATGTCCGCAGGCCCTTGCTGCCGTAGACCCGTTGCAACTCCCGGACGAGCGGACGGATTGCGTCCGGGCTCAGGACCGGCGCGTTGATCGTCGGAGCGAAGGTGCCACCACCGGAAGCCCAGCGCTGGACCTGGGTACTCTGGGGCCCACCGGCTCGCGTGATTCGCTCGCCAGCGTGCACCATGGCCATCCCCGTCTGGGACACGTAGCCCTGCTTGGCGTAGCTTTGGTTTGTTACGGCCCCCGCAACCCAACTCCACGCATCGGCGATATCGTTGCCTAAGTTGTCAACAAAACCGCCCTCCTTCGGCTTGAATAGGCTTCGGAAGAATTCACGAATAGCGGACCATGAGGTGCTCCACCAGTCACCGAGAGCCGTTCCCAGCGCAACAACCATCCCGACGGTGCCGTTGTAGACGATCTCGGGAATGGCTTTTGCGAGGGCGATTGGCAGCTTGGCGATCAGCAGATCGATCAGTTCCGGCGCAGCTTTTGTTAGATCTACCACTGCGCCAGCAATCGAGTCTGCAACTTTCGCTGCGCCATCGTCCGCGAGGGTGCCCATGATGTCACCCACAGCCTGGCCAATCGCTGCGCCTGCCGGTCCCCAGATTGAGCCAACCGCCGCTCCGCCAGCCTGTAGCAGTCCGCTACTGTCGCCTGTCGCCAGCCCGGCTACGGCGCTGGCCATCGACGCAATCATGGCATGCTGCCGTCTCAGCGCGTCCTCGGCCTCCTTGCTGGCCGCACGAACCGCATCGGCCTGCTCTTTGCCGCGTTTACGGAACGCTTCCTCCAGCTTCTTTTGGCCTTCCTCCAGCCTCTCTTTGAGGGCTTGGTCATTCTCTTTGGCGATTTTCTCGCCAGCCCCCATCACGCTGGCCTCAAACGAGCCAGAGATGCCGGTCACATCTGACAGATCGCCACCTTGCGCCATCGTGTCCCACAGGTCGCGAGTGCTCACGGTCAGCCTTTCGACAGCATCCCGCTGCCGGTCCAGACTATCACTGGTCTGGTCGCCTTTCTGCGCCGCAGCGTCCTGTGCGTTCGCGAAAGTCCGAATCATTTCCTCGGCCTCACCTGCCTGAAACTTGATCTCGAAGAGATTGTCCTGCAATTGCGGGCTTACCGCCTTCGCTTTTCGCAATTGCTCATGTGCGTCGGCCAACTCATCGAAAGACAGCCGGCCCGAGTCGATGGACGCTTTCAATTCCTCGATTCGTCGTGTATTTTCGGCGAACGCCTGGCCTGCGGCCACCAGCTTCGGCCGCAGCTCCTTGTCGAGGCGATCCTTCAGCTTCACCGCCGCAGCCTCGCCATGCGTCATTTCGCCGGCCAAAACGGCGATCTGCATCGCCAGGTCTGCGATGAACCCCTTGACGTCGCCCGTCGCCATCCTGAGCGCCATCTGCGATGAAGCGAGGGACCGCGAGCTTGCGGCCGTGTCGTCAATCACTTCCTTGTACCGCGTTAACTCGGCACGGGCTTCTGCGGTGTGATTCATGAAGACGATAACTGCGGTTGCAACTGCGGCAACGGCAACGGTCAAAGTCGCAACAACGGGGGCTGCGGCCAGCAGCGATGTCTTGAGGCCATCTGTCGCAATGGCAGCCGAGCCAAGCTGGAAACCAACATCAGAGACCTGCACAGACAGCGCTCGCCATGGCGTTTGCCCAGCCTGGATGGACTGAATGACGTCCGATACCTGGTAGGCGAGATTTCGCTGGACCTGCGCAAACGCGTGGTACTTGTTTGTCGAATTCGTAGTCGCGGCTGCGGCCTTTCTGCTTGCTCCCGCCTGCTGATTCAGGACTGCTGCAAGCTGCTTTCGGCGCTCCGTCAATACACGGACCGCCTCCTCGTCCAGCTTTTCGGCAGCACGCAGCTTCGTTTCTGCGTCCTGGAGCTGTCGCAACTCCTGGACGGCACCGAACTTTGCCGCTCCAAGCTGAGTCTTCAAGACCTGGTCGGCTGTCGAGCCAACCAGCGCCAGCGCCTGTTGCAGGTCGCGCGCGGACTCTGCTGTATCGTGGAGCGCAGCCTTCGCTTGCTCCTCGCGGATACGCAGCGCCAGGTCTACGACCTCACCCACCAGCGCCTCCCATTGCCATGATGGCCATCAGGGGGTTGATTCGACTCAGCATCTGGAGTCGCTCTCCAGCCGCGCTCTCGGCGTGCACAGCCACAGCCACATCCAGGAGCGCACGCTCCCAGTCGCCGGTCATGCCCAGTAGCTCACTCGGTCTCACGTGGAGCCTCGAGGGAGCCAACGCCAGTAGGTCCAGGCTCGATTCGTCCTGGACGAAAGGGGCGAATCGAGTCCCTCCCCTCCACGAGCCCAGCCATCGCAGCCAGTACCACATCTGCGAGCACATGTGGGAGTATCGTCGAGTCGAGCAGACGGCCCTCGGTGGGGTTCTCCTCCGTCTCTACGAGTTGCACCGGCACCCACTCGCTGGACCCGTCAGAGACAGCGTCGACAGCTACGCGAGCGATGGCTGTCGCGCGCGCCACCTGGTCCGCCACGGTAGGCTCGGTACCCTCAGCCTTGCGGACCTCAGCCATTGCCAAGTCGTGCTCGTCGGGCTCCCTGGGAGGCTCCTCGGGGAGGAGGATTCCGGGCCCGGCCAGGCGCACCACCTCCGCCACGGAGAGGCGCCGCACGCGCCAGTAGATGCGATCGCCGCTGGGCGCGACCTGCTCGACCATGGTGGTTCGGGCGGTGGCTGCGAGTGCAGACAGGTCCATGAAAACTCCTCAATCGTAGTAGTTGGCCTCAGCGTTGACGACGGTGACGGTGAGCGCCGCTGTCGAGCCGGAGCCTCTTGGGATGATCTCGATATCCTCGTAGAGCACCCCGGCCGAAGTGATGCCCAGGCTGCGACTCTTCACGATCGATGTCGACGGCCACGCAACGGTGACGACGTTGCTACCGGAGGTGAACGCGAATGAGCCCGCAGCCTGCGTCTCTGCGAGATGGTCCGAATACAGAGTGTCGGATCGGTACGCCAGCCGGGCCTTGATCAGCGGCTCGCGGAAGTTGCTGATAGGTGGCTCGGACGTGTAGTTGGAGCCCAACTCCTGGAGCCGATCCCGTGCATTGTTCAAGCTCACAGTGAAGGAAGTAGCCGTATATTCGACCGAGTTGTGGGTCAGTTTGCCGGCCTCAGAGTGCAACACCACGCCAGCAGTCGGCGCGGTCGGTGTACTCGCGGAGGCGATGGATGCTGCGGTCTTGGCGATCACCTCGAATTTCTCCGAGGCATAGCCGGCAGTCTCCACACTCAGCTCGTAGTTGCCGATCGAGCATCCGGTGAACTTCTCAGAGTTCCCAGAGTTCCCCAAGAATCGCTCAATGGTGAGCGCCACGAGGTCTGTGCTCGTGCTGAACGTGTGCGTGTAGAGTCCGACCGACGGCGTATCTGCGGCTGTAGACACGGAGCCCAACGCTGCCTCACGCAGGTAGCCCAGATGCGCATACCTCGAAACCAGCTCGAAGTTTCCGCCAGCCTCCTCGCTGGCGACGAAATCGTCCTGGATGCAGGCGTCATCCGCTTGCACCAGGTGGCCGATCGGCTCTCGCTTCAACCGTCTCTGCATGTCCGAGGAGACAGCCTGAGCGAACTTGGCGATTGTGACTGGGGTACCCCAGGTTGTCTCTTTGCCCCAGCCAAGCCAGGTGCCTCTACCAGCGTAGGGAGCTGCCATTTCTCATGCTCCTTCGTCGACATCCTGGCACTTAACCAGGACCCGACTGTCGAGAATTCGGGATTCAGTTGTGCCAACCAACAGGCGCAACGTGTAGTCCTGTCCGCTGGTTAGCACAGAATCGTGGAGATGCGCCCGGATCGCGCCGCGACCGGCCATCCGCAAGAGGGACTCATCGTACCGGGCCGCGCTGTCTGCGTCCTGGCGTAGGACCTGCTCCTGTACCCAGGCGATCTCCTCACCCCAGCGCTTGCCCTCATAGGCTGCGGACAGATTTTGGAGTGCGCGGTCAAACAGGACCCAAGGCGTAGGCTCGTCACCCGTCGCGACCTGGAATACCTGGCTTGGCTGGGTCTGGCCTGGTGCCGGTCGAGCGAACCGGAACACGTCGCCCTGGGGCACGTAGGCCGACAGGTGACCGGTCCGGGGAGAGCTTGGGGTGAAAGGTGTTTTTGCGCTTGCTGCCCCAGCGTTGCCAACGTAGGCCCAGAGCACAAACATACAATCCGCGACAGGCGGTGTTGCTGTCTGCACCTCGATTGTGCACTGGCGCAGCGTGGCGTCAAACCCTGCCGCGATGTCGTAGGTCTCCAGCGTGCGACCATCCGCATCGGTCACGCGGATATCGTCGCCGTTCGACTGGAGATTGTCCCAGAAGTCGCTGAGAGTCGGGGGGACAACTGCGGTTACGTCCACAGCGATGGTACCCGCAGTGAGCTTGTCGACCAGGATCGGGAAGCGGTGAGACCACGCTGAGTCGTACCAGGCCATGCTACACCCCCGCGCCGCTGGTTGCCCACCATTCAATTTCGACCCGGGCCATCGCCAGAGCCACGCCAGGGATACCAGCCTCGTCTCCCGCGAGGGCGATGCCGGTCAGGAGAAGGTCGTTGACTCGTCCGCCCAGAGACCGGTCCGCCTCGAGTGCCGCAGCCACGTCGTCGAGCAGGTCGGCAGCGATCAGGGTCCGCTCCGAGGTCGTGTCTGCGGTCGCTGGTGCGCGTGCCTCGACCTCGACTACGAGTCGACGCAGGTAGCCGCCCAGCTCGGGGCCGTGCTCCGAGTCGAGGGAGGCTATCGCGACCCAGCAGCCAGGGAGGCGCTGGCTCTCGGGGGTGGGGCGACCAATCTGCACCCGGTCAGTGCCTGAGAGGTCGTGCACGTAGCTGCCGGTACCGTCGATGCCCTGGAGCGCAGACACGACAGCGCCGACGATGGCACGGGTATCACTGGCCACGGCGCGCCACCAATGCGACCAATCGCTTTGCCAAGTTCAACTTGAAATCTTCTATCGTGGGTTGGACTGCATCCCGCATATAGCGGTGCTCCGGAATCGTGACCTTCCGCGACAGGATGTACCAGATCTCTGTCCGGGCCGTCTGGCCACGTCCTGCATCCTTGACCAGCAGCCCATTCCCATGGTTCGTCAGGACGAATCGCAGACCAGGCACGTCGCGAGGGCTGTGGTAGCGGGGCACTCCAGCAGGCGTCTCGGCGGGACCACCTGGCCATGGCCAGGCCAGGTATCTCCCTCTCTTCGGCCTGACCGTGCCGCCGTACTCCTGGAGCGCCGCGTACCGGACCGGCCTCGCTCCCTTGTCGCTGCCGGCTCGCCAGTGAATTGTGGTCTCCAGCCCCTCTGTGTCGTCCTCGACGGAGCCAACGATCGAGCGCCGCAGGTAGCCAGTGCGGACACGCAGACGGGTCCTGGCCAGCTCCCGAGCGCGCCCCTGGCCCAGACGAGCTGCCTGGAGGGACGACCTCCTGATGGCCCGGTGGAGGCGCTCACTGGCCACGCTGGCGAGCAGCGCTCGGAATTCGTCCAGCGTCACAGCAGCCCCCCGGGGAGCATGTACGGTGCGAGCAGCAGCTCGACTGCGCCGGACACGAGGTCCTCGCGTCGGTAGGCGGTCGTAGTGTCACCCTGGGACACGGACTGCCTGCCTTGCCTGGCTCGCAGGTCCCAGAGATGCCGGACCGCCAGCTTGGCGGCTGCCTTGATTCCAGCGGGAACTGTGGACCAACCTGCGGTACAGACAATCTTGACCGCCTCGTTGGCGGTCGACCAATGCCCCCAGGTCGAGTCGACGTCGAGTCGGACCAAGCCCCGTCGCCCGTCCGCGATCGCATAGTCCGTCGCGGGTACCAGGTAGGTCGACCCGTCGTAGGTCAGCTCCGGGTCGTCCTCGATTGTCGACACGGCAGTCAGTGGCCAGACGGGCACGGTCAGATCTCGTCCGCCGGGCCCGTCCAGGTAGAGCGTGTAGCTCGTGCTCTCCAGCGTGGCCTCAGCGCCCGCACTGGCCTCAGGGTAGCGCAGATAGCGGGCGAAGGCCGCACCTACGGCGGTGATCAGCGTCGCAAGCAGGGTGTCCTCCCCGGTCCCAGTGAGGGACGGGATGGCTTCCCGTGCTTCCGCGGCAGTGATCAGCGCCAAACATCACCTCCTCACTGGAATATGCCGAGTTCGGCCCGGCGCAGTGCGGCGTGCTTTTCCTCGACCGTGGGAGGGCGGTACTCGACCGGCGACCCTGAACGCACCTTCACCTGATCCTCACCGACCTGGTGGATCAGCTTGCCTGCGACCAGTTCGGTGACCTCGTAATCGCGACCGGCGGTGAAAATCTCACCGTCGAGGCGCACCACCTGGTGCACATACTTGCGGCGCGGTGCGTACTTGAGCCGGACCATCAGACCCTCATCCGCTCGAACTGGACGATCACACTGAGATTCAGCGCGACACCCGTGCCGGAATGGGCCGCAGACACGGTCAGCGGAGAGGTTTGGTTGATCTCCTTGTTCGTGCCGACCGCAGACACGGTCTGGACTTCAGGAGTCTTGGCGGTGAGTGCGGTTGAAGCTGTGCTTCGCGCCGCGCACACGGTGGTGGACGTGCCCTTGACACAGCTCAGGGTGGCGTAGTTGGACGCATCCGCGGCTGAGGTTGCGTTGGGTGCGTAAGCCACCCCCTGGACCCGCCACTTGTCCGTGGCGTTGGGGGGGCAGAAACTGACCGCACCGGCAGTACCGGCCGCGACCAGGAGCTGTTGTACCAGAGTGAATTTGTCCATTGCTGGCCTCGAATCAGAGGTTGTAGACGACAGCGCAAGGCTTCTCGCCAGACACGACGGTAGGAGCAAGCACGGACCGGCGCTGGTAGCCGACGTACTGGGCACCGCGCTCGGGATAGGACACGTCGAAGCTCTCTTCTCCGTCGTCCTTTGCGTAGTGCGCGTAACCGTCGGTGTCGACGTAGACCATGTAGCTCGTGGCACCTGAACCGGTGTACAGGCCCGTGTTGGCCATGTCGTTGGTGACCATCTGGGAGATGATCACGGGCTTGCCACCGATGGCGCCCACCTCACCAGTGAGCAGGGTGGCGCGCTGCCCGATCTTGTCGACAGTCAGGAAATTGCTGTAGGTGAGCAACTGCGTGAAGAGCACGTGCAACCCGGTGATTGCCACCACGTTGCCTTGGGCTCGCACACCCATTGCGTTGAGCGCGCCGAAGTGACCGGAAGCACTGAACGCACCTCCACCGGCCACAGTCGCGGAATCGTCGTAGGCCCTGGCCCGGAAGCCAATCCACTTCTTCAGCATCGAGTCGGACCCGTCCAGGTCACCAGCACTGTACAGGCTGTCAAGGGTCCAGGTGCTCAGTGTGTCCTGGTGACTGGATGCCGTGTCACCGTGCAAGAACGCAATCTCCAGCGTGTCCGCGACGCCGGAGAGCAGCCACGACGTGACGAGGCCCATCGGGTCAGACAGTAGGTTGGATGCGTCCTTCAGCCAGTTCGGGTCCAGCAGCGCCATGATGACATAGTCGATCACAGACACGCTGGTCGAGCTGGTCGTGAAGGTCGACCGGGGGTAGCGTTGGGGGTCGTCCGCGGTCGCACCCCGGACCTTAGCCAGGCCCCGTCCGGTCACGATGGGCGGGGTGAACGTTGGTGCAGAGACCTGTTCGGTCTGAATCAGTCCGGGGATCCGCCGGTCCAGGTCGTAGGGTCGACGGAGCACAGACAGGGTCGGGGTGTTGACCAGCTCGCCACCGCTGCCGCTGGTGTTGCTGACCACGCGCTTGAGCAGCTCGGGGTCAGAAAATGCCCGCCGCAGGTGGTCACCTACGCGCCCGGTCAGGCCCTTGGCAGCCTGACAGAAAGCCAGGTACGCCTTGCGGGTCAGCGGGTGAGACCAGGCCCGTGCAGACCGACCGGTCAGGTGATATGCCAGCGCAAAGCCCGCATACGCACGCTGCATCCGGGCCTGTTCGGTGGTCACCGGATAGTGGTCAGTCAGCAGCCCACGCTGAGGCACGTCCACAATCTGACCGTCAGGCAGGGCCACGCGCTCACGCGTGTCGCCCCAGCGAACCGACTCGTCATCGAGCAGGTAGCGCCGGTCCTGGTGCCAGGCATCTCCACCTGGCTCCCACTGCATTCTCGCGGACTTCTGGGCCTTCCCGAGCTTCTTGCCGAGGTCCTCCACCGCGCGGTCGAGGCGCTCTCGATAGTCGGCCGCGCTCCGGTCGAGCTGCTGGAGGGCTCTGTGGTGACGCCCAATCGCGTCGCCGATGTCCGCGACGGTTGCTGAGTCGTCAATTGGCTTCAGCTCGCCAAGTTCCAGGTCTTCTTCAAACATGGCCTTTCCTCAGGATGTCCCCGAGCTTTCGAGGAGCAGGGGAAGATGTGTGCAGTGCTGAACGCTCGTCCAGCACCTGCGCTGTCAGTCGGCGGATGTAGGCTCTCACCCTTGGATCCTGGCCAAGCCAACCCAAGAGAGCGTCGAGATCTCGAGGCGCGCCGGTCCGAGCAAGATCGCGCTGTGCGGCACGGTGGAGGCGCTCGGTCACGGTGGCGGATCCATCTGCCGGCACCGAGCAAAGTGAGGCTTCCATGAGGACGTTCGGTCTGGCCGCTGAACCCATGATCAGCCCTTCCGCGGGCTGCCCGCACATGTCCTCTTCGGGCTCGCGATACAGCGGGTCCTTGGGGTCGAGGTCGCTACGCCGTGTCACCTCGCCAGGGAGCCACCCAACCGAGGCCGACGATAGGATGCCGCGCCGAATCTGTCCGCGTCGGTGTTGCGCGTCGGGGTCCTCGGGGTCAAAATAAGCCCTTCCGGTCAGGGCTTGCTCGAATTCCAATGAGCGCACACCCAGGTCCTGCCACTGTCCCAGCAGCCGGTCTTGGTCATGCCGCCACAGGACGGGCACCCCGGACCCAGCGGCTCGCGATAGGTCCCATTCCAGGCGCAGAATGTGCTTGTCGGTTGCCTCATTTTCGGTCGACAGGACAAAGGCTGGCCGCTCATCCCGCAGCTCTCCGCCGGTGTCCGGGTCAAGCAGAGTGAACCTGCCCTCCCTGGTGTCGGCCAGAACCCGCCCGTAGATAGGCACGGCTCTGCCAGCCAGCAGGAGTGCAGTCAGGGTGGATGAGGTAGGCACGGGCATACCCTACTACTGCGCGCATGCACACGCAACACCTGTGCAGCTATTCCTCTCTCGGGACAGGCTTAAGCCCGCACCGGCAGTTCACGTCCTCGCTTACTTCTCCGGACAATCCTGGGCCTGGAGTGCCCATTTCCGGGTGCCGGTCCGTGGCGGGAATCGTGAACGGCTGTCCAGGTGCGCGGACTTGCCCGTCCATCGCCGCATGCGTGTCGCGGGTCGCCGGATCCCAGAACCCAGCAGAAACCCACTCGCTATCCAGATGCACGCCCGCGCCTTCAGCGGCTTCCCACCTCGCAAGTTCGCCGGAGGATTGCGAGCGGACAACTTCTGTCCGAGCGATTCGGAGCGCACGCATGCGGCCGAAAGCGTGCGAACCTCGCAGGTCCTCGGCGATCTTGGACACTGAACGCCCGTCCCGGATGCCCTCCTCAACTGTGTCCCGGACTACCTGCCGCTGCCACTCGACTACCTGTCGCGCAGACAGGCGCCAGGTGTCGAGGTCCGCTGGAGTCGCGCGCGTAGGGGGCACCTGTTCAGTGCCCTCCACCCCGGACAGGTACTGCTCAGCGGCGTCGTCGTAGCTGTCGAGCCAGTCCCACCCGAGGCTCTCGACCCAAGCGTCTGTGTCCGCGTCGGCATCGCCCAGGATTGCCTCGATATCGACTGGGCCATAGCTCTGACCAGCGCCATCCTCGTCGGCGCGGGTGTGCGGCTCGCCAGTAGCGCGTGCTGCCTCACCGAGGGCTGCCTCACCGAGAGCCGCCTCAGCACGAGCTGCTACCGCCTCTGCGTCCTTCTGGAGCTGCCGATACGCGGTCTCGGCCAGGCGCTCGTCCCAGCTCGCGCGGCGAGCCTCCCTGGCGCGCCACCAGGTCTCCCTCTCTGCGCGCGCAGACGCCGCTCTCTGCGCCCGGACCAGGTCCCCCAGGCTCCGAGTCCGGGCGACGCGCTCCCCGTCGCCTGCAGGCCGCCTGGGCTCGCCAGGCCCCTGTCCACCTCCGGTAGGGGCCTGTCCGGGCATCGACATCGGCTCGCCCTCCGGCTCGGGTAGGTCGAGATCCTCCGCGTCCGCGGCCTGGGCTGCCGTCCACCCAAGCTGCACCAGGGTCTGCATCCGATTGTAGGCGTCGGTCCTCAGGTATGCGTAGCCTGGATGCGTCGATAGGTCGAGCCGGCATGTCACCCTGTCAGCCCGCGGGTCGCCAGCGAGCCGGGCAAAATGCCGTGCCAACGGGCGCAATAGCCCAGCCTCAATCACGGATGCGAGCTGCTCGTCCAACTCCGCCTGCACCCTGTACTGCTGTACAGCGGTCGCGTATGTTGCCGATTCACCGCCGATAGACACGGGGGTGGCTCCCACCGCGGCAAGCTCGGCGGCACGGGATGCCTCGAGCAGCTCTGGGGCCCGGAGGTCGGCCGGGCGCAGGCCGGCATCAGACACCGAGAGGTCGCCTCCAACGACGAATACCCGGCGCCCGTCCTTGCCTGCCAGGGCGCTGGAGGCATCCTTGGCAACCTGCTCCCGGTTCTTGGCCACTCCGAGAAACTGGGCCATCGCCGGGCTCTTTCCGGTGATCATCACGTCCGCACCCCCCTGACTGACCACCTGCCGGGTCTGCCTGAGGGCTACCTCCTCGGCTGCGACCAGCTCCCGGAGCGCGTGCCCAGCGCCGACGCCGAGCACTGAACGCCCGTCCGCCTGCCACGAGAGTAGGTGTAGGTGCGCCACTGTGCGCCGCGGGTACCACCGATCCTCGTGCCAGGATTGGCGGTGTACCCAGTATTCGACACCTTGGCGCCGTTCCAGCGTGACCGTCTGTGGATGCAGCCGTGTAAGGCCGACTATGCGTGAGCCCGACCCAACGGTCGGGGCCACAAACGCGTCGCCGGTCAGAATCAGGTCCGCTGAGAGTTGTGCACTGAACGCCTCGCCAGGTGACACTGGAAACAGGGCGTCCTTCGCCCAATCTTCAGGGTCCGGCAACTCCAGGAGCCGGAGCAGAGACGCGACCCACTGGGCCTCGTCTCGACCGATCGGGTCCGCGTTCGCCTGGGTCTCTGAGTAGACCCGGATCGGGTAGGTCGCGAGGCCCAGGGCGCGGCGGTTGACCGCGGCGAGAACTACTGGACTGGTGGACAGGGCGCGCAGGTGCTCTTGAGCCTCGTTCGCTCTAGCCACGACACCCGAGCTGACCCCAGCCTGTAGCGGTGGAGAGCGTAAGGCAGAGAGAGAACCGAGGGCCGCGCGCGTCCATAGCCGCAGTTGCCCGTATGCTCTCGCGTGCCAGGGTGGGCGGGTTGCTGGGAGATTCATGGGCACCTCACGTCCATCGTAGCCGGTCCAAGCTGTCAGCGGAACCCCAACTCTTGCCGGTACTGGACCAGGTACCGCAACGCGTCCGGTCCATGATCAGGGCAGGACTTGTCCGGCTTCGGGGGTCCGGCGTCGCGCTTCTCTGCCCAACGCATCCCCTCCATCTCCTCGATTAGGACCGGGCAATCGTTGGTGATGCGGATCCGCGGCTCTACTGGAGACATGTCCAGTGGGTCGACTGTGGAGATGAGCGCGTCCACAAGCTCGATGCCCTTCAGCACCGAGCCCGGACCTTTTGTGGCCGGGGCCACGAGCCAGCCGGACTCAGCGGCCTCCTCGATTGCGCCAGGGTCCTCAGAGTCGGCCACGCGGTAGCAGACCACGAGCCCCATCCCCTCAGGTGTCCCCTCCTCCGCCTCGTGCGCCCACATGATAAGCCGCCTTGCAGGCACACCTGGCTCCACTGTGGACCGGCGTGGGGCAAGCTCACGGTACACCCAGAGCACACCAGACGGGTCCTCCGCAGCCCAGATCACGTGAGGCGCTCGCGATCCCCAGTCGGTGGATTGCCAGCGGATCCATTCTCGGGGCGGTTCGAAGGGGTCTACCACGTGAGACGCACGGTCGAAGGCGTATATCCGCCCTTCCGGGTCCGTGATTCCGCCCCGATCACGAGACGCGCGCTGCCAGGCTGGAGCTGCGGCGATGGCCAGCTCACGCATCTCCTGGTCGATGTGCGGGTTGTCGCCCCCGTGCAGATACGAGACGCGAGCCCAATTCGGAGGATTCCGCACTATCTCCCTGTAGAACCAGTCATGCTTGCCTCTCAGCGGAGTCAAGGCAAGCACTGCAGATCCTTTCAGGTCGATCAGCCGAGCGAAGAGTGCAGACAGGAGCGCGTAGGATTCGGGCTGCTCGTCCAGTGCTGCGGCGCGGATTGCGGCCCCCTCCCAGGTCTGTGGATTTTGCTCAAATTGCCGGTACGCCTTCGAGACGATTCGTCCACCATTCGGCAGGGTGAACGTCGCTTCTGACGTTGTGGAGTGAAGTCCGGATACCTTGGTGCCAGCCGGACAGAAAGAGGCCAGTTTTGGCCTGCATTGCTCGACAGCCGCACCGAATGTGGGGGAGCCGGTCCACACTGAGGCCGGGCCCTTGTTGATGAATGACACTGGATAGCCGTTCAGTGCCAGCCATCGCCGTACCCAGTAGACAGGACCCTCTCTCCCCTCATGCACCGCGTCTCGACCTGCAGCCGAGCAGACAGCCCACTGCATTGCGGCATCCGACTTGCCGGTCCGATTGCCGCCGAGAATGCAGGCGAGGAGCACGCCGGGCTCAGCTACCCGGGCCAGCGCGGCCCTCTGGCTGGTCATCGGTGAGGGCTGGCGCCAGAGCTGCCGATAGGCCAGGGGGTAGCTCTGACGACGCTCACGGAGTGCCAGTGCGGCACGTGCGGCTCGGTGCAGCTCACCCACTCTCGACCGCCTCAGCCTCGATCGCCCCGTCAGCAGCCTCCCGGATGATCCGGATCAGCTCGGCGTCACTGGCAGATGCGAGGCCGTCCCGGTCCACACCCTCGACCTGGTGGTGCTCGGTGCGTGGGTGCGTGCTCTCGAGGAGCCTGGAGCCAGCCGAGCCGAGAGCGCGGTACGCCTCCAGAGCGCGACGTAGGACCCCGTCTCTCGTCGAGTACCACCGCGCCACCCGGTCCTGGTACTCCTGCGCGGTCTCGTGCCCGTCGCGCGGGGGGACAGGGTCCTGGAGCGCGGTGAGGGCGAGGTCGATCACACTGCGTGCGAGCTGTCCGGCCGCACCCAGGTGCTCGATGTGCTCCCGGGCCAGGGCGTGCATGCGCAGGATGGAGCGCTGATACTCCTCGGCCAGCAGGTCACGCCGTGCCGCCTCGAAGGTCGGGTCCTGACACCAGCGGCGGATCGTGCGGGACTCGACCCCGGCTGCGTCGGCCGCGTCGGCTGTGGTGCGACCCTCAGCGAGCACCAGGACGGCTCTTGCCTGCCGCACCGGCAAGTCGGCAAGCGCCGAAGGCAGGCGCTCAAGGCGGACATCCGCCGTCTCTTCCTCCCGGATGCATGCATCGTCAGGCGCGCATGCATCCGCCTTCTCGGCCTCCTCCTCCAGCACCAGCGCTACCCGTCGGAATCCGCTCGCGACCGTGCCAGATGAGCACCCGAGCTGCCGCGCAATCCGCCGTTGCGACCAGCCTTTTCGCTCTGCCTCCTCCTTGAGCCGGGCCCA
>CAYYVH010000060.1:0-16625 GCA_964475075.1 uncultured Anaerolineales bacterium | reverse complement strand
GAAGTTCCGCCAGCGCTCCACCGCGCACGCGCTCGCCCAGGGGCGCCCCCGCCAAGACCGGGTGGCAAGTCATCCGCGACACTTCGGCGTACAACCGCCGCGTGCCTCCGCCGGGCCCGCGTTCGGATCCCTCCCTGATCTACCACGGGACGCGAAAGGAGTTCATGCTCGTCTACAGTGAGCTCACAGGTGAGGCGGACGGCTGGGACGTCTTCAGCGTACGGGTCTCGTCGGCCGGCTATGCCAAGGGCAACCCCCGACTCCTCGCCGGCGGACCGGGTGACCAGCAGCATCCGGACGTCTCCTTCATCAACGACGGTCGCCGCGCCACCGACGAGTACATCGTGGTGTGGGACGATAACTCCCGCGACGTGGACGAGGTCTGGGCACTGAGGCTGCGGGCCAACGGGATACCCAAGGGCAAGCCCTACCTACTAGTGCAGAACCCTTCGAACGCCACCGATCCGACGACGAACGGCAGCGTCGTCGCGTGGGTCGACGACCGCGAACGGCAGACGGACATCTGGGCCCTGCGGCTGAAGAACGGGCTGCCCAACGGCGTGGAGTACGCGGTCAGCAGCGGGGTCGAGGACGAGTTCAACCCGCGCTTCTCCGGCACGGGCCTGCTCTGGAATATCTTCGATCCGAGCACCGGCATTGACATCATGGGCGTCCAGATCCTCGAGAACCAGCGGGTCAGCGGCACCAAGAGCCCGATCCTCGTCCCGGCGGCCGATCAGAACTGGCCCGACGGCGACAACGGGATCGTCGTCTTCTCCGATAACCGCTCCGGCGACTACGACCTCTACGGCGTCCGCATTACGAGCGGCCGCCTGATGCGCGCCCGTGGGCACGACTATCCGGTGCTATCTGACTACCAGCCGTAGGTTGCCAAGCGCAGTACGATCCGACCCATCGGCAACTTGATAGGTTTTGGCAGGCGCGCTGCGCTACGATCAGCGCTGATCTGGCGGTCATTCCTGCCGCCACGAACTGTGCTGGCGTAGAGAGCGCACTATGTCGAGGACGAAAGAGAAAATCGAGGATGCCATCCGCGCCGGATCGAGCCGGCTGTCGGGGTATTACCGGCTTTCGGCGAAGGACCGACGGGCCGCCGTGGCCCGCTGGGCCGGACTGAGCCCGGCGGAATCGGCCCTCCTCGAGCGCGCGATGAACACCGCTCGCGCCGACGCGATGATCGAGAACGCGGTCGGCTCCTACGCCCTCCCCCTCGGGGTCGCCACGAACTTCCAGGTCAACGGGCGCGATGTGCTCGTGCCGATGGCGATTGAGGAACCGTCGGTGGTTGCGGCGGCGAGTCACGGGGCGCTGCTGGCGCGCCGTGGTGGTGGTTTCCAGGCCGAAGCGGACGAACCCGTGATGATCGGGCAGGTTCAGGTGGTTGACCTTCCCGGCGAGGACCTGGATGAAAGCACCCGGGGAATCGAGCGCGCCCGCGAGGAGATTCTGGCCGTGGCCCACGCCCAAAGCGAGACGTTGCCGCGCCTGGGCGGGGGCGCGAAGGGGCTCAGGATCCGTCGCTTCCCCCGGACCCCGGCCGGGCCGATGCTTGTCGTCCACCTGTTGTATGACACGCGCGACGCGATGGGCGCGAACGCCGTGAACACGGCCTGCGAGGCCATCGCGCCGCTAATCGAGCGAGCATCTGGTGGTCGAGTGGTCCTGCGCGTCCTTTCGAACTTCGCCGATCTCCGCCTGGCCCGGGCTCGTTGTCGGGTGCCGGCCGCGGCGCTGTCGCGTGACGGGCTCACCGGTCAGGCCGTGGCGCGCCGCATCGTCGAGGCCAATGCGCTGGCGCAAGTCGACCCGTACCGGGCCACGACTCACAACAAGGGCGTGATGAACGGTATCGACCCGGTCGTCATCTCCACCGGGAACGACTGGCGTGCCGTGGAGGCCGGTGTCCACGCCTTCGCCGCGCGGGACGGCACCTACCGCGCGCTCACCGATTGGCGGCAGGATCCTTCCGGCGACCTCGTGGGCAGCCTCGAGATCCCGCTGGCCTTGGGCACGGTGGGTGGCGGCACGCGGGCGCACGCTGCGGCAGCAGTCGCTCTGAAGATCCTGGGCGTGCGCTCCGCACGCGAGTTGGCCCAGATCGTGGCCCCAGTCGGCCTGGCCCAGAACCTGTCGGCGTTGCGCGCGCTCGTCACCGAGGGCATACAGCCAGGGCACATGGCGCTCCACGCACGGCAGGTCGCCATGGCCGCCGGCGCATCGGCCGAGACGGCGATCCGGATCGCCGAGCAGCTGGTGGCCGAAGGGCGGATCCACTCCTCCCGGGCGCGGGAGTTGGCCTTGGAGGTGGAAGCGCTGCCGGCGGGACGGTTGTAGGCGGGTCCTGAAGAGTTGTGCGATTGATGTAGCTTGGGCTATCGGCTATCAGCTAACAGCTATCAGTCCGGTTGATCCACTGCCGGTCGAGCATGGTGATGGCCGACCGACCGGAGAGCGCGTTGGTTCGGCGTAGGGAGCGCGACATGTTTCGTAAGACGCGGCTCGTGGTGATGGCAGTGGTGCTGGCGAGCTCCGCGCTGGCCGCGGCCACGCCCGTCCACGCTGATACGACCGTGGTAGTTGCACCGGGGGACAACCTCTTCCGCATCGCGCTGCGCCACGGAACCACGGTGTCGGCCTTGGTCCGGGCCAATGGGCTCCGTTCGCCCGATAGAATCTACGCCGGCCAGCGACTCACCATCGCGTCCCCCGTGGGCCGTACGGGAACCTCCGGCGCGTTGGGCCCGGGGGCACACCTCGTACGCGCCGAAGACAACCTGTTCCGCATCGCACTGCGCTACGGAACGACGGTGCCGGCCCTGGTCCGGGCCAACGGGCTCCGTTCGCCCGATAAAATCTTCGTCGGGCAGCGGCTGGTGATTCCCACGGGAGGCAGCGCTGCACCGTACGGTGCGGCACCCGGCGCGGGCGGCGCTACCGGAAGGTACATCATCATCGACCTGTCATCACAGCGGCTGACGGCGATGGCGAATGGCCATCCGGTAGCCACGTTCGTCGTATCCACCGGAAGGCCTGGCATGCAGACGCCCGTCGGCCGGTTCCGGATCTACAGCCGCTACATAAGCCAGCGGATGGTCGGCCCCGGTTACGATCTGCCGGGCGTACCGCACGTGCAGTATTTCACGGGCAACTACGCGATTCACGGCACCTACTGGCATGGCAATTTCGGCGTGCCCGTAAGCCATGGTTGTGTCAACCTGCGCCCGGCAGACGCCGCGTGGTTGTGGCAGTGGTCCCAAATGGGCACGCCGGTCACGGTCCGGTGGTGAGGCGGCGATGCATAGGCGTCCGAGACCTCTCGCCTGTCGCTCAGCACGCCCGACACCGGCCCAACCGGACTGATAGCCGATAGCCGCGTCACGACCAACCACCGCCGTCCTGTGCCACGCCCGAACCTCGAGACCCTCTCCTACGCCACAACTACCCCAGATCCAGCACCATCCGCTCGAGGGTACGCACCTGCCTGAACCCGACCGCCTTTAGCGCGGCGATCGCCCCCGATTCGACGTCGCGCACTCGCGCCTCCACCGGAAGCGTCCCGCGGCGGGCCAGCGCGGTGAGGGCCCGGTCCACGAGCGGTGGCTCGACCCTGCCGCGCCAGCGGGCGTCGGCGACGATCTCCATGCGGTGGGAATCACCGCGGCGCTCGGCGCAAGCGGCGAGCACGGCCCGGTACTCCCCACCTTCCACTGCCGCCCAACGGAGGTTCCGGCGGCCCCGCAACCTGTCCTCCAGCTCCTCGAACAACGACAGGCCGTAGAGCGCCCGCCCCAGTGGACCGTGCAGGCTCTCCCCCGTCAGGCGCCCGGCGCGAGCGAGAAGGCGCCGGGCCCTCGCCCTGCCCGATCGACCCCAGGGCACAACCTGGACGTCGCGAGCAGCCACGTCCAGACGAGCTGCCTCTTGAACCGAGGGCAGCCTGAGGGTTGCGGTAGCGAATACCCGGCGAAACCCCAGCCGCCGGTATAGCTCTACGGCCGCCGAGTTGTGACGGCCAACCTGGAGGCCGACCCGCCGTGCGCCGCGCGCTCGCGCGGATTCGATCGCCGCCTGCGTCAAGCCCTGGCCGATGCCCAGCCGGCGGTAGTCAGGATGGGTGACGACGTTGGCGATCACCCAGGTGTCGCCCCCCGTGCGCATCAGGCTGGCGTTGCCGACGAGACGCCCATCGGCGTACCAGACGAAGCCCGAGAAGGCGTTCCCCACCAGCGGGAAGAGCCGCACGAGCCAGAGCAGCGGGCCCACGTTTGACAGGGCTGCGAGATCGGACAACCACCGACGGTCCTGGGCATCGAGCTCATCGCCAAAACCCAGCTCCAGGAGATCGATCACCGCGCCGAGATCCCGCCCCGGATCGAAGCGCAGCAGTCCTTCCGGGGGACCGCGCCACATTCGCGTGGCCTCCAGCCCGGTCACGCGACCGCCGTGCTGGGTATGGGCTCTCCGTCGGGCAGCGGTATCAGGTAGCGGTACGTACGCGCCCCCGACACGAGCCGCACGTCCAGCCCGCGCCCATCGGTTGCCAGCTGTCCTTCAACCTCTCTCGGCACTTCACCGGGTGACAGCCAGTCGATCTCCTCCGCCCAGCCGACGGCCACAGCGTGGCGCGGTACCCCCAAACGGGCCATCAGGTCATCGATGGCCCGCGACACCGGCCGCTGCCAGCGATGCGGTAGCGCCGGCTTCTCAGTCGGATCCGCCGGCGTCATCAGTCTCCTCGGCCGGGCCATCGGCCTCCCACGAGATGATCCAGGCGCAGAGCCCGGCCAGGAGCACCGTGGCCAGGGCGAGCCAGAAAGCCTGGCCGGCCGACAATGCCACGTCGCGGGCGGACCAGAACAGCACCGCCAGCATTCCGGCGGCCAGGAGAGCCCAGGTCAACAAGTTGGGGTGACGGGCAGCGAATTCGTCCACGTTGGTTGCCTCCCTCGGACCAGCATTAGCACTTGCCGGGCCCACGCTCGACGCTCATCCTCGCCCGGCCGAAGGCAAACTCGAGCTGGCGGACCGTGGCCCGGCAAGTGCCGCTGTTGTCGATAATGACGTCGGCCAGGGCCAGCTTCGGTGCAAGCGGCGTCGCCGCGGACATGCGGCGCCCGATCTCCTCGGCCGACCAGCCTCGCTCGAGCAACCGCCGGCGTCGCTCGTCGGCGTCGCAAGCCACGAGCCACACGTAGTCGAAGTCATCATGCGCACCGCTCTCGACCAGCCTGACGGCCTCCACAACCGCCATTTCGGCCTCGGCGGCCTCCAACCAGGATCGTGTGGACGCGATGACGGCCGGATGCAGGATGCCCTCCAAATCCGCCAGCGCGGCCGCGTCCGCGAAGACGGTCGCCGCAAGGGCCTTGCGGTCGATGCCGCTGGCGGCACGGACCGCGGGACCAAACCGTGCCGCCACTGCCTCGACGACGTGACGGTCGCGGGCAAGAAGAGCGTGGACCTCGGCGTCGGCGTCGAGCGTGGCCGCGCCTTGCCCGGCCAACCATTCACGCACCGTGCTCTTGCCGCTGCCCACGTCTCCCGTCAAACCGATGGTGCAGCCGGCGGTCACAAGGTGGATTCTAGCGCAGGAGCGGATGCTTGTCACGAGCCTGCGGGGTCACTACAATTCGACCCATGAATCTGGCGGCTCTCTTGCGCAAAGTCTCGCGCTCACGCCCGGTCTTCTGGACCGGGTTCCTGCTTCTCGCCGCGGTATTCGGCCCCCTGCGCATGTTCAGCGCGGGTCCGTCGGCGGCCCAGGAGGGCACTAGAGTCCACATCACGCCTTCGATCATGGACACCAATGTCGGATACGAGTTCGAGGTGACCGTGTCCGTGGAGGACGTAGTGGACCTAGCCGCATTCCAGTTCACGCTCGAGTTCATCGATACGCACCTCGAGTTCGCGGATGCCGAGGTCGGCCCCTTCTTGGGCATCACCGGCCGGAAGGTCGTGCCCCTACCACCCGTTACCGCAACGGGCAAGATCACCTTCGGCGCCTACTCGGAGCCGGGCGCACCCGGCCCGAGCGGCAAGGGTAGCCTGGCCATTGTTCGCTTCAGGGCCCTCACCGAGGCAGACACGCCGCTCGACCTGATCGCGGTGGCGCTGGCCGACTCCGGCAACAACCCGATCGAGGTCGCGAGTGTAAGGGGCAGCGTCGTGTACATCGGGCCGCCGGGCACGCGCAGACCGACTCCGCCGCCGAAGCCCATCTACTTGCCCGCCCTCGAGGCGCTAATGGAGGGGCAGGGACGGGAGGTCCATTCCTTGGAACACCAAACACCGCCCGTGTGTACGAGGTGCCGAGTTGTGTTATAATGGCCCTGCCATTATACCGTCTGATCCGAATCCAACTGACCGGTCATTGGAGGGAAACCGATGATTGCTGGAATTAGGCGCTTGCTGGCCGGGCGGGGCATCCCGATGCTGGCCGTGTTGGTTTTCCTGACGCTGTTCGTCCTGCCGGCGGCCGTATCCGCCTGGAAAGGCCCGGGGAATCCGCTTGACCCCATCGAGAAGGAAGTCGTAGACCTGGTCAACCAGGAGCGCGAGTCACGCGGGATTCCGACGCTCATCGTGAACTACTCGCTCCAGGAGGCCGCCTGGAAGCACACCGAGCACATGGCGGCAAAGCGAGTGATGTGCCACCGCGGCTGCGGCGACGGCGATCCGGGCCAGCGCATAGGAGCCACCGGATACAAGGCCGCTACGTGGGGCGAGAACGTGGCCTCCGGGCACCGCAGCTCGAGCCAAGTCATGCAAGCCTGGATGCACAGCTCCGGCCACCGCGCCAACATCCTCCGGGCAAGCTTCACCGACCTCGGCGTGGCCTACGCACCGGGCGGCCTGTACGGCACGAGCTGGACGCAGGTCTTCGGTCGTCCGAAGGACGGCTTTCCCACGATAACGCCACCGGCCGATCCCGGCGAGAAGCCGCCTACGTGTGACCTGAGGATGGACTTCGACGGCGACTGCGATGTCGACGCGGCAGACCTCGACGACATCAAGGATCGCTTCATGACGAGTCCCGGCCATCCGCGCTGGGATCCCAAGTACGATGTCGTCCCGGACGGCATCGTCAACATCTTCGATGTCTTTGCGGTCGTCCTGGCTATGGCCGAGGGCGGCTAGGCGTACCCGAGGCACCGTCGGCCAAGCCTCCAAAAGACCGACACAGGCCCGGCCCGGGACGCCGAAACACCCGGGCCGGGGTTTCTGTTATCGCCACCGGCGAACCTCCAGACCAGACCCGCAGACTAGTAGTCTGTCAAGTAAGTACCTGCGGTTCGGCCGGCGTAGGGGCGACCTGCTGGTCGCCCTGGTTAGTGACATCGATGCACCTTGGCAGCGTTAGACAACCCGTAAGATCATGTTTGACAGGGTACTAGTGACCATGAACGAGCAGCAACACGTGACCACATCGGGCGAGCCGGTGACAGCACCCGATGGCGAACCACCGAATCTCTCTATCATCATCCCGGCATATAACGAGGAGCACCGGCTGCCGGGCACGCTGGCGGCGGTCGCGTCCTGGGTCGAGGGGTACGCTCAGACGGCGGAGGTCATCGTCGTCGAGAACGGCTCCACCGACGGCACCGTCGACGTCGTGCGCGAGTTCCAGGCCAACTGCCCGTTCCTGGAACTCATAAGCGGCGTGCCGCGCGGGAAAGGCCGCGCCATCCGCAAGGGCATGCTGGCCGCCAAGGGCCGTCTCCGCTTCCTTTGCGACGCCGACCTGTCCATGCCCATCGAGCAGCTATCCCGCTTCCTGCCGCCGCACGCCAACGGGGTTGACGTGGCCATCGCCAGCCGCGAGGTGCCGGGTGCCCAGCGCTTCGACGAACCGGCCTATCGGCACGTCATGGGACGTGTTTTCAACTGGTTCGTCAAACTGATCGCGCTGCCCGGCCTCCAAGACAGCCAATGCGGCTTCAAGCTATTCACCGCCGCAGCGGCCGAGGACGTTTTCCGATCCGCCAGGCTGGAAGGCTGGGGGTTCGACCCTGAGGTGCTGTTCATCGCCCGCAAGCGGGGATACACAATCCGGGAGGTACCCATCGACTGGTATTTCAACGCCGACAGCCGTGTCCGCCTGATCCACGATACGCTATCCATGGTCCAAGAAGTCCTGGGGATTCGCCTCAACGACTGGCGGGGGGTCTACAATGCCTGAACGAATCGGCGTATTCGTCGCCTGGCCCTATGCCAATGGGCCGCTGCACATTGGACACATCGGCGGCTCGTACCTGCCGCCGGACATCTTTGCACGGTATCACCGCCTGCGCGGTGCCGAGGTGATGATGGTCTCCGGCTCGGACACCCACGGCACGCCTATCACCATGCGCGCCGAGGATGAGGGTCGCTCGCCGGTCGAGGTTATCCGCGAATGGCACGCCCAGTTCCTCGAGACCTTCCAGCAGCTGGGGATCGCCTTCGACCTTTTCACCCACACCGACACGGCCAACCACCACGCCGTGGCGCGGAGCATGTTCCTCCGCCTAGCGGAGACGGGCGCCCTGTTCGTGGACAAGCAGCCGCAGCTCTACGCCCCCTCACAGGGCCGCTACCTTCCCGACCGTTTCATCGAGGGCACGTGCCCCCATTGCGGCTACGAGAGCGCCCGGGGGGACCAGTGCGATAACTGCGGCCGACTGCTCGACGCCGTCGAGATCATCGAGCCACGAGCCCGCTCCGGCGGTAGTGAGGCACTGGAGGTGCATGAGCGGGACCACTACTTCCTGGACTTGCCCCGCTTCAGCGAGCGGCTCGAGCCCTGGATCGCCGGCCAGACCGATTGGCGTGCCACGGTCCGCAACTCGAGCCTGGGTCAGTTGCGAGACGGTCTGGAGCCGCGTGCCATCACCCGCGACCTGGACTGGGGCATCCCGGTACCCGTTGATGGCTGGGAGGAGAAGGTCCTCTACGTTTGGTTCGAAGCGGTGATGGGCTACTTCTCGGCATCGGTCGAGTGGGCCGCCCTCAGCGGCAGGCCTAACGCCTGGCGCGACTACTGGTACGATCCGCAGGCCGGCGGCTACTACTTCATGGGCAAGGACAATACGGTCTTCCACGCGATCATCTGGCCGGCGATCCTCACCGGAGTGGGGCAGATCGACGCCGGCGACCGCGTGGGCAACCTCAACCTGCCCACCGATGTGGTGGCCAACGAATATGTCAACCTCGAGCGGGCGTCAATGTCCAAGAGCCGGAACTGGGCCTTGTGGATTCCGGACTACCTCGAGCGCTACGACCCCGATCCGCTGCGCTACTACCTGACGATCAACGCGCCGGAGACGCGGGACGTGGACTTCACTTGGGCCGATTTCGTCCGAGCCAACAACAACGAGCTGTTGGCGACTTGGGGCAACCTGGTGAACCGCGTGCTGCGCTTGACGGTTAGCCGCGCCGGAGGCGTCGTGCCCAACCCAGGGCCGTTGGCGGACATCGATGAGGCCGTGCTGCACCGGACGGCGAGCGCCTTCCAAGAAGTCGGGGCGGGGATTGCCGCCCGTCGCTTCAAAGTGGCGCTGGCCGAAGCCATGGCCGTGGCCCACGACGTGAACCGCTACCTGAACGAAAAGGCACCGTGGACCCAATTCAAAGAGGACGAGGAGGCGGCGCACACCACGCTCTATGTCGCCCTACGAGCTATCGACGACCTGAAGGCCCTGCTGTCCCCGTTCTTGCCCCACACGTCGCAGAAGGTGCACGAGTACCTGGGTTACGCAGGCTCCCTGTTCGGACGGTCCTACGTCGAGACCGCGGGCGAGGGTGACGACGCCCACCCGGTCCTGCGCTACGATCCTGCGGGCGCGGTCGGGCGGTGGGCTCCGGGGCAGTTGCCGGTGGGCCAGCGGCTCCGGGAGCCGGAGGCGCTCTTCGTGAAGCTGGACGAGGAGGCCGTGGTGGAAGCAGAGCGGGCCCGCCTGATCGGGCAAGCAGCCGACCCGTGAGCGCGAACTGAGGAGAGCGCGCGTTGTTCGCGGCGTTACCGGGCCATTTCGGATTATTGACGTCACGGCCCCTCGTCGGGTATGCTTCTGGATTGGGGTGGGAATCTCCCGCATCGCAGACCAAGAGGAGTATCTGACGAGGATGGGCAAAATACGCCGGCTCGTGCTGGACACGCTGAAACCGCACGAGCCGGGAATCATCGAGATGTCGGACATGCTCAGCGAGCTGGACGGCGTCTCGTCGGTTAACATCAGCATCTACGAGATGGACCGCAAGGTGGAGAACGCCAAGATCACTATCGAGGGCGAGGATATCCTGTACGACGAAGTGCTGGTAATCGTGGAGGAGATGGGTGGAGCGGTCCATTCTGTAGACGAGGTAGTTGCCGGCAGAGACATCATAGACGATGCCGAGACGCTACAAGACTGATGCCATCTGAGCCGCCCACTGCTGAGGGCTCTATCAGATGAGCCCGTTGCGCGTCGTATTCCAACGGATGCGGGAGTACGACGAACTCGTCAACATCTCCGAGATCGCCCGCCGCTATTTCGCCATGAATGCCTTCGACGGGGTGCTGACCATCATCGGTGTGTTGACGGGCCAGTTGACGGTCGGCGTCAGCGACCCGAGGATCGTGGTTAGCACCGGCCTGGCGACGTGCGTTGCCATGGGCATCTCAGGGCTGTGGGGAGCCTATCTGACCGAGGCCGCCGAGCGAAAACGGAAACTGGTGGAGTTGGGGCGCCAAACTCTGACTGACCTGAACAACACCCGTATCGGTCGGGCCTCCCGAGCGGCGGTGGTGACGGTGGCCCTGGTCGACGGCCTCTCCCCATTCTTAGCTGCGCTCGTGGTCCTCACGCCGTTCTTCATGGTCGGTTTCTTACCAAGTATCACCTGGGCCTTCTACTCGTCCCTGGGCTTAGCGCTATTGGCCTTGTTCGGCCTGGGCGCCTTCCTGGGGTACGTCTCCCACGACAACCTGTTGCTCTACGGCGCGAAAACCGTCGTCGCCGGCGTGATCTCGATCGCGATCAGCCTTCTGCTCAGTGAGTAACGTGGGGGCTGACCGGCGTTGGCGATCGCGGAGGAGCCAAGGCCATCCGGATCGGCACCGTGCTCTTTGGGCACCGGCCGGACGGCTGATCCCGTCGCAGGCCGCGCCGGACCGACTATCGGAGGTATATTATGCGGATAGAAGAAGCCATGAAGACCTTCGTCGTCTCCGTTGACGCAAACAACACTGTGCAGCACGCCGCTAGGCTCATGCTCGACAGACATATCGGCACGCTTCCGGTCGTGGACGAGAGCGGCCGCCTCGTCGGTCTGATGACGATCGTGGGCGTCCTGCACCTGTTCATGCCCGACTTCGTATCGCTGTTCGATGAGCTGGATTGGGTTCCGGATTTTGGCGTGCTTGAGGAAATCGAGCTGTCCACGGAAGCCCTGGACCAGCCGGTACAGCAGGTGATGAGTGAACCGGTTTCCGTCGAGGCGCGAACTGGTTTGCTGCGAGCAGCGGTCACCATTGAGCGGCACAACTTGCCCGATATCCCCGTGGTTGACGAAGAAGACCGTCTTGTCGGCATTGCCTCTCGGGTCGACATCGGCACGGCCTTCCTCGCGGGTTGGCTGTCCGAACAGCAGGCGCGCGCCGAGGCCGGTTAGGCACACATCTGGAGGGACGGAACCCTTAATGACGGAGTACGTGGCCGCCGCGATCTTCGTGGTCACCATCGGGCTGGTCTTCACTGACCGCATGCACCGCCTCGTGGCCAGTGCAGCCGGCGCAGCGGTAATGATGGCCGCCGGTCGCGCGCTGGGGTTCTACACCGAGGAGCAGGCCGTCGAGGCCATTGACTTCGAGACGCTTGGCCTGCTGTTGGGCATGATGATCGTCGTCCGCCTGTTAGAGCAGACCGGTTTCTTCGAGTACATGGCGATCATTGCCGCCCGGAGGTCGGGTGGCCAGCCGTGGCGGCTGCTCGTGCTTCTCGGTACAACTACGACCGTGCTCTCCCTATTCCTGGACAACGTGACCACGGTGGTCCTCATTGCCCCGCTGACCGTGCTTGTTGCCGAGATTCTCGGCTTGAACCCGATCCCGCTGCTGATCTCGGAAGCGCTTCTGTCGGACACTGGCGGAGTCGCGACGCTCGTCGGAGATCCGCCCAACGTGTTGATCGGCTCCGCGGCCGGGCTGAGCTTCATGTCCTTCCTGACTCACCTGGCTCCGATCGTGGCGGTAGCATGGTTCGTGGCCCTGTTGCTGTTGCGATGGTTGTTTCGTGCGGAATTGGCCAAGCCTGCGGTCAACATCAGCGCTCTGCAGAGGCTCGACGCCAATGAGGCGCTGCAGAACCCGAAAGACCTGCGGCGACTGCTCATCGTCCTGTTCGGTGTTGTGGCGCTCTTCCTGGTGCAGGGCAGTTTGGGTGTTTCACCCGCAATGGTGGCCCTGTCCGGGGCGGCCGTCGCGATGGTGTGGGTTCAGCCCAACGTTCACGCGATGCTCAGGGAGATCGAATGGAGTGTCTTGCTTTTCTTCATCTGCCTATTCGTCATCGTCGGCGGGCTGGAGACCGCTGGCTCACTTCACGCTGTATCGAGCAGCCTCTTTGGGCTGGGCCACGTCGACCCGATATGGGTGGGTGTGTCGATCATGTGGGGTGTGGCGCTGCTATCGGCCGTCCTTGACAACATCCCCGTCACCATCGCCATGATCCCTGTCATCTGGGAGTTGGAAGCGACCGGCATGAACGTAACGCCCTTGTGGTGGGCCTTGGCTCTCGGCGCGGGAATGGGCGGCAACGGTACGATCATCGGATCCACGGCCAACATCGTCGTTGTATCGATCAGCGAGCGGACGCAGTCGCCAATCACACCGCAACTGTGGATGCGTCGCGGGATGCCGGTCATGATAGCCACGCTAATCGTGTCGACCGTCATGTACGTTCTCGCCTTTCCCTGGATGAGCACCAAGTAGGCGCAGCGAGCGGCAGGTCCGTGGCGCGCCGTGGTGGACTATCGGGCGGGCGGCGGCCGCACGACATCCACGAGCACTCCCGTCGCCTCCCGGATCCCCTGGGCAAGCAGTTCAACACCGTCCTCGTCCGCGACGAGGGCCGTGCGCCCCCGCGGCGCGCCGAGCAACAGGCGCGCCGCCCCCGCCTCGCTCACGTATTGGGCGATCTGCTCGCGTACCGCGCCCTCGCGGATCGCGATCTCGGCGTTCACACCCACGCGAAGAGCCTGCTGCTGCGCGATGGACAGGAGCGCACGACCGACCCACTTCAGCTCTGCGTACAAGGCGGCAGGGGCGCCGGTATCCCCGAGACCCGGCCCCATATCCTCGGCGAAGCTTATGTCAACTACGTAGAGGAACACCAGGGGCCGATCCTCCTCAACGGCCAACTGGATGGCTCGCCGCCTGACGGTGCGGCTGCCCCCACCGCCGCGCGTGGCGCAGACGATGGGGGAGCGATCGACGTCGGTCCGCTTTTCCATCGGGGTCAGTCTCCCGCGGTATCGCGCCCGACGTGCCGGCCGTCGGGATCCTCGCCGGACCCAAGCTTGTGATGCCTCCTGATCACCGCCAGCGCCGCGGCGCGCTCGTCGATCGCACGGACCAGCTCGTCGTGTACCTCCTCGGAGATCAGGCCACGCCGGGAGGCATCGGTGATCGCGGCTCGCTCGGCACGCAACACATCCGCGCGTGCCTGGAGGACCATCTCGGACTCGAGCTCCTGATACTCGTCCAGATGCCCCCTTAGCGCCAGTGTGCGGGATTCCAACTCCTCGGTGCACACCTCGGCCATCGAGCGCCAGACATCACCAGCGAGCATGCCGTCGTCGAGAAGCCGGTCCAGCTCGCGCCTGGCGGCGTGGCTGGCGTAGATCAGCGCCTGGTGACGCTGTTGCTCCAACATGTAGTCGGAGCGCTCCGACAGACCTAGAGCACGAATGACCGGCTCGATCGACAGCCCCTGCACGAGCAGGGTGAAGAGCACGACGCCGAAGGTCATGTACTGGAGCTCCTCGGCCACCCCGGCGCCCACGACAGCGTCGGTGAGCGTGAGTGCCAACGCCAGGCTGATCGCCCCGCGCAGACCACCCCAGAACATGACACACCGGTATCGGACCGGCACCTGGTGTCTCGCACCCAGGGTGCTGTGCAGCCACGTCAGACCGTAGACCACCCCGGCGCGGCTGACGAGGACCGCCAGCACGGCGACGGCAACCGGCAGGAGGTAGGGCGCGAAACGCACGATCTCGATCCGCATGCCGATGAGCAGGAACACGAGCGAGTTGGTGACGAAGGCCATGAACTGCCAGAAGTTCTCCAGCGTCACCCTCGTGGTCGGCGAGGTGTTCTCGAGACCGATGTTGCCGACGAACAGCCCGGCCGCCACGACCGCCAGGATGCCGCTCCAATGCACCTGCTCGGCCACTACGTAGGAGCCGAAGGCCAGGGCGAGGGTGGTCGCCGTTTCGACGAGGTGATCGTCGATGTTGCGTAGCACGATGTGCGACACGATATAACCCAAGACGATCCCCACACCGAGACCGCCGAACGCTACCGTCAGGAACTCACGCGCGGCATCACCGGCACCGAGACCGGTGGACGCACCCACCGCACCCAAGGCCAGGTTGAAGACAACAATGGCGATGGCGTCGTTGAACAGGCTCTCGCCCTCCACCAAGACCGCCAGCCGCCGGTGCACACCCAGGCGGCGGAAGAAGGCCAGGACCGCCACGGGGTCCGTGGCCGAGATCAACGCGCCAAACGCGAACGCCGCCGCGTGGGGCACGCCGAGCAGTCGCTCGACGATGCCGCCCACGATGACCGTGCTCAGCATCGTACCGGCCACGGCAAGGAGGACGATCGGTGCGAGGTCCTGCCGCAGCCGGTCCCACCGGATTTGGAGCGTCGCCTCGAAGATGAGCGGCGGCACCAATAGGGCGAGGATCAGGCTGCTCGAGATGGGTACGTGCACGAAGGCGGGGAAGAACGACAGCACGAGGCCAACGAGCACGAGGGCGACGGTGTACGGAATCCGAATGCGGCGGATGAGGATCGCCACCAGGGCGGCGACCGACAGCAATACCACGAACCCGGACTCCATCTCTATGAAGCCGAACGCCTCTTCGGCCGCAAGAGTTGTGGCAACGTAGTGCACGGTTCAACTCCTCGCGACTCAACGGTGCTGCGAGATGAGGCGCAGCCCGCAGGCCGATTGGCCTCGATTGACCGCCCGGGCGCACTGGTCCAACCGGCCGGGCGACCCGGCCCCCGAGTCACTCAGCGTCACATCACCCTGCTCGTTGACGCCGCACGTGAGCGCAGTATACCAGCCTCGGTCGCCGGGTGAAAGGCGATTGACGGTGTAAATGGCGGCCTGTTATACTCAGCCGACGAGAGGTGCCCGGCATGAATCGAGATACACAGGACGAGGCAACTGGCGCAGCATTTACATCGATCGCCGTCCCACCAGACACGGTAGTTGCCCTCGCCCAGGACCTGATCCGGATCGAGAGCCATCGCGACGCCGCGGGCCGCGAACAGCGGATCGGTCGGTTTCTCGGTGAGTGGCTCTCCGGTCACGGCATTCGGGCTGACTTTCAGCCGGTGTCGAACGGCCGCGCCAACCTGATCGCCCGCCTCCCCGGAGGTGCCGGTCCGAGCCTCATGCTGAACGGCCACCTTGACACGGTGCCTGCCGGGGAGATGGCAGACGCGTTCGAGCCCCGGGTGGAAGACGGCGTCCTCCATGGCCGCGGCGCGTGCGACATGAAGGGCGCAGTGGCGGCCATGGCCTGTGCGCTGGTGGCACTACGGGACTGCGGGGCCGCTCTGCGCGGCGACCTCTTGTTCGTCGGGACCGTGGACGAGGAATCGGGCTCGAGGGGGGTCAACCATCTCATCGCACACGGTCCGCTGACAGATCTAGCGGTGGTCGGAGAGCCCACCTCCCTCCGAGTTGGCCTCGCCCACAAGGGGGTGGCATTCATCCGCGTCGCGCTGAGTGGCCGTGCGGCCCACGGCAGCGTGCCAGCCGAGGGTGTCAACGCAGCGCTGTACGCAGCCCGCGTCGCCCTTGCCCTGGACGATGAGCTGGCCCCCCGGTTGGGGGCGCGGCACCATCCCCTGCTGGGAGCATCGACGGTGAGCCTGGGGCGCATCTGCGGCGGAACGCAGCCGAACATCGTCGCCGACCACTGCGAGCTCGACATCGACCGCCGCACCTTGCCGGGCGAGCCGGACCCACTGGCCGAGATCACCTCGATCGTGGAAGCGGTGTGCAACGGGGTCGACGGTCTCAGCTTCACCGTGACGGAGATGCCGGAATCAGCCACGATCCCGCACGTGCCGCTCGAGACGCCGGCTGACGCGACGCTCGCCGGGGTAGTGAGCGAGGCGGTACGGGAGATCGGCTTCGAGCCGGCTCCCACCGGCCTCACCTACTGGACCGACGGGGCCGCGTTGGCCGCCGCCGGTGTGGAGACGGTGATCCTCGGCCCGGGCGACGTCGCCCTCGCCCACGGCCCCCACGAGGCGGGTCCGATCCAAGACGTCGAGCCGGCGCCCCCGCTCTCTCTTCTGGACCCGGTTCAACCTGATCTTGTCGGCTACCACCTCTGCC
>CAYYVH010000059.1:0-16869 GCA_964475075.1 uncultured Anaerolineales bacterium | reverse complement strand
AAGCCTCTCATTCCAGTGCAGTGGCGCGGCTCGAGGTCTTCACGGAGGGCATGCCTCGCCCGGGCCAGACCCTAACAGCACGTCCGTGGGCGACGGATGCTCATCGGCGTAGAAGTCCCCCCGCGCCCGGAGAACGGCGATGTCCGGCTGAGGCTCTAGATCGACGGCTCAGGCGCACCGGACCCTGGACGCGGACGATGGCAGCGTCCTGCACGCGAAGGACGAAGTACTTGGCGAGACGGTCGACGCACGCCGCGTGGCCGGCGCTGATCGGCGTCATTTCGACGATCTTGCCGTCAATGAGCTCGACCCGGTCGTCCTCGTTGAGGATCCCGGCCTAGCGCGCTGTGCGACGACCCTATTCCCCGCCGTAGTCGATCTCCACCCGCCTCGCCCCCACCGCCGCCACGGCAACGAGGAGCACCGTCAGGACCAGCAGGCCCGGCACGGCGATCCACGGCGATGCCGGATCCGCCAGCAGCGCGAAGGGGCCCTCGGAGACCCGTACGGGGCTCAGGGAGCGCAGGTAGTAGACGATGCTCAGCTTCTTCAAGACGGGCGGCAGGAGGAAGTTGATGTATTCCCAGCCGAGGATCACGGCGCCGGGGATGATGGGGTTGCGGAAAAACAGGCCCATGACGAGAAACACAGCGCCGTAGCCTAGGCAGGCCAGGACCACGATCTCCAGATGCAGCAGCCCGTGCCTGGCGACCAGAGCCCACAGATCCTCGGTGGCCAAGGAGGGGGGGGCGAAGGGCACGTAGGTGATGGCCGTCGACAGCACCGTGGCCAGGGCGAACACCGGCACCACGACCAGCAGGCCGGACAGGTATTTTCCGACGACGACGATCTCCCGGCGGACCGGCGCCAGGAAGTAGTAGTGCAGGCTACCTTGGAGGACCTCGCCCCTGAAGAGTGCTGTGAAGATACCGACGCAGCCGAGGAATACCACGCCATGGAGGATGAGTGACTCGAAGATGTAGGCGTAGCCCTCGACCACCTCGCCCATGCTCGTCGTCACGCCCCTGCTGATTTCCTGGACCACCATCGTCCCCATCAGGAGGACCGGAGCGAAGGCGAGTGCGACGACCCACAGTGAGCGGCGGTCCGCCGCCCGCTTGCGCAGCTCCAGGCCCACGATGATCCGGAGCTGGTGCACCCACAGACGCCACGGACGCCCGGCGAGAGGCGACGGGGCCATTGCCGTCAAGGTGCCGGGGGTCATGGTACCTCTCCATCTTCGCTGATCACGTAGCGGTACAAGGCGTGGACGTCGTCGTCAGCCGGGCCCACCGATTCCACCAGCAACCCCTCATCGAGCACGATCCGGTTCAGGAGCAGATAGAATCGATCCGGGTCCTGCGTGCGCACGTGCAGCCCGGAGCGGTCATCGTGGATCTGCACCTCCATCACGTGGTCGCACTCCACCGCCCGGCTGGCCAGGAGACCCGGGCGGTCGCAGCGCACGAAGATCTGAATCGGGTGCTGCGTTACCTCGCTGCGCACCCCCTCGATTGATCCCTCGGCCACGACATACCCGTGGTCGAGTAGGATGACGCGGTCGGAGACCATGTCCACCTCATGTAGGATGTGGCTCGAGATGATCACGTGGAGTCCCTGGCTGCCCAGCTCCTTGAAGAGCGAGATCATCTCCGCCCGGGCAATGGGGTCGAGGCCGTTGAGCGGCTCGTCCAGGATGAGCACCGCCGGATGATGGCAGATAGCCTGCGCCAGCTTGATCCGCTGCCGCATGCCCTTGCTGTAGGCGGCCACGCGCCGATCGGCGGCCGCCGCCATGTTCACCCGCTCCAGCGCCTCCCACGTCAGGCGCCGGGCCTCGCCGTCGGCGAAGCCGTGGAGGCGCGTCAAGTGGTAGAGAAACGCGTAGCCCGTGAGGCCCGTCGGGAAGCTGTCGTACTGGGTGCAGTAACCCACGATCCCGAACAGCATCTCGGGTTGGTCCGGCCTGAGGCCCAGCACCCGGACGGCCCCGTGGGTCGGCCGGAGGAGACCGGTCATCAGGTTCATCAACGTGCTCTTGCCCGAGCCGTTGGGGCCCACCAGGCTGGTGATGCCCGGCGAGACGGTCAGGTTCACGCGGTTGACGCCCAAGACCTCGCCGTAGAACCTCGATACATCGTCGAAGACGATGTTCTCTTCACCAGTTGCCGTCGCTGCTGGCTGCCGGTTCATCCCACCACCTCGTAGGCCCGCACCTTGCGTTCCAGGAGGACCAGCGCCACGACGCACATCACCGCCAGCGCCACCCACGCGCTCCAAAGGGGGATCCCCCGCTGGTCCAGTAGGCTGTGCATCCGGAAGAGGCCGAGCCAGGCCATGACGATCGTCCGGGCCGGGTTCAGCACGCTGCCCCAGTCGGTCCGGAACGTCCCATTGATCGCCTCCGACAGAACGACCGAGAAGACATAGACCCCCAAGAGCAGCCCGCGGGCCAGGGCCCGCCAGCGGACCCATGCCGACAGGGCCAGCGTGATCAGTGACGTGACCAGAATGAACATCCAGCCGGCCAGGACGATGGCCGCGACCAGCCACAGGTTGGCCGCCGCCCAGGCCGTACCTTCCAGCGACGTCTGGAACGCAAACAGCAGCAGACCCGGTACCCACGTGATGAGCGACAGCAGGATGGCCAACACCGACAGCTTGCCCAGGATGTACT
The DNA here is from genome assembly GCA_964475075.1 of uncultured Anaerolineales bacterium. Taxonomy (GTDB): domain Bacteria; phylum Chloroflexota; class Anaerolineae; order Epilineales; family Epilineaceae; genus CAYYVH01. Next base: position 14,192 of record CAYYVH010000059.1, on the reverse strand, counting down.
CCACCCGTGAGAAGGGCCGCGCCAGGTACAGCGGCAGGGCGTTGTGTGCCATGTCAGCAGACACGAGCGGCGGCCCCATCACGAAAGCCAACGCGAATCCCAGGGAGCCCTGGATGCTGTAGAACCTGAAGAAGAACTCGCCGTTGATGGACAGCAGGTCCCGGGGCCGCAGGTTCAGGATGTCCAGCGCCTCCAGGTTGTGGTGGAGGTAGATCATGACCAGGGATACGACGGGCCAGACCATCGACGCCACCAACATTGTCAGGAACCGCCTGGACGCGAAGACCTCCTGATACGCATAGCGAGGGATGATGAGGAAGCGCCAGCGGTCCGTGGTCAGTGCGCCGTCATATGTCCGGTAGGTGCGCTCACGAACGGCCATTCGGCTCCTCCATGGCCTTGAAGAAAATGTCCTCCAGCGAATCTCGCCGGTAGTCCAGCCGGTGGATTTGGACGTCCAACTCGGCCGCGGCGGCGAACAGGTCGCGGATGGCCACCCCGTCGGGTAGGACCATCTTGAGCCGCCGTGGGCCGTACTGGGCGTACTCGCAGCCCAGGCGCTTCATCGCTGCGCCGTACGCCGGGACGTCGCCGCGGATCTCCAGTTGCAGGAAGCGGCGATTGGTCCGGCGCTCCGCTTCCAGGTCGCAGTAGACGGCGATCTGACCGTCTTTGAGCACCAGCACCTCGGTGCAGCACGCCTCCACGTCGCGTAGCAGGTGCGACGATACGATGAGGTGCACCTTGCCGCTGTCCCGGATGTCGCGGATCATGCGGATCATGCGCTGCCGGGCCGGCGGGTCCAGGCCGTTTGTCGGCTCGTCGAGGAGGAGCAGCTTCGGGCCGTGCACCAGGGCCTGGGCCAGCTTCACCATCTGCCGCATGCCCTGCGAGTAGGTGTCGACGGTCCGGTAGCGCGCCTCACCGAGCCCCACGTAGAACAGGGCCTCGTGTGCCCGCTCGAGGGCATCGTTCGGCGGGACGCCGCTGAGCTCGCCCATCATCCGCACCAGGCGGACGGCGTTCATTCCGGGGATGAACGACTCGTTCTCCGGCATGTAACCGATCTGCCGGCGGATGGCGCGGCTACCTGTGCGGATGTCGTGCCCCAGCACCCGCGCTGTCCCAACCGATGGCCGGTAAAACCCCAACAGAGTGTGCAGCAGAGTGGTCTTGCCAGCGCCGTTGGGCCCGAGGAGCCCTATGGCCCGGCCCGTGAGCCTGGCATCGAGCCCCCGGAGAACCTGCTGGCTGCCGAACGTGACCTCCAGACCCTCGAGTTCGACGACGGGGGCTGTCACGGGCCTCGTTCCTGCACATCGCACAGACCCTCGTCGACATCGTGCTCCACGCCAGGCAGGACGAACTGCCCCATATCTTCCAGGGCGATTCCCGACATGACCCCGTGGAGGCCCATGAAGCTACCGAGGCCGAACGGGCTCCCCAGCCCCAGGACGCCACTGTCGGTGGTGGAGGCCAGAATGATCCGGTCCGGCTCGGCGTAGGCGTAGGCCAGGCTCGCGGAAAGATCCTCCGCCAGCAGGGCCAAGGCCTGCTGCTGTTCCTCGGTCAGCGACTCGCTCGAGCGGCGCAGCTGTGCGGCGAGGGGGCCAAGCAAGGGCTCCAGGTTCTGGTAGAAGACGGCCGACATGTCCGCCCGGCCGTCGTGCGGCAGGCGCGAGGTGAAGGGCTCGGCATTGGCCAGGTTGTTGCCGATCTGGGCCGTCTGGATCGCGCGCTCGAGCAGTGTCCGTGCCGGTGCAGCGACGAGGTAACCGTCCGCGATCACGTAGTGCAGGAGTTCCGTGTCGCTTTCCAGCGAACGCAGCGTGTACACAGTGCGGCTGCCCAGCGTGCCGCGATCGAGCGCCAGGCCGGCCTTGTTCTCATCGGCCAAGCGGGTGTTGGCGCGCTCGATGGCTGCCTCCAGCGCGGTCTGCAGCCTGTCGGCATCGTACACTTCGATCACCAGTTTCCAGGACGGCTTTGGCAGAACAGGCCCTTCGATGGCTACGGCAATCTCACCGCCCAGTGCGGCGGCCACGTCGTCGAGAAGCGCCAGGTCCGGCTCGGCGTCCAGGTCGGCCAGTTCCTCCTCGAACTCCGGCTCTGACGCCGTGGCGAAGCCGACCAACTCCCCAAGCCTGGCCGACGGGTCGCTAACGACGGCCGCCGAAGCCAAGTATGCGTCGGCGGCGACGAAGTCGAGCGCGCCCATGGGCGCCGGCTCGGCCAGCCACGCGGCCATCCCGCGGCGCGGACCGCCGAAGGACAGCGCGGCCCGGCTCTCGGTCGTGTCACCGACAGTCTTCTGGCTCATGATCAGGTACTCGACGTCCAGCAGCCCCAGCTCCTCGAGAGCGCGGAGCTCATCCTCGTCACCAGCCATCTCCTGCTCGACGGCCCTGCTGATAACCTCCTGCATGTCAGCGGCCAGGAGCCAGGAGACGCCGTCGGAATAGGCGGAGCGGATCTGCTGGCCGAAGGGGGTTGCGGCAAAGCCCTCGCCGCTCGATTGCCTCAAGCCTGCGACTGCCTTCTGCATGGCGGCCGCGTCGGCCCCCGCGACAAGGAATCCGTCCCCGATCCACGCGAGCCCGGCTTCCGGATCCTTGGTGCCGCCTGCGGCAGCGGCGGCCAACTCCGCGTCGTCGACGAAGCGGAGCGGCACCTCATCGCTTTCCTCGCCGTCTTCCTCGAGCCAGCGGTCGATCTCGGCCTCGACGGCGACGCGGAAGGCGTCCTGGTCGGCGAGCTCGGCCATCACGATGGGAACTTCCGGCTCGCCTGCCTCACCCATGGGTGAGGCGAGGACGATCTCTGCGCCCAGGAACTCACCGAAGGTCTCGATGCTGCGAATGATCTCGCCCGTGTCCGGATCGGACCCGGGGGTGCCGGGCATGGACCACCAATCGCGCAGCACCTCGCTATCGGCCATGCGCTCTTCCAGCAGACGGTATGCCTCACCCAGGGTCGTGCTGACGTTGGGCACGGCGGCGTACAGCGCCGTGTCCTGGGGCACACCGGCCAGGAGTCGGCTCTCGTAGCGCAAATCCGGCTGTGGGATCTGCTTCCAATCTTCCTGTAGGTCCTTGAGCTCCTCGAGCAGCGCGATGTAGTCGTCCACATCCCGGCTCCAGGCGATCTCCTCGGCAATGGAAACCCGGACCAGCCGCGGGTCGGTCGTGATCTCGTCTCCCTCGACGACCGTGGTCTCCTCTCCCCCTTGGGTGACCACGACCTGGCCCTGGATCACCGCCACCCGGGAGCCCTTCGCGCCGTGCCGGACGGAGAAGATCGTGCCTTTGACCGTGACCCGGCAGTCCGCCGTGACTACCTCAAGGTGCCCCGATCCCTGCTCGGCGGCCCGGACGATCACGTTGCCGCGTGCTAGGTGGACCGTGGCGTCGCCATCGTGGTCCGAGAGCGCGACCTCGGTGCGGGGGGCCATCTCCACGAGGGAGCCGTCCGCCAGCCGTAGTACGGCGCCGGTGTCCTTCGCCGAGCGAATGGACTCGCGTTCCCTGATCGCCTCACCGGTTGACAGGCTCTGGTTGGCCTCACCGGTCACCCGGTAGAGGGCGCCGTCCACGGTCTCGGCGTGGGCCAGGACGGGGGCGGGTTTCCAGTAGTCGTACCCGAGCCTCAGGCCGGCCAGTCCCGTGGCAACGACGATGGCCGCCGCGAGAGCGCGGACGGGCAGCCGCTGCCACGGCCGCTCCCGCGCCGGCTCGCGGGCCAGCGAAATCTGCGGTAGGGCAATCTCGCCGCGGCGAGATGGCCCGAGGCCCTTGCGGCAGTGGGCGCAGGTTCGGGCGTGGTCCTCGACGAGCAGCGCCCGGGCCGCCGGCAGTTCGCCCGCGACGAAGGCCGGAATAAGGGCCTGGAAGTCGGCGCAGCACCGAATGGTATCCACGGCAGTGGGGGCCTGCATTTCCATCGCCTCGCTCGACAGGCGGTCCCAGACACGGGCCGCGGCGGACTCGACCGCGGCGTCGTCCGGCGACTCGCCGTGGACGGCGGATATCGCCCGGTCGAGCAGTCCGCCTGGATTGGTGGTCGTTCGATCAGTCATGATTCATCTCCTGAAAGCGCCTGAATTGCCTCTCGGAGCTGGCACCGAGTGCGGTGGAGGATCACCGCGACGCTGTTCGGCGATGTGCCGAGGTATGTCGCGATTTCCTGGTTGCCGAAGTCCTCGAAGTAGCGCAGCGCGAATACTTCGGCGGCCATGGGGCTCATCTCCGCGATCTGCCCGCGCAGCCATCCGCGGAGTTCCTCATCGGTGAAGCTGCGTTCGGCGCGCGCGTGCGGATCTCGGGCCGCCTGCCTTCCTGCGTCCTCGAACGGGATGACGGTCGCGGGTTTACGCGAGCGCATCAGGTCCAGGGCCGCGTTCACGGCCGAGCGCTGGAGGTATGAGCCGGCGTCCGACGTGAGCTCGATGGGCGCCTCGCGCCGCATTAGCCGCAGGAACACGGATTGCAGCACGTCCTCGGCATCCTGCGGGTTCCCGGTGACGCGATGGGCGGCCCGGAGCATCCGGGCGCTATATGCCCGGAAGACATCCTGGAGGTCGCTGGGAGTAGTGGGTAACGTCTTCAAAGGTGTTGCTGCTTGCACAGGTACCTCCCCAATTGTCGACTCCACTTAGAGGACGGCGCGGGGAGGAGGCGTATTAACAACAGGATAGCCTACTATCCGCGAGGGGTCAGGCCGCGAGGGGTCAGGCGCGTGTCGCGATCGTGGCGCGAAGATGGCGCGAAAGGGGTAGCGTTCCCGTCCCGCCGTTCGATATACTGGCTCCGGAACGGGGGAGCCGATTACCATGCTACAATGTGGAGGTCACGCACGTGAAACCCGAAGGTGTGCCCATGACCACGCAACACGAGCACCGCGTGCCGGCGGGCGTCTACTACCCCGAGTCGGACGGCGAGCCGATGGCTGAGACCGACACCCATTGGGTGGCGACGGCCGACCTTGCGCTCATGCTGAAGGACCGCTATCGCGACGCCGACGACGTCTACGTGGCCAGCGACAACTTCGTCTATTTCGAGGAGGGCAACCCCGCTGCCGTCTTCTCGCCGGACGTGTACGTCGTGTTCGGGGTTCCCAAGAGGCTGCGCCGGGGGTACAAGCTTTGGGAGGAGGGGCAGCCGCCGGCGGTGGTGATCGAGGTGTCTTCGAGGAAGACCTGGCTGGAGGACAAGGGCAACAAGATGGCGGTGTGCGCGATGCTCGGGGTGAAGGAGTACTACCTGTTCGATCCCGAGTTCGATTACCTGGACCCGCCCTTGCAGGGATTCCGGCTCGAAGCGGGGCAGTATGCGTCGATCGTGCCTGGTGCCGATGGGGGCTTGCGGAGCGAAGTCCTGGGGCTCAAGTTAGTGGTTGTCGGCGACCGGCTGGAGGTGTTCGACTCCGAGACCGGTGAGCGATTGCTGCGCCCGGAGGATCATCGAGTGGCCCGCGAGGCGGCTGAAGCGGAGGTGGCTCGGCTCAGGGCCGAATTGGAGCGGTTGCGCGGAGGCGGGCCCGAATCCACCTGACCATGATCAACTGGACCGTCCACATCACTCGGCCCTACCTATTCTCACCATGACTGACCCCCTGTACACACTAGTCATTGTTGCCTCAGCGGTGATCGACGCGGGTGCTGCTGCCATCACTCTGTTCGCACGACTTGAGCGCGCCGTCGAGGGCACTGCGGTCACTCCCCTGATCAACGAGATTCGCCAGGTCACGGTCGGCGACTGGCGGCTGGCGATCGGCGGTGTGGAAACGAACTTCCAGTCGGAAGCGGCCCGGCGGCTGGTCTACGACCTTGAGTCGATGCCAGGCGACGGTGACATGCGCGTCCTACTCGGCCACTATCCGGATGTCGTGCTGGATCTTGGACCGGATTCGCGGATCGACCTCGTGGTTGCAGGCCACACCCATGGGGGGCAGGTGCAGCTGCCTCTGCTGGGGCCGGCGGTCACGCTGTCGAGCGTGCCGCGCCGCATAGGCGCGGGAGGGCTGCATGCGTACAACGACAACGCAGTCTACGTCAGCCGGGGCGTGGGTCTCGAGCGCGGACAGGCGCCGCGGATCAGGTTCCTGTGCCCGCCGGAAATCACACTGTTGGAGATCGACGGCGTTCCATAGGCCCGAGACCGGTCACCGACACGTGGCGCAGCCTGAGGAGGTGCAGCTGCCGCAGGCCCTTCCCCCGCCGACGGAAGAGGATGCGCCATTGGAGGTCTTTGAGAAGGACGAGAAGCGGGAGATCAAACGCTTGGCCTCGGTGGCGCATTCGGGGCAGGGAGGGGGGTCTTCGGCTTGACTGAAGGAGCGCAGCAAGTCGAACTTGTGATCGCAATGAGGACAGCGGTACTCATAAATCGGCATCTCTGGCTCCGGTGCAAATGCTACTTGCCGAGTGGTGGCGAGTCAAGGGAAATGCTCGGTTGCTCGCGGGACGGGGTGGCATTGGGTGGTGGAGTGCCCAATCGGACGGCTCAAGTCGCAACAAGGGGGACGTCGAGATGCTGGAAGTGCGTGTCCAGGGTCAGGACAGCCAGATCCCTCCGCCGCGCCACGGCCGCGATGAGGGCGTCGGTGAGCGGCAGCGTGACGCCGTCGGTGCGCAACCGGCGAAGGGAGTTACCCGCCTCCTCCCAGTCTGCCTTCACCACCTCGACGAACGGCAGTATGGATAGCACGCGATCAAGCTGCCTCGCCTCGGCATCCGTGCGCGTTCCTTGAAGAAGCTCGGCCAGCACCGGACCCGTCATTACCGCGCGATCGTCTCGGACGAGCTGCTCGACCTGCTCGCTGACTGGGTCCTTGCCTGGCCGGAAAAACGAGATCCAGGCGGAGGTGTCTATCAGCACGTCAGCCATCGGTGACTTCCGACGCCTCCCGCTCCCGAAGCTCCCGCCAGTTCTCCACCAGTTCCAGCTTGCCGCGCAGCGCCAGCAGCTGTTGCTTGCGCACGAGCCGGATGAACTCGCTGAGGGCTGTCCGTACGGCCTCGGTCTTCGTCTTGGCGGACGTCAACCGCATGACTTCCGTGAACAGCGCGTCATCTATTTTGATCGTGGTTCGCATGATCCACCATTCACCTCATGCGGGCGCAATGATGTGCGATTGGGTTCATCTCCTTCGGGTTGAATTATATGCTGTCGTGTCTCACAGACAAACCAGGCCCCCAGCCCCCGGGGGCCCTCGTCTGGTTATCCGGTTTGCGGTGGTGGTGCAGACGCGGTTCGCCGACCCGGCCTCAGCGCTCCGGGAGCGGGGGAGCGGGGAGAGGCGCTGCGCCGGTGCTATCGGCGTGCGATCCGCCTCCCGCCGTGAACGACCATTCGTACGTCTCGCCGTTTGCCTCGATCGTCACCGAGTACTGCTGATCCGGCGTGAGCGGCGAGCGCGGCATGATGACCACCGCGTCCCGCATGTTCAGGCCCCCTTTTCCCGGATTGGTGGGGTACGTCGTTTCGTCGAACCAGCAGTGGGGCAGCTCCTGGCCGCCGCTAGAGAACGAGGTTCGCTTCACATCGGGCGTGACCTTGCCGCTCCCGAGCTGGAGCGCGATGGGTGGGCCGGTGGGCTCCCGGTAGCCCGGGCACGTGGCGAGCGGGTTCGGGAACTCACCACCCGTGTAGGCCAGGTTAGGGATCTCGCGCCCGTTTTCCGGGTAGTACACGGGGAAGGTCACGCCGGGCGGCACGTCGCCCTGCCCGCGCAGCACATCAAGGGTGGCGCCATAGCGGTGGAAGCGGTCGACCTGCTCGGAATATTCGCCGAAGCCGCTCACCCTCAGCTGCGGGTCGATGATGGCCAGCATGTGGAACGGCCCGGTCATCCAGCCGTTAATTGCGTCCTTGTGGTTGCCGGGCCCGGCCGTCGAATAGCTGAGATACACGTTCCCGTTCCTTGCCGCTTCATTGCCCTCGGCAGTGTAGAAAGGTTTGGCCGGGCTCTCGCTGTGGCCGATGACGTTGTTCTTGACCATGTACTTCGAGTGCAACTCGCCACCGCGGCTCCAGACGTCGTTCTCGGTAACCGGCGGCAGCTTGGCCAGGGCACGATGGTAGTTGATGTACTGCTGCCACTCCGGTAGTGCGGACGTCGGGGCCGGGGTGAAGGTGGGTGTTGCCGTCGGCGTCGGCGTCATCGTGATCGTGGGCGTTTCCGACGGGAAGACGATCGGCGTCGAGGTGGGCGTGGGTGCGATTGTGGGTGGGTTGGTGAATACCGCCCGCTGGTTCTTCAGGACGAGGGGCACGAAGATCGGCGGTGGCTCCTGCTGCGCGTGGGCGGCTGACCAATCGGCGCCCGGTATCACCGCCGATGGCAGCACCAGGGCCCCAACCACCATCGCCAGACCCAAAGCAGTCAGGTTGAGGCGAGAGCCGCGCTTCATGGAGACCTCCTGACGTTGTCCTAGCCAACCGTACACGGTCGCACACGGTGATGGATCATCTGACCAGGGGATTGTATCACGGCGGTGTGGGGGTGTCACGCCGCCGTTCCGGTTGTGTTGCACAAAGCAGAGGGTCGACTATACTACGCGACATGATCCGGCGCCCTGCGGCCCTGCCAAGGCCGAGCCTCGATTGTGGGCGTCGGAAAAGGATGCGCCAGACCGCGAAGCGGCGCGGTGGGCACCACGATGTTAATAAGGAAGGACGGATTGATGAGGGTAGATGCGGGTGTTTCCCTTCGGATCGTGTTTTTCGTTTTGGTGGCGGGGCTCGCCTTCGGCGCGCGAGCGGCGAGCGTGACTGCCACCGGTGGGGCACCGGAGGTCTATACCACCACGGTTGGCGGGGCGGAGCTCGAGGACCTCGTGCACGGTGGCTTCGATGTCGCCGGCATCGAGCCGGTCGGCGACGGGAGGTTCGAGGTCGAACTCGTTCTGTCGCGCCTCGAGTATGCCCGCCTGACGCAGAGCGTGCCCGGCGTCGACTTGGCGCTGTGGCGCACGCCTGAGGGGCTGACGTTCTCGGAAAAGATGAGGGTCCAGCAGGATCAGCCCGAGCCGTACGTGGTCTACCGCTCCTGGGATGAGGAGGGCGGCATCCGGGACGAGATCAACCAGATTGCTGAACAACACCCGAACATCGTGAAGCGGGTGCACCTGGGCACGTCGGTTCAGGATCGTGAGATCGTCGCTCTCAAGGTGACCAAGGATGCCAATACCGTTCCGGATGGGTCACGTCCAGCGGTGCTATACAATTCGCTCCAGCATGCACGGGAGTGGATCGGCATCGAGGTCAACCGGCGCTTGCTGCACTACTTCCTCGACAACTATGGCCAGGACGACGAGATCACCGCGCTGGTGGACTCGATCGAGATGTGGTTCGTGCTGTGCGCCAACCCCGACGGCTACCAGTACACGTTCGACACGTACCGCAACTGGCGCAAGAATCTGCGTGACAACGACGGTGACGGCGAGGTCGGCGACGAGGACGGTGTGGACCTGAACCGCAATTTCGGCTCGCACTGGGGTTATGACAATGACGGATCGAGCCCGTTCCCCGGCAGCACGACTTTCCGCGGTCCGTCTGCCTCCTCCGAGCCGGAGACGATGGCCATGCAGGGCTTGCTGGGGAGAGTCGATTTCGAGTTCATGGTCAACTACCACTCCGCCGCGGCGCTAATCCTGTACGGCATAGGCTGGCAGGACCTGACGCGGGGTGCCGACGACCCCATCTTCGCAGCCCTGGCCGGCACGTTGGCCAATCCGGCGACCGAAGGGTTCGAGCCCATGCGTAGCTCCGGTCTCTACATCACTAACGGCGAGACTTGTGACTACGTCTACGCGGCTGGCACGTTGTGCTTCACGCCCGAGCTCAGCCGGGCACCGCGCGGCAGCGGCGGGACCGGCTTCGAGTTCCCGGACGATGACGCGCTGATCCAGGAGGAGTTCCTGAAGAACCTGCCCTTCGCCCTGGACGTGGTGAGGTCCACTGCCGGGCCCGCCCGGCCGGTGTCGCACCTGGGCAATACGGTCGAGCCGTTCTACGTGGACAGCTTCCATGTCTCGTATGGCGACCCGCAGCCGGTGCAGGTCAACGCCGCTCGCCACCTTGGCCCGGTGACCATGCAGTACCGGATCAACGACGGCGTAGAGCGGGCGGTTCTCGCCGAAGAGTGGCCGGGTGGAGAGCAATATGGTGGGGAGGGCAAGGTCAACTACCACTGGGTACGCGCGGAGGTGACCGGTACGAAGCCGGGAGACGAGGTGACCGTCTGGTTCGAAGCGGGGCACGAGCAGACCGAGCCCTTCACCTATACAGTGACCCAGTACACCGACGCCCGGGTGCTGGTCGTGGCCGCCGAGGACTACACCGGTCTTTCGCCCCAGTACGAGAAGACCGATGGGCCCTCCTACCTCCAGGCGCACCTTGACGCACTGGCGGCGAACGGGATCGAGGCTGACATCTACGACGTGGACGCGGAAGGCCGGCGGGCGCCCGACCCGCTCGCTGTCCTCGGCCACTACGCCGTGGTGATCTGGTACACCGGCGACGACATCATCACCCGCGAGCCGGGCATGGTGGACCGCACGGTCTCGCGCCTGGCCGTCGATATGATGCTCGCCATGCGGGATTACCTCAACGAGGGCGGCAAGCTGCTCTACGCGGGCGAGTACGCGGGCTTCCAGTACTTCGCGCGCTACGAGTATGATCCCGTGGCCAATGCTCCATGCGACCCCAGCGACCGCGGGGTCGACGGCTGCGTGCGCCTGCAGAACGACTTTCTGCAGTATTACTTCGGCGCCGATGCCTACTACGACAACTTCGGCAGCTCGAGGTCGGGTGAGATGTACCCGCTCCGGGAGATCGAGGATCCGTTCGACGGCCTGGGTTTCGCGTTCAGCACACCGCCGGAGGGCAGCCAGGTGCACACGGCGGCGTTCCGGCCGACGAGCGTGAGAATGCCGGCCGATGAGTTTCCGCAGTTCGCCAGCCGGCGCGTGGCGGCCTTCGACCGCCCGGGAGACAAGCCGCACACGGGTGACTACGCGCTGTATTCGGACGAGACGTATTTCTCCTACCAGCGCCTCATGCGCACTGTCGATCTGACGGGCGAGACGTCCGGTGACCTCACCTTCTGGATCGTTCGCGAAACCCGACAGCCATACGACGCGGTCTTCGTAGAGGTCCACACCGTGGGCGAGGACGACTGGACGACGCTGCCGGATCAAAACGGCCATACAACCAGCGATGCGGCCCTCAGCTGCACGAGCAGCGCTTGGTACGACCGGTTCCCGTTTCTCGTGCACTACATGACGCGCGACGATAGCGGCGACCAACCACGGTGCCTCCCCACGGGCACGACCGGCAGCTGGAATGCGGCGACGGCGAACTCGTACAACGAATGGGAAGAGTGGTCGGTGGATCTGACGCCCTACGCGGGCAAGGAGATCGAGGTATCCATCACCTACCTGAGCTCGCGCATAGCGTTCTTCGGCGTCATGATCGACGATGTCTCCCTCTCGACTGGCGAATCGACCTCGTTCGAGGAAGACCTGGGCGGCTGGGTGGTGGCCGGTCCGCCGGAGGGGCACGACCCGAACAACGCCGACTACGTCCGGGTCAAGGCGGCGGACATCCCGCTGCCGGAAGTCGGCCCGATTGTCGTTGCGGATGATACGATCATCTTCGCTTTCGGGATCGAGGCCCTCGCATCCGAGGCGCTCCAAACCGAGGTGATCGGGCGGGCCATGGACTACCTGTTGCCCAAAGGACCGCCGCCTAACACCATCTACCTGCCGACGGTACGTAGGCTGCATTAGGGGCCACCGCAGGCGGCGCGTCGGGCATCACAGACCACCGCGGCGGCAGCGCGACTGGCAGCGCGACTGACGTGCGCTGCCACCGCGGTGCAGCCGGTCGCAGACGCGCGCACAGCAGAGGCACAGCGTGCTGCGCCCACGCGCCACCCTGGACGGCGTCGGATTGAGCTGAGGCGAGACCTGACTTGACCGCGTTCCACGGCGAGATTGCCGCCCTGACTACCGCCGTCTGCTGGTCGTTCACGGCGGTCTTCTTCAGCTACGGTGGGCGCCGGGTCGGCTCCCTCATCGTCAACCGCAGCCGCCTGCTCTTCGCCCTGGTCCTGCTACTGGCTACGCATCTCGCTCTGCGCGGCACGCTCCTGCCGCTGGGTGCCGAGCCCTTTCGTTGGGGCTGGCTGGGTCTGTCAAGCGTGTTGGGTCTCGTCATTGGCGACGCTGCCCTGTTCCAGGCCTTCGTCCTGATCGGGCCCCGGCTCTCCATGCTGATGATGTCGCTCGTGCCGATTCTGGGCACCGGCCTCGCCTGGCTCATCCTCGGCGAGACGGTCACCGGCCGTGAGCTGGTCGGCATCATGCTGGCGCTCGGCGGCGTGAGCTGGGTGGTGACGGAGCGGCGTGACGGGCGGAGCGCGAGCGAGGTGAGGGACTATCGGCGGGGCATCCTGATGGGCCTGATCGGCGCCTTCGGGCAGGCCACCAACCTGATCACGGCGAAGTTCGGGCTCGTGGACGGTTTCTCCACGATGTCGGCGACGCTGATCCGCATCCTGGTAGCTGTCGTCGTGCTGTGGGCCCTCACGGCGTTACAGGGGCAGATCGGCGCCACGCTCGCCGGCTGGCGGAACCGCCGGGCGCTCGTGGCCATCGTGGGCGGCACGGTCGTCGGCCCGTTCCTGGGTATCTGGCTGTCCCTCGTCGCCATCCAGAACACGCGGGTGGGCATCGCGTCCACCCTGATGGCCCTGCCGCCGGTGCTGCTGATCCCCATCGAGTACGTCCTGCACGGCCAGCGCGTCAGCGCGCGCGGTGTCACAGGCACGCTGCTGGCCTTCGCCGGGGTGGCGCTGATCTTCCTGGGGAGGTAGCACGAAGACCGTATCCGAGCCGTGGCCATCAGTCCCAATGACAGGTTCAGTGCAAGCGGCTCATTGGCTCACACCGTGCATATTCCACGCGGTGGTCCGGACACTGCGCGACGAGTGGCTCCGCAGCCCGCCCCAGATCGTCGAGTACTCTGACTCCGACGGGGCGCGCCGACTTGTCGATGTAACTATTGGTGACTACAATTGGAGAATGATCGCGATCGGCGTGCGGGAGCTCAAGGCCCGGCTGAGCGAGTATCTGCGACTGGTTCGCGCGGGCGAGCTGGTGCTGGTCACGGATCGGGGCCGTGTGGTGGCCGAGTTGCGCTCGGTTGGCGCTCAAGGTGGCAGCGTGGTGGAACCGGGTCTGTACGAACTGGTCCGGCGGGGCCATGCTCGCATCGGGGGGCCGAATCAGGCTGACCTCTATTCAGCGCTTGAGCCCATCATGGCGCCGGGGGCCGCCTGTGATCTGCTCAACGACGAACGCTCGGAGCGGTGAGGCTATACGCGGAATCGAGCGCAGTTCTGGCCTGGCTGCTCGGCGAACCGAACGCGGAGCCGGTGCGCCGGGCATTGGCTGAAGCCGAGATGGTCGTCGCCTCCGATTTGACCCTGGTGGAGTGCGACCGTGTGCTTCATCGTGCCGTCAGCCTGGGCCGCATTACCGAGGCCACGGCGGCTGAACGACATTCACGACTGGCGGCGGCCGCGACACGGTGGATTATCCTGAGCTTGAGTCCGGAAGTGATCGATCGTGCACGGCAGCCGTTCCCCTTGGAGCCGGTTCGCACGCTGGATGCGTTACATCTGGCATCTGCGGTGTATGCAAGGCGCTCCTTGCCAGGGCTCACCATGCTGAGCCTTGACGAACGAGTGCGCGGTGCAGGGCAACAGCTCGGATTCGAGCTGTTGCCCCCCGCCACGGGCTGATCGGCCGCCGACAGCCTGGGCTCTGCCGACTTGCCGCCCCACCCATGGCTGAGTCAGTCGCGTGTGACCGCGAAGCCACGCAGGTGCGCCATCGCGTGCCGCCCTGGATGGTGGCGATCGTCAACTCGGCCAGCGCGTAGGGCGCTGCGTCGGCGCTCAGCAGCCCGCGGAAGAGCTCGGCCGCGGCGCGTAGGATGCGCTCACGGGTCCGGCTTCGGGTGGGCGATCGGATTTCAGTCATGATGAGCCAGGCAAGCATAATTCAGTCGCTCGGCGTAGTCAACTAGTACATGTCGGCGGGAGTTGTCCGCCGGTTCGGGGCGACCCACCGGGGCGCCCCCCCGCCCGCCCCACCGTTGGGTTTTCGCTTGGCAGGGCACTGG
>CAYYVH010000058.1:0-16913 GCA_964475075.1 uncultured Anaerolineales bacterium | reverse complement strand
CCGCCCGGGCGGCCGCCGCACCCTGCCGCGGCTCGCGGTCAGCGGCGTGGCACAGGCGCACGTGCTCGCGCCACGTCCCGCGCCCGCACTCGGCGCACCACACCTGACTGTGCCGGCAGACCGGCCGGTCACAGACCACACATGCCGTCAGCTCGTCGGCGCAATGGTGGCAGTAGAAACGCTTGCAGTCCACGCACTGCGGCGCCCGGCACGCCGGGTCGGTGCACACAAGGTGGGCGCCGGCACACAGGAGCAGCGTCGTATTGGGTTGCAGGCAGACGTCGCACAGCAGCGGTTCGATGACGTGCCGCAGGGGATCCCAGACCACCATCCGGTCTGCGCTGGCATGACGGTTGCTGATCTGGACCGGCAGCTGGATCTTCGGCTGCGCGATCAAGGCCGCGTTGATCGGATCGAGCTCCAGCCGGAAGCGATACTTGGCCTCGACATCGGCCAACTTGGCGGCCCGGTCCGCCCGAGCGGCGTCCAGTCTGGCCTGGAGAGAGGCCCGGCGGCTCTCGTCGGCGGACCGCTCGAGCCGCCTGACGAGGTCGGCCTCGGTGTCGTCGTAATACTGCTCCAGCCGGGCCCGGTCCAACTCGAGGTAGCGCGCAGCCCGCGCCTGGAGCCGGCCGATGGAATCCGCCAGCGGCGTCACGGCCGCCTGCGCCGCCCGGTCGAGCAGGCCAGCCAGCGCCTCGCGCGAGGTATGGTCGTGATCGGGCAGCCAGCGCAAGGCAGCGACCGGCAGGTCGGGCAGCCGGCATTCGCTCTCCAGGGGCACGTGCGTCGCTGTCGTAAGACCCTCGACCGCCCTCCCACTTTGGACGTCCATCCAGACCGACACCAGCAACTCTCGCTTCTCGTCGGTGATCAGGGCGGCCTTGAAGTTGACCTGCAGGTAATGGAACAACGCCCGGCCGTCGGATACCTGGGGCGCCTCATGCAGCCGGGCGTTGGGGAACGAGAGCGAGTTCTTGGCCAGGTCGGCCAGACCGCGCTTGCCGAGCCGGACCTCGTTTATGAAAAAGCGGGCGCAGGCCGGCGCAACGCGGGCCGACTCGACCATCTGCTCCACCATTGGGTGACCATAGGCCAGGCGCGTGGCCTCCGCCGGCGCACCGTCGTCGAAGGCCAGGCGCTGGAGGGCGGCCACTCCCAGTTGCTGCGCCACGGCATCCGGCAGCAGGATCTCGTAGGCGTTAAAGGCCGGTGCCTCCACGATGCCGCCGCATGCGCGACAGAACGCGAGGACGAAATCCTCCAGATCGCTCATCAGTCGGCCGCGAAGTCCTCGCCAAACAGGGCGTCGTCATACTCTTGCGTCCGCTCGTAGGCACTCCGGGAGCGCGCCAGAGTTTCGCCCAGCTGGGCCATGCCCTGCTCCAGCTCGGCCTCGCTCCGGGCGCGTGTCCACACCTCCAGGAGCAGCTCCTCGAAGTCACGCTCCTCGGTCAGGTGGCCGAGAATCATGTCCATCTCGCCGATGACGAGCTCGAAGATGTTGATCTTGCGGTCGAGGATATCGAGCAGGTAGTCCTCGATGGTGCCGCGGGCCGAGAGATTGTAGATCTCCACCGGCCGGGTTTGTCCGATGCGGTGGATGCGCCCGACCCGCTGCTCGATGCGCATCGGGTTCCACGGCAGGTCGAAGTTGACCATCCGGCGGCAGAACTGCAGGTTGCGGCCCTCACCGGCCGCCTCGGTGGACAGGAGTACCTGGGCACCGCGTTCGAACCGCTGGATCGCCTCAGTCTTGGCCGCCGCGGTCAGGCCACCGTGATACGTGGCGAACTCGAGCTCCATGGCATCCAGCCGCTTGGCCAACAGTTCGAGTGTCTGGTGGAAATGGGTGAAGATGAGCACCCGCTCATTCCGGCCAGCCAGCAGCCCCGGCAACAGCTTCTCCAAGGCCTTCGCCTTCGCCCAGCGTCCGATCCGCCGCGCGCGCCCAGCCAGCGCTAGCAGCGCCTCGCGGTGGTCGGCCAGCCGCTCGTTGTCGGCCAGCTTGAGCAGGGTCGGCCGGGCCGCCGCCGGGCTGGAGCCGATCTCACGCTGCAGGATGCGCAGGGTGAAACGGTGGGCGTTGCTCAGGGCGGGGGCCGGCCCATCATCCTCGTTGCTGGGCCGGGTGAGCGAACGGACCAGGTTGCTCACATCGTCGTACAGGGCGCGCTCCTCGGGCGACAGCTCCAACCTGATGGTGTGTGCGCGGCGCGGCGGCAGCTGCACGCTGACCTGTCCGCGGGAGTGGCGCACCATCACGTCGGCCAGGAGCTCCCGCAACCGGCCCCGGTTCTTCGGCAAGCGCGGATCGCCGCCCCCGGCCACGAAGCGGCGGCGGAACTCGCGCGGCGTCTTCAGTTGGCCCGGCTTGAGGATCGTGATCAGGTTGTACAGCTCGTCCAGCCTGTTCTGCACGGGCGTGGCGGTCAGGAACAGAATGTACTTCTTCTGCAGAGCATTGACGAATTTCCAGGAAACGCTGGAGCGGTTTTTCAGGTGATGGGCCTCATCCACGATCGCCAGGTCATAGACGATGCCCGTGATCGCCGAGCGGTGCTTGGCCTGGCGTGCGGTGGCCAGCGACGCGATGACGCGCGGAAACCGCTCCCACGACTGGCTGTCCGCGGAGCGGAATGCGTCGTCGGTGCTCGCGACGAAGTCGGACATACCGAACTTCGCCGCCAGCTCCTCTCGCCACTGCTCCACCAGGCCCGGCGGGGTGAGGACCAGCACGCGGCGCACCATGCCGCGCACCACGTACTCCTTCAACACCAGCCCGGCCTCGATGGTCTTGCCCAGGCCGACCTCGTCACAAAGCAGTCCTCGACCGCGGAAGCGGCGGAGCGCGGTCCGGGCGGCCCGGACCTGGTAGCCGAAGGGCTGGAACTGCAGCTCGTCCAAGCAGACCAGTTCGTCGAAGCCGGCGATGAGGGACAGGCGCTCGGCCTCCAACTGCAGCCGATAGCGCTCCGGGCTCACGAAGCGGCCGTCCGCGAGAGCGCCGAGGAGCACATCGGAGCGCTGGGTGAGGCGAATCGGGATGGCCTTGGCGGTTTCCATGTCGCTCACTATTCTACCACCAATGGGGCGAGGACCGGTTGGCGCACCAATCCGCGTGCGAGATCACCCCAAACCGAGCATCGCCCGGCGCCCACACTTGACAGCTCGGACGCCAGCGGCTTTCATGTACCCCCCAACGAACAAGGAGGGATGATCGTGGAAACGACGGACGAGGTGCCCACCATTTCGATGGCCAACACGAAGAAGGACATGCTGGCGGCGTACCAGGAGATGAAGGATGCCCTCGAGGCGAAGGACCGACAGATCCTGGATGCAAAGAAGGAGAAGGAGAAGTTCCGGAAGGAGGCGGCCAGAGCTGCTGCCGAGAGGGCGGCGGCAGAGGACCCGCTGCGGCTGATCCAGGACCTGAAGTCGTCGATAGCGCGAGAGCTGACCGGCCTGGCCGAGAAGTACGAGGCCGAGACTCACGAGTACGAGCGGCTCAAGGAGGCCGTGGCCGAGAAAGAGGAAGAGATCAAGCGAATCTTCGGGGTGGAAACGGCCGCCGCCGATCTGGCGGCCTTGATCGAGGCGCAGCGGCAGAAGAGGGCACAGTTCGAGGCGGAAATAGCGAACGCGAGGGCATCCTGGGCGACGGAGAAACAGGAGCACGACCAGCGGCTCAAGGCCGAGCGGGATGCGCTGGACCGGCAGCGGGCATGGGAGAAGGAAGAGTACGAGTATGCCGTCAAGCGGGAACGGGAGCAGCGGCATCTTGAGCTCGAGGACGAGATGGCGGCACTGGAGAGGGAGATCACCGCGAAGCGGGAGGCATTTGAGAAGCAGCTGGCCGCGAGCGAGCACGCGCTCGGGGAGCGCGAGGAGGCTGTCGCGAAGCGAGAGCAGCATGTCGAGGAGCTCGAGGCCAAAGTCCAGGCCTTTCCCGACGAACTTGCCGCCAAGGTCGCGCAGGCTGTCGAGGAGACCACGATTCGGCTGAAGGCGGAGTTCGCGAGCAGGGAGGCCCTGCTTACGAAGGAGTCCGAGGGCGAGAAGAACGTCCTGACGAGCAGGATCGAGGCGCTCAGGGAGCTTGCCGACCGCCAGGCCAAGCGGATCGACGCCCTGTCGCTGCAGCAGGAGAAGGCCTACGACAAGGTCCAGGACATCGCCAGCAAGGCGGTGGAGAGCGCCAGCCGGACCATCATCTCAACGCCCGCCCCGACCGCGCCGAAGGCCGACAACGCCGAGGGCTAGCCGCGGGTTCTCCAATGCCGCCGTCCGGACGTGACGGAACAACGGTCAGCGGTGGCAGATCGGCAGGAAGGCGGGGGTGCTCGCCTCGCGCACTGGCCAGAAGCGGAGGATAGTCTTCTCGGCCCGACCGAGACGTGCGGTGATGGTGACGGCCGCCTTCCCTGGTCTGCGGGATACGGGGCCGGTGTAGCGGCCGTCGCGCAGTTCCACGTGCCGGCCGTCGACCGTTAGCGTGGCGCCGGGCACGGTTAATGCGTGCAGGACGGCCCGGTCCGGCGTCTCGGGCAGGAGCACGGCCAGGAGCGGTGGCTCCCGGTCACCGGCCTCGATCTCCCGGCCCATTGCATCACGGATACGGCCGAGGAGGTCCGCGTCGGGGGAGAAGTCCCGCTCGGTCGTGCCCCACACCAGCGGTGCCGCGAAGTGCTGGACGAGGCGCTCGCCCGAGAACAGCTCCTCGGCCCCCAGTGCCTCGCGCACCGCGTCGGTTCTCTCGGCAACCAGAACGAAGTACTCATAGTCCTCCATTCCGGCGCGGAGGGCCTCCCAGCGAAGAGAGTCGAGGAGCGGGCCGCCGGCATCCAGCGCCGGGTAGACAAAATATCCCGCGCCCAGCCGCCCGGCGTACTCCGGCTGCCAGGGGTCCGCACCCCAGCGGTTGATGCTGTACCAGCCCGTTTGCGTCAAGCCGTGGCGGCGCAGCGTCCACGGCCACAGGCGCACGAACTGGAGCGGTAGATCGAGGGCATAGCGGTTGTTGCCGTACGCCCCGACGAGGTCGCCCGCGGCCTGCCGCTCCCTGACCCGCGTCCAATCCTCGTCCTGGAGGATCTGGCGGCGCAGGTTGGGCATCCAGATGTCGATCAGGCCATAGAGCTCCGGGGTCGGCAGCCCGGCGCCGGCAACCGCGGTGCGGAGCTGGGGAGCGGCGCCCTTGGCCAGCCGGTGCAGCTCCGTGAACGCCGGCAACTCGGCCTGTGTCGGCTCGTCCCACAGGTAGAGGAACGAACGCTCCAGCCAGCCCTTCGCGGCGAGGTGAGACGCCAGCTGCCGCAAGTAGTCGCTGAAAGCCGCGTTGAACTCCGGCGTCAGCGGCTCCAGGCCGAGCCACCGCACCATGTGTGCGCCCTGTGGTCCTCTGCGGCGCAGGCCGATCGGCGGGAGGGAGAAGCGCCGTACGCCCCGCCCGAGCCACGTCTCGACAGCCGCATCGAACGTGGCGAAGTCGATCACCACTCCGTCCCCCTCCAGGCGCACCCAATCGTGCTCGTCGAGCGCCATCGCGATCACGCGCCCCGGGTCCTGGCGGTGCGCGAGGACGTTGTCGACGATCGCATCCAACTCCACGCCGTTGCGGCGGGCGCCGAAGTGCGACGAGGAGTGGAGGCTCGGGTCGGCCGGGAGTTCGAAGTCCCAAACCGTCAGGTACAGCGGAACTTCGAAAAGGGGGCTGCCGCCACTCGTCAGCTGCACCTCCCCCTGATACGCGCCCGGCGCCGCCGCGGCGGGAACGTCGACTTGCAGCAGCAGGGCCGTGCTCTCGCCGGCTGGAATATCGAACCGCTCCACCGGGAGGAGGGGGTCAGGCACACGCCCCGCCTGGGCGAACGGGGAGCGCAGGTCGGTGGCGGACACGTCCACGGAGCCGACCAGTCGCCAGGAGAGTTGAGCAGAGGAGATCACCGACGGGCCGACGAGGTCGGAGAATGTTACGCCGACGCCCAGGTGCGGGGACTCAGGACGAACGATCAGCTGCACCTGCTCCACTTCGTTCCGAGCGGCCAAGATGGCGAGCCCCTCAGTGACTCGCAGTCCGGACGGTAGCGGCAGCTCCGGCGAGACCTTGACCAACGGTGCCAACGCGACGATCCCCGGGAGTTGATCCTGCACCAGCTTCCTGAGCCCCGGTGCTGCTGCCACCGACGGCAGGAAGGCCAGCGGGTCCAGCGCCAGCTCGAAGTCGTCGCACCGCAGCTCGCCTTCCCCACCGGCCGGGAGGCTGATTATCACGAGCAACTCCCGCTGCCCATCGAGGGCGACGAACGTCGCCGTGTGCACGATCCAGTCGGTCGTGCCGGCCTGGATGACATGCTCGAAGTCCTTGATCGTCCGATCCCCGACTTCGAGCATGACGTTGGCCGGCCGGGCGACATCACTCGTCCGGCAGCGCCACCGAAGGGTGTAGGTGCCAGCCCCGGGCAAGGAGACCGGCCCGCCGATCGCGCGGGCCGCACCCGACGGGCTGCCGGCCACGCGGAGCACGTTGCCAGACGCCGAGCGATCGAAGAGAATCTCGTAGGAGCCGCGCCAGTCCCAGGCGGGGCCGGGATCGAAGGTCTCCTTGGCCACGGGCGAGCGCCCGTCCATCGTCTCGTCGTGAGAGAGGTGCGCGGGGCCTGTCGCGGTTGCCTCCGTGGCGATCGAACCAGGGCCGCCGTCGAGGAACAGAGTGAGCAGCAGGGCACCAGCGACCGGGATCAACGTTCGCTCTCTCATCTCGGACCTCCTACGCCGGTGCTGTTCGGGCGGACTTCCCCTACGCGATCGTGCCTGTCGTCGATGACTAACGCTGGGCCGAGCAGCAGGTTCGACGTGTGAGTTCAGACAAGCGCCTAGTACAGTTCGGCAGAGATTCCTCCACCGTTCATCCACGGCGTGGCTGAACTACACCCGCTCTGTAGGGGCGACCCGCTGGGTCGCCCTGAACCGGCGGCCAACTCGTGCCGACACGCCCTAGCACAGTGCTTTCAGGGCGGGCAGGATAGGGGCACGCGACAGCGTTTCGCTAGCCGCAGCATTCAGGCCTGGCCGGCTGAATGGCGTTTCATGTACGGTACAGGGGCACGGCATGCCGTGCCACTACGACTGATAGCGGGCTACACTGGCAACGTCGAAACGGTATCCGGAGGCAGGGCCATTGAGTCTGCAACTGCCCTGGCACAAGATCCGCTACGACAGCTGGAGCTACCCGTCTGCGCCGCCCAGCGCGCTGTCCTTGACCGCGGCCGGCAGGTAAACGCCCGTTGGCCGGTGAAGGTCGACGGTGCGGGTCCACAAGTCCGTGCCGTCGTCGAACACCACCTCGGCCCGAAGTTCAGCACCATCACCGGCATGTAGCGGCACGGGAACCCTCGTGACGATGCCCTGGTGGACCGTCTCCCCAGCCGGCACGTCGCCCAACCACTCGAGTTGGCCGGCAATCGCCTCGAAGCCGGTCGGGAGGGTCAGCGTGTAGGCCACAGTGGCGTCCGCCGCACCGAAGTTATCGATGCTCACCGTGAAGGCCACCGTGCGGCCGGGAAAGGCGACCTTGGGCTCGGCCGTCAGCTCATAGTCCACACCCGCGTTGTACACCCGGATGGCGCCCCAGCTGCCGTCCTCCGCCTGGTCGACGAGCTCAACGTGCAGGCCGTATTGGAGGTTGGCGTCGCCTGGGTTCCCGCTGCCGTAATAGTGGCCGCCGCCGGCCGGCGTGCCGTCCAACTGGTGTGGGCGCTCCCTGCCCGGCCCCGTGATCCGCGTGCTGTAGATCTCCCCATTGCGAGAGGGAATCACCACGCTGGCGTCCTCGTCCCACGGCTCGACGCTGTTCTCGGCATCGGTGTAGAAGCCGGGGTAGTACCCGAAGGCATCGTCGAAGCGCGTGATCCCCTTGGCACCGCTGACGGACTCCTTGCCGAGCAGCGCCTTGGTGTCCTGGTCCCTGATCTCAAGCGTGAATCCCGGCTGATCCTGGAGCGCCAGCGGCGCATCGAGGCTCTCCAAACGACCAGCGAACGGCTCACTGCTGGGCCGCTCGACGGGCCAGAAGTTGGTGTCGAGCACAAGCAGACCGTATTTCGAGCCGATGCTCGGCGGGTCGTTCAGCTGCTCCTCGAACGCGCCGGAGAAGGGGTACTTCAAGTTGCGGTACATGATCACAGCGCCGGGCACGTTAGCCGAGAGACGGTCGACACGCCACTCGTCCTGGTCGCTGTAGTTGGTGCTGTAGGCGTACTCCAGCGCCTTGTCGAATCCGTTGTTGTTGCGCCACTCGACCAGGTAGTGGTGCGGGTGCGTCTTGGTGTACGGAACGGCGGTCCAACCACTCGCCGACCAGTCGGCAATACCGCCCGCGAAATCCTCCTCCAGGGTGCCGCCGGAGACGCTCACGTTGTCGATCCACCAGCCGGTGCCCGGGGCACCCATGTAGGTGAAGTAGCGGAAGCGCAGCGTGATCTTGGAGCCTGCGAAGCCGGATAGGTCGAAGCGCAGTGGCCCCGCTCCGTCACCGGTCATTCCGAAGCCCTCGTTGAGCCCGTACGGGTTGGCGTCGGTGAAGTTGCCGTCCATGTCAGGAATGGATTCGAACGGCTGGCCATCCTTCGAGATCTCGACGTAGGTGTAGCCCCAATAGCGCCTCATCCGCCAGTACCCATCCAAGGAGAGGGTAACCGGCTCCGCGACGGCAGTCAGGTCGATCTCTCGGGCCAGGGTGAGGTTGCGCCCTGTTGCAGCCCCCGAATAGGCGCCGCCGCCCTCCCCCGCCTTGTTGGGGACGACCTCGATCTGGTCAGGCAACTCGATGCGTACGCCCTCGTGGATCGTCTCACCGGCGTACGGGCCCGCCTGCACAACACCACCCGCAGGCTCACCAGCCTGGCCAAGGACGACGGTAGCAGCCGGCGTCGTGTAGCTGATTACCTTCACCGGATCAGCCCAACCGCAGGGCTGGCCGTCGCAATCGGCCACCATGCGGAACCAGAGCGGCATGTTCACCGGGCGTGTGCCCCCCAACTCGCCTCCCCAGATGCCCGCCGACATCGGCGCCCAATAACCGATCGAGTTCGACGAGTTCATCGTGTACAGGTCGAGCAGGCCGAAGAAGCTGTGGCCGAACTCCTCGATCAGAACACCGATGTCGCTGTCCTCCGGTAACATCGTGAAAGGGCCGACGCGGATGTCGTCGTCCGTAGAAGCGGTACCGTTGTCGTGGATCGTGTAACCCCCCTCGTATCCCTCGTAGTAGACTACGCTGGAAGCGCGGGACCAGATCGACCACTCCCCTTGAGCGCCGCCACCGTATTCCTGCCCACGCCCACCATGTACGATCCACAGCGAGTCGACCAATCCGTCGTCGTTTCGATCGAAGCGCTTCCAGAACTCATAGGTGGCAAACTTCCCGCCGCGGGACTTCAGTCCCTCGGCGGCCAGAACCGTCAGCTCGGCCAATGAGCCCAACTGTTGGTCGGGCATCGCACGCGGGCTGATGTTGGGTAGGCACACATCGAGACCGTAGTAGGCCTCGGAGTGGGCGATCGGCACCCATGACGCGACGGTTCCGGTGATCGCCACGCTGTCGTCCGATTGAGCGGCGTAGTAGCTCTGCACCGTCAGCCCGCTGATGTTGACCCCGGCGCCGTCGTTGACGTTCGGGTCGCCCGCGCGCAGCGGCACCGTGTAACCAGTTCGGCCGAAGATCAACTGCTCGTAGTCCTCCGCCTCCGTCGACGGATAGTACACCGTGTAGTTGTCGATCGTGTTCGTGACATCACCACCCGGATAGGGAACCTCGCCGTGGAGCGGTCCGGAAAAAGTGTTGGTGACGGTATAGCACTGCCGCGCCGCGTTCTGGACCTGGTAGGTGAGCGTCTCCGTCTCCGTGAACTCGACCGGGATCACCAGCACCGCGGCGGTGATCGGCACTGCCTCGTGCGGGGCGGCACCGGTAAGCCACGCGCGCTCGTTGGCCAGGATGCGCGCCTCGGCGTCGGGATCCACCCAAGGCGACGCCCCCGCGCCGAACGCTGTGAGCCATTCCGTCGCGGTCCCGTCGGCACTATCGCCGCTGGCGTCGGAACCAGCACGGCCGGATACCGACCCTTCCCCGTCGACCGCCTCCCACGGCGGCAAGTGCAAGCGACCAACGGGCCGGCCGGCGAGAGCAGCCGGCGCGGTCCAGCCGCCGAGCTCCGTGGCCACGGCGGCGGACCCGGGTGCACTCCCGAGTGACCTCTCCGCCGAATCGGTCGGCATCGAGAAAGCTGAGACAGACACGAGTAGTAGGCCCAGTGCGAGAATGGCCAGCATCGCCCCGCGGGTCGTCGCATTCACGGCACCGTCTCCTTCCAATCAAGTCGATGATGTGCGGACCACGGTACCACCAACGCCTGCGGACGGCAACTCGGAGCAGGCACGCTCGCGCCTGGGGGCCTGAGTCGTGCGGTTCGTGAACCTACCTGGGCGACGCATGGCTGCAGCCGCTCCTGGCGCAGGATTGCGACCCTCCCACCCCGATGATATAATCGCGCCGCCATGCTGGATCGCGCAACCGTTGACCACGTCGCCGAGCTGGCCAAGCTCGGCCTCACCCCCGAGGAGCGCTGGACCTACTGCCAGCAGCTGTCCCAGATCGTTGATTATGTCAATCAATTGGCGTCATTGGACACATCGGGAGTGGTGGAGGCAGCCCGGCCCGGGCCGGGGGACCTCCGGCTGCGTCCGGACGAGGTGCGGCCGTCGCTGGACCGGTCCGTCGCTATCGCCAATGCTCCGGAGACCACGCACGGGCAGTTCCGCGTGCCCGCCCTGCTCGAGCGGGGCTCTGCGGATCGCGCCCCCTCGTCGTCCTAGGTGCGCCGGATGCCCCCCAGCGAGCCATTCCGCCTGACCGCCCACGAAGCCGCAGCGGCCCAACGGCAAGGCGACCTGACCGCGCTCGAGCTCACGGAGGAATACCTGTCCCGCATCTCCGCGGTGGACGGCTCCCTCAGGACCTACGTCACCGTCACGTCCGACGTCGCCCGGCAGCAGGCCCAGGAAGCCGATGACCGGCGGGCCGACGGCGAGGACGGCCCCCTCCTCGGCGTGCCATACGCCTTGAAGGACATCTTCACCACCGCCGGCATTACCACCACGGCCGGCTCGCGCATGCTGGCCAACTACGTGCCACCGGATAGCTCGACCGTGTACCTGCACTTGCGGCGGGCCGGCGCCGTTCTCCTCGGGAAGCTCAACATGGACGAGTTCGCCATGGGCTCCAGCACCGAGAACTCGGCCTTCTTCCCGACGCGCAACCCGTGGGACCGGTCGCGCGTGCCGGGCGGATCGAGTGGCGGGTCGGCCGCCGCGGTCGCCGCGGACCTGTGTACGTTCGCCCTCGGCACGGACACCGGCGGCTCCATCCGCCAGCCGGCTGCCATGTGCGGCGTGGTCGGGCTGAAGCCGACGTACGGCAGCGTGTCGCGCTACGGCATGGTGGCCTTCGCCAGCAGCCTGGACCAGGCAGGCCCCCTGACAAAGGACGTGCGCGATGCGGCGCTCGTGCTGGGCGCCATCGCCGGCTACGACCCGGCCGACGCCACCACCCTCGACGGACCCGTGCCCGACTACGGGGCAAACCTGGCGGACGGCATCAGGGGCTTGCGGATCGGTGTGCCGCGAGAGTACTTCGGCGAGGGCCTGTCACCCAAGGTCGGCGGCGCTGTTGAACCGGCACTGGACGTCCTGGCCGGGCTGGGGGCCGTGCGCGTTGACGTGGAGCTACCGCACGTGCCCTATGCCGTGGCGACCTACTACATCCTCGCGACCGCCGAGGCCTCCGCAAACCTCGCCCGCTACGACGGTGTCCGCTACGGCCACAGCGCCGGCGGTGGTGACTACTGGCAAATGGTCCGCCGCTCCCGGGGCCAAGGGTTCGGCCCGGAGGTGGAGCGGCGCATCATGCTGGGCACCTTCGCCCTGTCCAGCGGCTACTACGAAGCCTATTATCGCAAGGCAGGCCAGGTGCGGGCACTGGTCCGAGACGACTTCGACACCGCGCTTTCGCACTGCGATGTAATCGTCGGACCCACTGCGCCCACGCCGGCCTTCCGCCTCGGAGAGAAGCTGGATGACCCGCTGGCCATGTACCTGAGCGACATCTACACTATCGCGCTGAGCCTAGCAGGCTACCCGGGTCTGTCCGTGCCATGCGGGCTGGCCGACGGGCTGCCCGTCGGCCTCCAGGTCATGGGCCGGCCCCGCGACGAGGCGACCGTGCTTCGAGTAGCCCATGCCTACGAGACGGCCGCCGGCTGGCGCGACCTTCGTCCCGAGCTCGAGGAGACAGCCGCATGAAGATCCTGATTCCGGCCGCCGGCCTGGGCACACGCCTGCGACCCCACACCCACCACCGGCCGAAGCCGCTCGTGCAAGTCGCCGGGAACACCGTCCTCGGCCACGTGTTGGACAAGCTGCGGGAACTGGACATCGACGAGATCGTCTTCATCGTCGGCCACCTTGGGGACCAGATCGAGAGCTACGTCCGGGCGCACTACGACTTCCCCGCCCGATACGTCGTCCAGAAGGAGCTGCTCGGCCAGGCCCACGCCATCATGCTCGCCAGGGAGTGGATCGACGGACCGCTGTTTATCGTGTTCGTTGACACGATATTCGAGGCAGACCTTTCCGGGTTGGGCGAGACTCCGGCCGACGGAATCCTGTACGTCCACGAGGTCGAGGACCCGAGCCGCTTCGGCGTCGTGACCATCGGCGAGGACGGCTGCATCCGAGAGCTCGTGGAGAAGCCCTCCGAGCCCGTGTCCAACCTCGCCATCGTAGGGCTCTACTATATCAAGGACGGGCGCCGGCTGATCGAGGCCATCGACGAGCTGATCGCGCGCGACATGCAGACGAAGGGCGAGTTCTACCTGGCCGACGCGCTGCGGCTCATGATCGAAAAGGGGGCACGCATACAGACGCGCC
This sequence comes from uncultured Anaerolineales bacterium, assembly GCA_964475075.1. Lineage (GTDB taxonomy): Bacteria > Chloroflexota > Anaerolineae > Epilineales > Epilineaceae > CAYYVH01. The sequence continues at coordinate 3,926 of CAYYVH010000058.1, read as the reverse complement.
CCGTGTCGGTGTGGGAGGATTGCGGCACCCGGCCGGCCCTGCTGCGCACGAACCGCTACCTCTTGGGCCTGCTCGAGGCCACGGAGCCACCGGCCACGGTGGGGCGCGGTGCGGTGATCATCCAGCCGGCCGTTATCAGCGCCGACGCGGTGATCGCCAACAGCGTCGTGGGGCCCTACGCCCATGTGGGCTCCGCCTGCCGCATCGAGGGCAGCGTTGTCGGACCCCACGTGAGCCTAGGCGACGGCGTCAGCGTCACCGGGTCGCTGCTGAGAGACGTCATCGCGGAGCGGGGAGCCCAGATCACTCACGCGGCGCTCACCGCCAGCCTGATCGGCGCGGACGCGCAGATCCGCGGCGGCATGGGTCAACTGAACGTTGGCGACTCATCAGAGATCGAGCAGGCCGGCGGGGTCGACGACATACCGGCGGGCCCGGGCCAAGGAAACGCAGACATGTGAGGACCACGCAATCATGGCACACGCACGAGACCGGATCGGACTGACTCAGCGCGTTCGGGAAGTGCCGCCATCGGGCATCCGGCGCTTCTTCGATATCATCGCCACGATGCCCGACGTCATCTCCCTCGGCATCGGCGAGCCCGACTTCGTGACACCCGACTCCATTCGGCACGGGGGACAGGCATCCATCGATGCTGGCCAGACCGGATACACCTCGAACAGCGGCCTGATCGAGCTCCGGCAGGCCATCGCCGACCATCTGGCGCGGCGCTACGCGGTGGATTACGATCCGGAGGCGGAGGTCATCGTCACCGTGGGCGTGAGCGAGGCGCTCCACCTGGCCGCCCTGGCCCTGATCGAGCCCGGCGACGAGGTCCTGGTTCCCGAACCATGCTTCGTCGCCTATCCGGCCGTCGTACGCTTCGCCGACGGCCGGTCGGTTGCAGTGCCAACCTACTTCGAGAATGACTTCCAGGTCGACGCCGCCGACCTCGAAGCGGCTGTTACGGCGCGCACGAGGGGGCTCTTGATCGGCTATCCGAACAACCCGACCGGTGCGGTGATGGATCGGGAGCGGCTGCTCGCCATCGCCGAGTTCGCGGACCGGCACGGGCTGTTCGTGTTCTCCGACGAGATCTACGACCGGCTCGTCTACGGCGTCCGGCACACGTGCTTCGCCGCGCTGCCGGGGATGCGCGAGCGGACGATCCTCCTCGGCGGGTTCTCCAAGGACTACGCCATGACCGGCTGGCGGGTGGGTTATGCCTGCGGGCCCGGTGATTTGATCGCCGGACTGCGCAAAATCCACCAGTACATCATCATGTCAGCCCCGACCGCGGCGCAGTACGCGGCGCTGACGGCGCTGACCGATCCGGCCGCCGAGGAGGCGGTGCAGCAGATGCGCGGGGCGTACGACGAGCGGCGGCAGGTGATCGTCCCCGGCCTGAACCGCATCGGGCTGCCCACATTCGAGCCCCGCGGGGCGTTCTACGCCTTCCCGGACATCCGGCCCTCGGGCCTGGACGCGGAAACGTTCAGCCTGCGGCTGCTCGAAGAGCACAAGGTAGCAGTGGTGCCGGGTGAGGCCTTCGGCGGGGCGGGTCGCGGTTTCGTACGCTGCAGCTATGCCACAGCGCTCGACAAGATCGAAGAGGCACTCGATCGGATCGAACGATTCGTCGGATCGGTGAGGTGAGTGTCTACGAGCTTGTCGTTGGGCTCGAAACCCACGTCCAGCTGCTCACCGCCAGCAAGATGTTCTGCGGCTGCTCGGCCGAATACAACGGGGCCGAGCCAAACTCGCGCGTCTGCCCGGTATGCCTGGGCCTGCCGGGCACCTTGCCCATGCCCAACGAGCGCGCCGTGGAGCTAGCGGTGCAAACCGGCCTCGCCCTGGGCTGCCGGATCACCACCCACGCCCACTTCGACCGCAAGAACTACCACTATCCGGACCTGCCGAAGGGCTACCAGATCAGTCAGCACTCCGCCCCGCTGGGCACCGATGGCGCACTGGAGTTCGATGACGGGGCTGGAAGCTTCCGGACGGTGGGCATCCAGCAGGTGCACCTGGAGGAAGACACCGCCAAGCTCACGCACGGCGAGGACGGCACCCTGGCGGACTTCAACCGGGCCGGGGTGCCGTTGGTGGAGATCGTCACGCACCCGCAGCTGCGATCGCCGAGCGAGGCCAGCGCATACATGGAGACGTTGCGGCGCGCGCTGACGTGGATCGGTGCGACCACGGGCGACATGTCCGCCGGCGCCTTGCGCGTGGACGTGAACGTCTCCGTACGCCACCGAGACCAAGCTGAGTTGGGCGTCAAGGTGGAGGTCAAGAACCTCAACAGCCTCGCCGCCGTCCGGTCAGCTTTAGCCTACGAGCACGACCGCCTGATCGCCCTTCTGGAATCCGGCGGCACCGTCCGGCAGGAGACGCGCGGCTGGGACGAAGGGCAGGGCCGCACGGTGGGCCAGCGCAGCAAGGAGTATGCTCACGACTACCGCTACTTCCCGGAGCCGAATCTGCCGCCCCTCGCTCTGGATCCATCCTGGGTCGACGAGCTGCGGACGACGCTGCCGGAGCTGCCGACTGAGCGGCAGAAGCGGTTCATGGCCGAGCTGTCACTCGATCACGAGGCCGCGCGGCTCCTGGCGCGCGATCGGCCAACAGCGCAGTACGTCGAAGCCTGCCTCGCCATCTATGATGGCCCCGCAGCCAACCTCGCCGGTTGGATTACCGGTCAGCTGTTCGGCCTGATTAACGCCGCGCGCATTGACACGACCGCCGCTTTGGCGCGGGTACCGCCGAACAACTTGGCGGAGCTGCTCTCCCTCATCGACGCGGAGCGTCTGACACCCAGTGCCGCGAAAGCCGTCCTGGCGCGGATGTTCGAGGACGGTTCGACCGCGCCAGCCGTCATCGAGCGCGAAGGACTTGCCCAGGTCACCAGCGGCTCCGCGCTGGCATCCATTGTAGCCGAGGTTCTCGAGGCAAACCCGAAGGCCGTCGCCGACTACCGCCGCAGCAAGCCGACAGCCATCGGATTCCTCGTCGGCGGTGTAATGAGGGCCACGCGCGGGCAGGCCGACGCACAGGAAGTACGGCTGCTGCTCGAACAGGCCCTGGAGTCTCAGGACCAGGAACCGTAGGGCACGACGCCGCGAACCTGCCCCGCTGCCCCGGGCCGCCGTCCAGCACTTGCTGGTCACCAGGTCGCCTGCCACTTCGACGGGATGATGCTCCGGTGGCAGGCCGCGGACATCGCGATAGCCGTAGCCGAGGACATCGCGCTCAAGAACCTCGAAGCCGAGCTCGTTGAGTACCGACGCGTACCACGCAGACTCAAAGTGGCTCCAATACATCGTGACGCCGAAGAAGTCCAGCTCCGTGTACCCGGGGTGGTCGGAGTTGGCCACGGTCGCGAGGAGGTAACCGCCCGGACGGAGCCAGCACGCGACACGCTCAAGCAGGGACCTGTGCTCCTCTCGTGGAAGGTGGAACAGGGAATAGAAGGACACGACCGCACTGAAGGAGGAGGGCTCGAACTCCTGCGACATGATGTCGCCGACGATGAAGCGAACGTTCGGGAAGCGCTTGCGAGCTTCTTCGGTTTGGACGGGTGAGATGTCGACTCCGGTGACTCTTGCCTGGCGCGCGAGGGCTGCAGCAACCGGGGAACCCCCACCGCACCCAATCTCGAGCACGCTGGCGCCGGGGAAGAGCACCTCGAGGAGGCGCCGCAGTTCCGGACTGGGATCACGTGCGCGCGCGGCGTTGTAGCGCGGCCCGCAAGTGTCGTACCCAGCAGTGACGATCTGCTTCGGATTCGGCTCCACGATCAGCGCGGCCTAAGGGCTTGTCAACAAATTAGACCGTGCAATCGAGGGCGCCGATGCGCCGGCAGGGGTACTCGATGCGACGAGGGCATAGCCATGGCGCTATTCCCGAGGAGCAGCGGGCAGCCC
>CAYYVH010000057.1:0-17004 GCA_964475075.1 uncultured Anaerolineales bacterium | reverse complement strand
CTATCCTGAGTTCAGCGGGGGACGCGGGTAGAACCCGTGCTGGGTAAAGGCACGATCGACCGCGAACGCGGTGTCGAAGCCGAGTCTTCGCATCACCTCGAAGCTGCTGCAGTCCACAAGGCTCAGACCGCGTTTCCGAGCCGCAAGCAACGCAGCCACCGCAGCCTGATGAAGGTGCGGCTCAACCCATTCGACGTGTATCAGCGGCAGGACATCCCGGTGCAAGTCAGTCACGGCCGCCATCCCCAGACGTCTCTGTGCCACCACTGTGGTTTCGACCACAACGTAGTTGGTTGTGACGAAGAGCACCGATTCGTCCGCAAGCCACCGCTTCCAGGCACCGTCCGCCCTCGAATGATGGAGGTCGTCAGCGTCCAGCACGGCGAATAGCGCGGATGTGTCTACGAAGAGCCTCACTCGTCCTGGCCTTCGCGATCTTCCAGCAGATCCTCTTCGGCGAAGTAATAGTCATGCCGTTCCGCAAGGTCGCCGAGACCACTGTGGAACCGCCCGGAAACGGCGATCGCTCGCCTGCGACGCTCGTCGAGAGAGGCCTGCCCCCCCATCTTCAGCCAGTGATCTAGTGCCCTGCGGATCAACTCGGCCATGGATACATGCTCCTGGGCCGCCATCTCTCGCAGCGCCTGGGACTGTTCCTCGGTCAGCTGGACCTGCGTGCGGATCATCTTCCCTCCCACACCATGCTTACAGAACAGGCACCATGTTAGCACTCCACGACTGGCAGATCAAGTGTTCGCAGCGGCAGTATGGAGGCAAGCGCCCCGAAAAATCAAGGTATCTCGTGTACAGGAATTATGCGATCACGGCCAGGGCTCATCCGGCCAATCGGCCTTGATCCCGCTGTAGATCGCCGCGTCCATGTCGCCCGTGAGCGACACGTCGTTCACGATCACCACTACCGGCTCGGTGCTCTCTATCGTCGCCGAACCTAACGAGTTGTGGCCAACCGCAGGTATGTCCGGCAAGTAGAACGTGTGCGACTCGCCAGGTGCGATCGTCGCGTCGCACGCCGGACCGCAGCCAATTAACATGCAGTCGATCATCTTCGGTGTCAGCGTTACCCTTGCCTCGTTTCGCCCGACGTTCATCACCTGCACGCCCGTCGACAGCTCGGCACTGGTGTGCCGGCTACGCACGAGCGGCAAGGCGACGTGTTTCGACCCGTACGCCTCGCTGAAGGCGTTGTACGCGGCCGCGGTGGCCGGCGGCCAGCCGCCCGTGGCGTCGTTCACGATCGCCACCACTGGCGCGCCCGTCGACTCGATCGTGGCCGAGCCCAGGCAACCCGCGGGCAGCGGCGTGCGACCCGTCAATGGCAGATCGACGTCGCCCTGGTAGAACACGGCGCTCGCGCTGGCGGGTACCGTCACCGGGCCCTGGATATACGTCCGCCCGGCGCACACAGAGCCCACTTCGATGCCGCTTCCGTGGAACCTCACTGTCACTTCGGCATCCGTGGTCGACGGGTTTACCACCGAGATGCCCGAGGTGCCGTAGAACTCCCGCCGGACAAGCGGCGCGAAAAGCCGGTTGCCGGCCTCGTATTCCGATGTGCCCTCGAAGGCGTACACCACGTCCGGGCTACCGCCGATGAAAACGAACGAGTGTGCCGCCAACGGCGTCGCCGACTGCACGCGCATCCAGCCAAGGAAGCCATCGGGGACGTCCGCGAAGGTGCTGTCCTGGTCCAGATCGTGGGTCACCACGGTTCCCGGGGGAATCCTGCCTTGGGCGGTCATCAGCGGATCCCTCTCGCCCATCTGGTAGAGCATCAGCTCGTAGTCAGCCGAGGCCGATGGATCGGTGTTCTGGACCGCCACGAATGATGACTGGTCGGAGTAGCGCTTCATCGCCAGCGGTACGATGACGTCCGTGTCCGGTGAGGCCCTGCTATAGGCCACGGCACCGCGTCCATGTTCCCACTCGCGCCGAGCCACGGCCGAGACGAGGCGATCGGCGGCGATGATCACGCCGTACTCTTCGCCGGTGAGCTCCGGTTCGGCAGGGAGATAGATGTTGGCCGCAGCACCTGCCGGAATTGTATCCGGCATGATCGAGGTGGGCGGTCCGCCCTGCACATCGTAGAAGTCGGCCACCATGTTCGCAGCTTGAGCCGGATCCAGGTTCTGGATCTGGATGCCCGTCTTCCCGCCCGCATAAAGGTAGTAGCTAATGGACGAAGGATCTGACCCTCGAACGGGCTGGGGATGGCTTTGCGGTAACGCTTCCACGCCGTTCAGCAAGATAGGCAGGTCCACCGACGGTTGGGGGCCATCCCCGAAGTCGTCGGCCCGGATGCCGGTGTACAACGCCTCGTCCATCAGCTGGGCCGTGCCGCCCACCGACGACTCCCGAACCACGACCGCGAGCGGCTGGTCGCTGTCGAGCACGGCGGAGCCGCTGAAGGCGTCGGGATCGCCCGGGATCGACGCCGGGCACCACTGGCGTGCTACACCAGGTTCAATCGTCAGTTGGTACCCTGGCCCCGGCCTGCCGACGATGTTGCCGTCCGTGTCCGTCACCGTCAGCGCTACGTCGGCCGTCCGTGCGCCAACGTTCATCATCACGAGGCACGTCGATCGCTTGGCAGTCGAAGGGACGCGGAGGAAGACGGGCACCATCACCTTCGTTCCCGTCTCCTCGACACTGATGGCGTTGTATGCGGCGGATGTCGCTGGCGGTTGGCCGCCCTCGTTGTCCACAACCACCGCGGCGACTCGTCCCCCCTCGGCCTCGACGGTCGCTGCGGCCGTGCATATCTCCGGCAGGCCACTGAAGCCGGTCGGCAGGTCATGGCCAGCGATGCCCTGGTGGAAGATCGCGCTGGCTCCGGGCGGCAGAGTGTGGGGCCGGCCACCGTGAACGATGGTCTGGCCCGCGCAACTGCCAGCCGTTCCGCGGTAGGTCACCGTCACGTCCGCTGCCTCCGGGCCCGCGTTCATGACCGTCACCGCTGTAGTACCGTAGTGGTCATTGCGCACCAGCGGTGCGTAGAGACGCTCGGCGGCTTCCTCGAATGGCACCCCCTCGAAGTCGTAGACCGCCATCTGGCTCCACTCGACATCCACGAACGAGTGGACGGCGACGGGCTTGGACGAGCGAATTCGCATCGCGCCGACGGACCCCGGTTGCCACATGCGAAACGCCGGGTTCTCGCCCAGGTGCAGCGTGATCGACCTGCCGGGCTCAATCTGGAAGCTCGGCCTGGTGAACGGCTCCGATTCGTTCCTCCTCACCAGCGCGACCTGGACCGTTGCCGCCTCATCCGGGTCGGTGTTCTGGATCGTCACGAGCGACGTCTGGCCGAACGCCTGCTTCACCACCAGCGGCAGCAGCACGTCCGTGCCCGCCGATGGGACGTTGTAGATCGTGACGGCACCGGTGTCCTGCCACTCAGTGCGCACTACCGCCGCAAACGGACCGTCCCCCCTCGTGATGGCCGAGTACGCTCCCGGAACGAGCTCGGGATTGAAGCCCATGAAGGCCATGCCTCCGGCCGGTGCAGTCCGCGTGAAATTGAATCCCACGTGTGATTGACCGGCCCCGGGCCGAGGGTGCTGGTGGTTGGCCCGGCCCTCCAATGTCAGATCCTCATCGGAGCTGGCATTCTGAAACACCGCCACGCTCCGGCCGAGTCCCTGCATGCCGGCCAGCCGACCGGCCTGCACCGTGGAGTCAGCTGTGACCACCGGGCCATGCGACGGCCCGGGGTCATAGGCGACGACCAACACGGCCACGCCGACGATCAACGCCCGCGGCAACAACGCTCTCGCACGCATCGCACCCTCCTCAGGAGACACGAGGGGACACGGTTTACCCCAACCGCCATCGCGGTTTTGTGCCGGACCCTCTACTATCGTTAACACCCTGGCACGACGAACGTGACTGCCTACGGAGTATTATCGCCTCCAGCAAGAAGGGGCGCACGGCGTGCGCCCCTTCGGTGTGCTTTTGCGTTTCGGCAGAGCCGTTGAGTGCGCGCGAGGGCCCTGCGACCGAGACGATTATGGCTCCACGACAAGCGCCGGGTCACCTAGGAGCGTCCAACCGAGGATCACGTCTTCCATGCCCCGCCCCGACGCCGCCAACTCGACCTTGGCCCCCTGCACCGCATCGCCCAACGCCACCCCCGGAGCCACCAGCCGCGGCGTCAGGAGTCGCCCCAGCGCCTCCTCCGAGCTGGAATCGGTCAGCACCGCCGCTCCCAGCACGGCCGCTGCTCCGCGGTCGCCCGACAGCAGCAGCTTGTGGGCCAACGTGTTATACCGCGGCTCTACGTGGTAGGTGTTCCAGCAGCCCCACTGCATGACCACCGTCGGCCGGCCGGAATTCACCAGGCTCTCGGCGTCGGTGGCGCTGAACAGGTTGCTGAATGTCCACCTGGTCGGGCCCGAATGTCCTACGAAGCTCGTCAGCGCCACACCGCCGTTGATCGCATCGAGGAGCGTCTGCCGGGCCTCCGCGACGCTATCTTGGACGACGTACGCGCGGCGTGCTTGCCACTCCGTCGGCAACGTCGCGATGAATGCGTCGCTGTCGGCGGTGAAGCTCACCTGCCCGTCCGCCTCGTCCGCCGCGAATACCGCCGAACGGCCGTAGTCCTTCGATGCGTAGCGAAGCGTCTTGGCCACCGCGATCTCCAGCTCCTCCGCCGTGCGGACCGGGAAGCGGCCGATGGCCACATCTGGCACTCGGTCACCGTCCACGTCGCCGAAGAGCGGGTCCGCCGGTGCGTAGCGGACGATCCGGGAGGTCCGGGTGTAAGGCGTCGGGATGAAACTCACCGAGCCCAGACCCAGATTATCACGGTAGTCGTACGTGTCGCCGCCCACCAGCAGTACGTAGCGCGTGCTCCATCTCCGGACCGCATTGGCTATGAACTGGTGGATAGCCTCGGGATCGAACTCGCCGCCGCTGTACTGAGCGTAAACGTCCTCGACGCTCACCACACGGACCTTCAGGCCCTGCGCCTCGCGCGCTCGGACCAGTGGCTCGAGCCCGGCGATGAAATCCGGATGCGCGATCACCAGGTAGTCGGCCGGGGGTCCACGCTCGAGGTCAACGGCCCGGTAGGGCACCACCTCAGCCGCGGCAAGCCGGTCGACCGTGGAGACCACATAGGTGGCCCGCTCGGGCGAACCGGGGATCGTGGCACTGTAGACTGCGTCGGAGCCCGTGACCAGGACGCCGGACAGCAGCGTGGGTCCGTCCTCGGGCAGACGGTAGGCCACCACGTCGGGCGACGGAATGCCGTTCACCCGGAAGGCCGGTCCGGCGGCCTCGAAGCTCAGACGGCCGTCCCGCGCGGTGAAGCGGCGCGGATAGGTGATGCTGTAGCGGTCCAGGGCGACGATGTCCCATTTGACGCCAGTGTCACCGGGCAACACCAGATCGAGCGTGTTGACTCCCTCTTTCAGGAGCCCCGGCGGCAGCTCGACGGTTATTGGATGGTCCGCCAGCCCGTCGAACAGCGCGTCAGCCACCTTCACGCCGTTGAACGCGACGACGACGTGGTGATCGGGTCGCTCGGGCCAGTCGGTGGCGCCCCACAATCCCACCGTGAGCGTCGCCGGCGCCGCACTCGCTAAGTAACCCTCGACCTCGACGGTACCCGACCAAGTTGCCGGTTCCGTGTATGCACGGAGCTCCGCCTCGTACCACGGATCGCCGTTGGGTGCACCGAAGCTGTAGATCCGGTCGCGCTCGACAGACGCGGTCTCCATGTAGAACGGCACGACCGTCGCCTGGGGATCGGGCGGCCGTGGATCGACCGTCGCCCGCCAGCCACCGGCGCCGGTGAGCTCCAAGGTGTAGACACTCGTGTCGGTGTACAGCGTGTCGGCGGCCCGGCCGTAGAACTCGAAATATGCGCCCGGGCCGAACACCCGGGGCAGGGTCCGGTTCCCACCATCCATCCGCGTGTCCCCGCCACGGTGGAACATGCCGCGGAGCGGTCCCTCGATGCGTAGTGGCACTTCCTCGCCACGACGAGTCAGCCGGAGCATGTGCATGGGCAGGCCGGTCATGTCGAAGCCGGCCTCCTTCAAGTCCTCGTAGGTCACCCGGTACAGCCCGTCCGCGGGTACACGCAGCTGCACTGGCGATATCGCGAGGATCGGTCCGACCAGCTCGAGGGAGCCGGCGTCGCCCGATGACGATTCAGCATTGATCGCATCACCAGGCCCGCTGCTGGCAGCCAGCTGTGTGACGAGCGCATCGATGCCAGCCTGCACTTCGTCAACCCGTTCCACCTGCCTCGCGCCAGCCTTGGCCTCGTGCTCGGAGCGAATGGCCGGCCAGTCGACCGGCTCGAGCTCCGGCCGTGCGCCGTACACCTGACCGAGGGTGAAGGGCCCGTGCCGCCTGGTCTTGGCGGTGAGGTCGACGTCTTCGATCAAGAAGGTGTTGCCCTCCACACCGCCCGCTTCGAAAACGTATTCCTGCGACCCGAGAGCCTCGCTCATTCGGGATGGGATCAGCCGGTCGTTGATCCGCTGCCAGCCGTCGTTCGAGCTCGCCCAGAGGTTGAACCCGACGTTGCCGACCTCGGTGAGCGTGGACCACTCGAAGCGAACCACGGCGCCGTCGCGCGTTGCCCGGAAGAAGGACAGCGTGACGGGAACGCTCGAGGAGGCTGCATTCGCCACGTACTCCAGGCTCAGGGCGGTGTCGTTCTCGCGGTGCTGGGCCGTGCTGCTGCTCTCCGTCACGTGGGTGACGATGAACGCCCGCGGATCCTGCTGCCCGGCATCGGACGTGAGCTTGACCACGACGAAGTAGGTCTCTGGCGTGCCGTATTCGACCCGCACGTCGGTGTCGAAATCGGAGAACGTCACCGTCTGCACCCCGCTCGTCAGGCTGAGCGTGGCGACCGAGGTCACCAGCGTGTCGGACCCCACCTCAAACGTGCCGGAGCCGTTGTCAAGATAGATGAAAAGCGTATCGATGACCGCATTTGCCTCCGCGCTGGTCATGACCCGGATGGGGATCTGGCCATCGCTCACATCGAATTGCAGCTCGAACGTCACCAGCTCCAGGTCCTTGTCGTCGGTCCGGCCGCGGTGGGTGGCGACGATCTTGAGCACGTCGTCGGTCTCGCCGTCAGCGAGGAGGTCTGGGTCCGTCGGTGCCGTATCGGTCGTCGTCAGCGCGAACTGCCCACCCCTGTTCTCCCACCACACGACATCGTCGGCAACGCTCGTCGCGCCGAGCACGTCGGTGTTTCCGTCCCCGTTCACGTCCGCCGCGTACACCGCGCGTGCGCCGGAAAACTGGTCGTCGATCACGTGCACCGTCCACGAGGTTCCCGCGCCGGTCGTGTTCTCCCACCAATTGATGTCCTCACTGACACCGAAGTTCGCCGCGCCCTGGATGTCCGTGTCACCGTCACGGTCCAGATCCGCCGCGTACACGCCGTGGGCGCCCCCGAAGTCGGCGTCCACGGTGTACTCGTTCCAGTTCGTGCACGCGCCGCCCGTGCCGGAGCACGTGCCGGTGTTCTGCCACCAGGTTATGTCGGAATCGTTCTTCGCCGCGCCGAGGACATCCGTGTCCCCATCCCCATCCACGTCCGCCGCGTACACCGACTGGGCACCGTCGAAGAGTGCATCCACGACGTGCTCGGACCACGTCGTGCCTACACCGTTCGTATTCTCCCACCACGTGATCTTGTCGGCGAAATACCCTGCTCCGAGGACATCGGTGTCCCCGTCCCCGTCTACGTCCGCCGCATACACCGATGAAGCACCGCTGAAAGCCGCATCCACCACGTTTGCGTTCCAGTTTGTACACGCGCCGCCTGTGCCGGAGCACGTGCCGGTATTCTCCCACCACGTGATGTCATTGCCGTCCCTGGCTGCGCCCAGGACGTCCGTGTCCCCGTCCCCATCCACGTCCGCCGCATACACCGACTGGGCGCCGTCGAAGAGGTCGTCAACGGTGTGGACGCTCCAGTTCGTGCATTCTCCCCCGATACCGCTGCACGCACCCGTGTTCTCCCACCAGGTGATGTCGTCGTCGTTCTCCGCCGCACCCAATACGTCGAGGTCGCCGTCACCGTCCACATCCGCCGCATGGACCGAGCGTGCCCCGTTGAAGGCGCCGTACACCAGGTGCTCCGTCCACGTCGTGCCCGTTCCGTCCGCGTTCTCCCACCAGGCGATGTCGTCAGCGTTCAACGCGGCGCCGAGGACGTCCGTGTCGCCGTCGCCGTCCACATCCGCCGCGTAGACCGAAAAGGCGGCGTCGAATACCACACCCACGTCGTGTTGAGTGGGGAACGTGGCGCTGCGGTGGATGGTCACGTCCTCGTACCAGGCGACCGTGCTGTCATTGGTCGATGCGGAGACGACGTCTGTGTCCCCGTCCCCATCCACGTCGGCCGCACATATCGACTGGGCGCCGTCCGCCCTCTCGGATGTCGTCCACGCCGTCCAAGTCGGCGGCGACGCCCCGTCGCTCTCGTACCAGGCGATCTTGTCATCGTTGGCCGACGCGGATAGCACGTCCACGTCCCCGTCCCCGTCCGCATCCAAGCCGTACACCGAGCTGGCGCCGTCGGCCGCAGTCGTGATCGTGCGCGCCGTCCAGGCCGGCTCGGCCGCCCCATCGTTTTCGTACCACGCGATCTTGTCGTCGTAGGCTGAGGCGGAGAGCACGTCCATGTCCCCGTCCCCATCCACGTCAACGCCGAACACCGAGACGGCACCGTCGGCCAAGGTGGTGATAGCGGACCCAGTCACCCAGGCCGAGGCCCCCCCACTGTTCTCGTGCCACCTGACGGAGTCGTCCTGCTCCGACGCGGTGATGATGTCCAAGTCACCGTCGCCATCCACATCGGCGGCGTACAGCGATCGGGGATCGAAGGACGTGGCGAAGTAGACCTGGCGCGAGGTCCAGCTTCCCCCGTTCTCATACCAGAAGACCTGGCCCTCGTCTGGGACGGGTACGTCGTCGAAGGTCGCCGCAATTACGTCCGGGTCGCCGTCCCCATCCACGTCCGCCGCGATCGCCGCCCGGGCGGTCGAGGCGGTCGTCGAGATCGTATGTAGCGTCCAGGCCGGCGGCGTCGACCCGTCGTTCTCGTACCAGGCGATCGTGTCGTCCAGCTCGGACGAGGACAGGGCATCCATGTCACCGTCGCCGTCCATGTCGATGGCGAAGACCGAAGTGGCGCCGTCGGCAGCAGTCGTTATCGTGCGTGCGGTCCAGGTCGGCGGCGTCGATCCGTCGTTCTCATACCACGCGATCGTGTCGTCGTCGTAGGAAGCCGACAGGACGTCGACGTCCCCGTCACCATCCACGTCGGCCGCGAACACCGACCGGGCGCCGCTCGCCGCGGCCGAGATCTCGGCGGCCAGCCGCTCGGGACGCACCGTACTGTTGGACAGCGACGCAGCCCACCAGTGAGTGTAGGGATCGGCAGGATCGCCGTCATATACGTACCCCACGCCGATGTCGCGGTATGTCGTGGCCATCAGGATGGGCCAGTGGGTGCCCGACTGCTTCCATCCGTCGCAATATCCCTCTACGCAGGGCGTGCTATAGCAGCCCCCGGTGCAGGCAGAGCCATTCACAACCTCCGACGGCGTCGAAGCGCCCGCCGCCAACGTCTCCCCCACACCGGTGGCGATCTTCGGGCTATACCCCGCCGCCTCGGCGCGGTCCTTGGCACTTGATCCGCCCGCACCGGTGTGCGAGAACGTATCTGTATCAGCCATCCACTGCGCATGTCCCTCGGCCGCCGCATACAAATGGGCCTCGGCAACCAAGGGCGACACGCCGATCGCCTCGCGCTCCACGTTGATCAGATCGACCACCTGGTCCTCGAAGCTGGAACCCGCCAGCGCCGGCTGGGGATCTCCGGCGTTCATCAGGACCGCCACGGTCAGGGCAGCGGCGCCCAACCGCCATCTCCTCGTGAGTGCCGTCTGTGTTGTCACTGGTGATTCTCCCCCCCCTCCGCAGTGCCTGTGTGCAGTAGGGCAGCAGGCAGCCGCTGCCCCCCGGCGGACCGGCAGGCCACCCGCAATGAGACCATACCCAGTTTTGGCCCGCACCGAGATAAATATGCTGTTAAGGGCAGGTCACGCTGTTGGAGCCACGCACGGCAAACACTATAATCCGGCCAACCGTGACCCTGTCCGCCGTCGCCGTGCCGCGTGTTAAGACTTCCGCAAAGGTCTCTCCTGTCAGGCTCAGTCTCGCGGGCGGCGATGCCCGGTAGTGGAGGTACGCCCATGACTTGCCCGGCAACCAACCGTAGGCTCACCGGGTACGCCGTCGCACGCGGCGCCGTGCTGGCCTCAATCTTCGCACTGGGGTTCAGTGCGCCGGCGGCGGCGCGGCTCCAGGTGCCGGCTGGACCGGCGATCGAATACTGCGAGTTGAGGGCGGAGCGCCTGGTGCAGCCAGACTCCATCGCCCTGGGCGGAGAGATCGAGGTGACGCTCGAGGCGGAGATCAGCTGTCCCAACCACAGCCCGGACCGCCAATACGTGCTGGCCGTCAGCGCCTGGCCAAGCGCGGCGGAGGCAGCTGCCGTCCGGGCAGCCTTGCGGATCTTCGTGAGTCAGGTTGACCTGACCCGGTCCAGTGTCGGACTGGTCCTCGGCCACACGCCGACCCCAACCGCCTTGCCGCCGACGAAGGACCGCGCCGTGCTGGAGTTGGCCATCGACGGGTACGGTCCGTCGGCCGCGGGCACGGACACGGCCACGCTGCTTGGCAGGGCCCGACGGCTCCTCATGGCCGGCGACGTGCCCGCCGGCAGGCGGCACATCGTGCTGGTGAGTCACGAGCGCGCCCGGCCCGGATCGCCCGCGAACCTGACCAACGAGCTGCTGCAGATTCGCCAGACCTTCGCCTACTGGCTCACGCGGCTGTGCCTCAGCGGCGGCTGCGACCCGTGGGATCGCGCCGAGAACCTGGCACCGCTGGACCAGGCGGCACTCGAGAGCCAGCTGACGGAGCTGGCCACCCGCCCGGCACGGCTGCAGCTCGACCAGATCCAGGTGCGGGACGAGTTGGCCGGCAAGGCGCGGTACGTCTTCGCCTCCGCCAGCCCCGACCCGACGCGCATGGGCGAGACGGTGGAGATCGACGGGGAGCCCGTGGAGGGGCGCGGGTTCATCGAATGGACCGTCGATGGGGAGGCCGATCGCTTCACCGCCCGCTATCGCCTTCGTCCGACTGCCGTCGGCCGGACGGAAACCCACAGTCGCCTGGTCGGCTTCTTCGTGGACACGCTGGGGCGCTGGACTCCATTCGAGGAACCAGGGGCCAGCATCGACGTCCGGCCCGCCGTGCCGCGGCCGAGTCGGTGCATCATGCGGGCGGCTGCGGTGGCCGGCCCGGGTCCCGTGGTGTTGGAGGCAACCGTACCAGTGACCCTCACGCTGCAGGCGGAATGCCCGGACGAGCCGCAAGAGACCGACGTCGTTCTCCTGATCGACCACTCGCTCTCCACGGCCGGGGAACCGCTGGAGCAGTTCCGCCGCGCTGCGCGGGACTTCATCGAGCGGCTTGACCTGGGCCTGGCACGCATGGCGGTAATCAGCTACAGCGACGAGCCCACCGTACGTCAGGACCTTACCCAGGATCGCCAACTCCTGCTGGCAGCGCTGGAGGGCATTGCGTCCGGGGGCAACACGAACACGCGCGATGCGGTCCACCGCGCCCGGGAGCTCTTGGCGGCGCGCCGCGACGGGGCCGTGCCCCTCATCGCGATGCTCTACGACGGGCACATGAACGTGGACCCCACTCCCGCCGTGGAATGGGCCCGAATGGAGGGAATCCGTTTCGCACCAGTGTGCCTGACGGCCGGCGCCAGCTGCGAGGGCAACGGACTGGCTACCCCGCCCGAGTTCGCCGTCTCTGCCACTGACAGCGGCGAGCTGTTGACGTACTGGGGTCTCTTGACGGCGTCGTTGATCGACAAGGGCCTCGACTCGCTCGTGATCTCCCACATCCCCAACGGTGCATTCGAGTACTCTTCACCGGCGCCGGGCACCCGCCCACCCGACCTCCTCGGCGACGGGACCTTGCAGTGGCAGCGCGAGGGTCTGTTGGCCAACAGCCTCGCGCTGGGCTACCACCTGAGGGCACGGGGGGTGGGTCGCTGGCCGATCGCACGGCGCATCGAGGTCGTCTGGCACGATCAGAAGGGCGGCACAGGGAGCGGGTCAGTGCCTGTGCCCGTGTTGGAGGTGGAGGTACCCACGCACCAGGGCCCCTGCACGCCTCTAGTGGCCGAGCGCGACGTCGCCCCCGAGGTGGTCGATGTGGCCGAGCCCTTCACCGTCACCACGCGCCTCGACATCTCCTGCCCGCCGGCCGACATGCCGCTCCACGTGGCCTTCGTCATCGACCACTCGCGGTCGATGGACTTCTTCGAACGGCTGGCGAACGCCCGTCAGGCGGTGAGCGCCTTCCTGGATGAGATCACCTCCAGCAAATGGCAGTTCGCGTTGGTCGCCTTCAACGACACGGTGACCCACGCCGTTGCCCTGACCGAGGACCGAGATGCGATCCGGGACGTGTTGAATCAGCTGGAGCCGGAGGGGGAGACGAACATCAGTGCCGCCATCGACAAGGCGCACGAGCTGCTGCTGGCAGACCAACCGGGCGTGCCGAAGGCGATGATCGTCTTGACCGACGGCCGCAACAACGCCGGTTTCGACCCCGTGGCCGAGGCCGCCGCGCGCGCCAAGGCGGCGGGAATCGTCATCATTGCCGTGTGCGCCGGGGGCAATTGCGATCCACAGCTGCCGACTGCCGCCGCCAATCCGGGCTTCTACTTCAACGTACCCAACGCGGCCGACCTGACGGCTCTGTTTCAGCATCTGGCCGGTCAGCTGGTGCGGTCCCTCGAGGGGCTGCGGATCGACGACCTGGTGGGACCGGACCTCGAGCTCGCGCCGGCTATGCCGTCCCCACCGCCGGACGAGATCCTCCCAGGTGAGATCAAGTGGTGGCTCGACGTGCTGCCGGTGGGAGGGGTGACGGTGACCCACCAGCTCGTGGGCCTGGCCCCGGGCACTCATCCGGTCTCGCTGAACGCCCGCGTCGATTACTATACTCGGGCGGCTCCAGGTATGGGAGTGCTGTTCTTGCCCGTGCCGGTAATCAAGGTCCGGGGCTCGGTCACCCCCGAGGTGCCGCTGCCCACCTTGCCGCCGCCCGTCACGCCCTCACCGACCCCGACGCCCACGGCAACACGGCACCGCGACTGGTTGGGCCCGGTGTACTTGCCGCTGGCGGCGCGGAACGCGGGCCCCGAATGGTGACGCGTGCGCCCGTGGCGCATCATATGGACGCACCACCGACGCGCCTTCGCCACCGACGCACGGTAAGGGCGTTCTCCCGGGCCCTGTGACCGGTGGACCTCAGGCGCCTGCGGTGCCCAGGGCGGCGGCACCGGCGAAGGCCGTGACACCGAACACTGCGGCAACCAGGAAGCCCAGGACCATCACCACGATCCAACCCACGATCACCGTGGCAATGGCCTTGCCGGTACTGAAGTCAAGCGCCTGGCGCACGGCGACAATTCCTGCCACCAGTGCCCACAGGCCGCCGATACCGGCCAGCAGACCGCCCACTGCCGGCAGGAAGACCAGGAGCCCCAGCACCCGGGGGGCGTGGGCGTAGCCGAGCGTGCGCAGCATCTCGCCGGGATCGGCCGTGCCGTCGAAGATCTTGGTGCCCACGTAGTATGTGATGTAGGCCCAGATGTAGTAGCCGATAACCAACGCCAACAGGCCGAACAAGAAGGCGACGATGCGGGATCCCGCCGTGACGGGCTCGGCCGCCCCCAAAACGACTGCGGGGGGCGCCAGTAGCTGGCCGATTCCACTGGCCAGGCCGGCGATGACCACCACCCACAGGGCCTCACGGTTGAGGGTGGTGTCCGCTTCCACCTCCTCGTAGAGCGCGGCTTCGAGTTTCGCCGCACGTATCGCACGGTTGACCAGGGCTCCGAAATCCATAGGTCTATCTCCTCCGAATATGGAATCTGGTAACTGTTTGCCGGCGGGCGTCGGGCATCCACCACCCACGCCCACCGCCGGTCGCCGCGAGTGCAGGACCGTATCACCGGCTATAACCCCCGACGGCGAGAAAGGTTACACTCGGGCGGTATTTGCCCAACTCTTTGTCACGGTCCTCCACGCCTGCTACACTTCGCCTACCCAACGCGGGCTCCTCGCCCGCAGGTCCCAGGAGCAATGATGGCCGTTCAGGCACTCTACCGACGGTGGCGCCCGCAGAGCTTCGACGAGGTCATTGGCCAGGCGCATATCACCCGGACCCTCCGCAATGCGCTCGCCAGCGGCCGATTGGTGCATGCCTACCTATTCACCGGTCCGCGCGGTACGGGCAAGACATCAGTGGCGCGCATCCTGGCCAAGGCGGTCAACTGCACCGGCGAGGGAGAGAAGCCGTGCAACGAGTGCGCCATGTGCCGCGCTATCACCGACGGCCGCGCCCTGGACCTCATCGAGATCGACGCAGCGTCGAACACGGGGGTGGACGACGTGCGCGACCTGCGCGAGAAGATCGGCTTCTCCCCCAACGAGGCCGCCTACAAAGTCTACGTGATCGATGAGGTCCACATGCTCTCCAGGGCGGCCTTCAACGCCCTGCTCAAGACGCTCGAGGAGCCGCCACCGCACGTCCTGTTCATCTTGGCCACCACCGAGTCGCACAAAATCCCGGATACGATCCTCTCACGCTGTCAGCGCCACGACTTCCGGCGAGTGCCGCTGGACGATCTGGTGGGCAAGCTGGAGCGGATCTGCGAGGCCGAGGGAGTCACGGCCGAACGGGCGGCGCTGGCGCTCGTCGCCCGTAGCGCTACCGGCTCGATTCGCGACGCCGAGAGCCTGCTGGACCAGCTCGTGGCCGCGACGGACACTGTCCGCGTCGCGGACGTCCGGGCGGCCCTGGGCACCCCAACCGACGACGCGGTGGCCGAGTTGGTGGATGCCATCCTGGATCGGGATGCGGCCGCTGGACTGCGGCTCATCAGCGCTGTCTTGGATCGTGGCACCGATGCGCGTCAGCTCCGGAGTCGGCTGCTGGACCACCTGCGCGGCCTGCTTCTCATCCAGACGGGGGTGGACGCGGATCTGCTCCAGTTGGAGGAGGAGGCGTTGGAGCGGATGCGCCAACAAGCGGACCGGTTGTCGACGGCCACGCTCGCATCCGCTATCCACCGCTTCGACGACGCCCGGCCCTCACCCGACCGCACCCAGCCGGCTTTGGCGCTGGAGCTCGCCCTGGTGGAGGCAGTGCTGGAGGCGGAGGGCGAGGACAGTGAGGGCCCTGCGCATCAGGCGCCGTCCGCCACCACACCAAGCGCAGCGCCGGATCGCGCGAGGCAATCTGACGTGAGGGCCCAGGCCCCACCGACAAAACCAGCAGGGGACACAAGTGCGGCGACGGTCAAGGCGGCACCGGCCGAGGCAGCACCGACTGAGGCCGGGCCGGTTCCGCGAACAAGTGCACCCGGTCCGACCGAGGCCGCGGAGGAGGTGATTGCTGATGCGCGGCCAGATGCGGAAAAGGCGCATGCCCCGGGGCGCACCCCATCGCGGGCCGAAGCGTTGGCACAGGTTACGGACCGGTGGGGGGCAATCATGGACGCCGTCGCCCACCACGACCGGAACACGGCGGCGCTGCTCAAGGACTGTCGCCCGGTCGCCGCAGACGAACAGACCGTGACGGTCGGTTTCTTCTACGAGTTTCACTGCCAGCGCGTGTCCGAACCAGAGCGCCGCGCGCTCGTATCGGAGGCCTTCGAGGAGGTGCTTGGCCGACCGTGCGCATTGCGCTGCAAGGTCGTGGCACCCAACGAGAGCGAGATTGCCGTGCGGCCGCGCTCGAAGAGCGACCAGGCGAAGACCGATCCGGTCGTGCGCCACGCTGTCGAGGAGCTGGGCGCACGCGTAGTCAGTGTCCAGACACCGCCGGATGATCAGCCACCACCCAGCTCCTAGCTCCCAGCACCCAGCACCCAGCACCCAGCAAAACGAGCCCGGCTCAACCACGGGCACAGGCAAACGCCAAGGAAAGACCTACGGAGATAGACCTACGGAGGATGTGATGCGACAACGCGGAGGCAGCCCCCCCGGCGGCCAGAACCTCATGCGGAAGGTTCAGGAATTGCAGGAGAAGATGCGCGCCGAGCAGAAAGCTCTGGCGGAGGAGAAGGTCGAGGTCTCCGTCGGGGGCGGAGCGGTCAGGGTGGTCATGACGGGCCACCAGAAGCTCTGCGAGGTGAAGATCCAGCCGGAGCTGCTCGTGCCCGAAGAGCACGACATGCTGGCCGAGCTTCTGATCGCAGGGGTGAACCAGGCGGTGGAGCAGTCGCAAGCACTGGCGGCTGAGCGCATGGGAGCGCTCACCCAGGGCCTGCCCCTGCCGCCAGGACTGGGTCTGTAGGATGACGGCGGCGCTGCCCCGCCCGGTGGCGCGGCTCATCGAGGAGTTCGGCCGGCTGCCGGGCATCGGCCCGAAGACCGCCTCGCGGCTGGCGTTCTACTTGCTGCGCATGCCCCCCCGACAGGCGCGGGACCTGGCGGAGGCGCTCACCGACCTGACCGAAGGCATCGTGTACTGCCGGCGATGCCACAACATCGCCGAGGCGAGCCCGTGCGCGATCTGCAGCGACTCGGCGCGTGAAGCCGACAAGATCTGCGTCGTAGAGGAGCCCCTCGATGTCGTAGCCCTGGAGCGCGCCGGGGTCTACCACGGACTGTATCACGTGCTGCACGGGGCCATCTCGCCCGTCGATGGGGTGAGTCCGGCCGACCTGCGCATCGACGAGCTGCTCCGGCGCATCCAGACCGAGTCCGTAGCGGAGGTAATCCTGGCCACCAACCCCTCGCTCGAGGGCGACGCGACGGCCATGTATATCGAGCGCGCCACTCGAGCCGTGCCGGTGCATTTGCGCCTGACGCGACTAGCAACGCGGACTCTCAACCT
>CAYYVH010000056.1:0-17013 GCA_964475075.1 uncultured Anaerolineales bacterium | reverse complement strand
GAGAAGTGCTGCTACTCCCCGCACCCGCGGAAGGAATCCCGGGGCCAACGCCTGCCGAACCCCCTCGACACGCCGGATACCAACGTTCACCTCCATTCCGTCATCGACGGCAGGACCGTTTGGGTCGCGATCAACAACCTCAATTCCTACCGCATTGCCGTGGACTTGTCCCTGCTGACCGGCGAGGCCAAGATCGAACGCATCGAGCAGATGCGCCTCTACTTCGACAGAGGCGAGATACACTTCGAGCACATAGAGCGCGCATCAAGGGGGATCGTCTACATCGACAAGATCGACAAGACGGCCCGCAAGACGGGCGACAACCCGTCCATCACGCGAGATGTCTCCGGTGAGGGGGTCCAGCATGCACTCCTGAAGATCATTGAGGGAACGGTGGCCCACATTCCACCCCAGGGCGGGCGCAAGCACCCCCACCAGGACTTCATTCAGCTGAACACCGGCAACATCCTGTTCATCTGTGGTGGCGCTTTTTCGGGACTCGAGGATATAATACGCAAGCGCGTGGGCTCGCGCGGCGTGATCGGCTTCCGGGGTGGAGACGAGAAGCTCCCGAGTGACCTGGCCAGCATGCTGCGGCGCGTTACTGCCGACGATCTGCTGGAGTACGGTATGATCCCGGAGTTCGTCGGGCGCCTGCCGGTCATCGTCAACGTGCATCCGCTCAATGTGGAGATCATGATGCAGATCCTCACTGCGCCCAAGAACGCCCTGACGCGCCAGTTCACCTGTCTCTTCGACATGGATGGCGTGGAGCTCCATTTCACGGACGGTGCGCTGCGCGCGATTGCCGAGGAGGCCATGTCAACCCATGTGGGGGCGCGCGGCCTGCGGACCATATTGGAGCAGCGGCTCCTCGGCGTGATGTTCGAGATCCCCTCGCGGGAGGACGTGAAGAAATGTGTCGTCCGGGCGGAGACGATCCGCGACAAGGCACCGCCGCTGCTACTGACCCAGTCCGAGACTGCGGTCGAGCTCGAGGCCCCGGATGAGGTGACGTCGGAGAGCGAAACTGCGTGAGAGTGCGGCCCCAGCGTGCTGCGTACTCTGGTCTTCCTGTCCGGTGCTGTAGTCCTGGCGATTGAGATCGCCGCGGCACGGCTCTTCGCGCCCCATTTCGGAACCTCCATAGTTGTCTGGGCCAACCTGATCGGTCTGGTACTCCTGTACGTTGCGATCGGCAATTGGCTGGGCGGGAGGATGGCCACCCGTCGCCAAGGTGCTCCATGGCTCTACGGGTTGGTCGGAGCGGCGGGCCTGACGGCGGTCCTCATTCCGGACCTGTCCGCGCCGCTCCTGGCCCTGGGTTCGCGGGGCGTCGCGCGCATCGAGCCCGGCCTGATCGTCGGCTCGTTCCTGGCGGCTGCGCTCGTCCTAGCCGCACCCACTATCCTGCTCGGCACCGTCCTACCGCTCGCAATTGGCGTGGCGGCTGATCGAGCCGACTGGAGCGAGAAGGGCCGCGCCGGTCGCGCGGCGGGCGAGTTGGTCGCGATCTCCACGGGCGGCAGCATCGTCGGTGTGTTCACCAGCGCGCTGCTGACGATCCCCCTCATGGGCACGCGGCTCACGTTTGCCCTGTTCGGCGGCCTCCTCGCCCTGAGTGCGGCCGTCGGGCTGTGGCGCCTCACGCGCCGGGTCAGCCTCGGCCTGGCCGTGCTCACGGTGGCCGCTGTGCTGTGGGCGGTCACCCGGGGGCACTCGACGGCACAGCAGCGTCGCGAGGGCACCGTCTACACTGCCGAGTCCGCGTACCACTACGTCGAGGTCGTTGTCCGGGGCAACACGCGTTACTTGCGGTTGGACGAGGGCGGGGCGGTCCAGTCGATCTATACGCCGGGCCAGATTCTCACTGGCGGCGTGTGGGACGACTTCCTGGTGGCCCCGCTCCTCGCTCCCGGTCGGAACGCACCCGGTGCAGGACGCGCACTGATCATCGGACTGGCCGGCGGAACCACCGCACGTGGGTTGGCCGGAACCTGGGCACCGGGGGCAATCCACGGCGTCGAGCTTGACCCGGGCGTCATCCGCGCCGCGCGGACCCACTTCGACCTCGACGAGATATCCGCCCTCACCGTTTTCGTGGCCGACGGCCGGAACTTCCTTGCCGGATCCACCGACCTCTATGACCTGATCGTCCTGGACGCCTACCGGGGCCCGTACATCCCCTTTCACCTCACCACGCGGGAGTTCTTCACCAGCGCGCGCGAGCACTTGGCTCCTGGCGGTGTGCTGGCGGTCAACGTGGTGTACACCGGCGGGGAACCGGGTTTGGCGGATGCCGTCGGCGAGACGCTGGCACGCGTGTTCGGCTCCGTCCTGGCCATCAGGCGCGCCGACGCCTTCAACATAGTCCTGGTGGCGGCGCGTGCACCCCCCGCACAAGGTGCGTTCGAGGCACGTCGGGCGAAACTCGCTCCCGGATCACCGCTGGCGCTGGCCGCCGAGGGCGCCGCGGGACGCTGGGGGCCCTTCGAACCCGCCGCCGGCGCACCCCTTCTCACTGACGATCGAGCGCCCGTGGAATGGCTCGTGGACCGGATGATCCTGGTCTACGGTATTCAGCACCGCCTTCGCGGATTGGCCACGGATTAGGGTGCATGGAGGAAGCAGCTGATCCCGTTTGCTATACCCATGGCCATCTCGTAGCGGTGATCGTCGAGCAGGGTGCGATCGTCGCCCAGGAAGCCGAGCTCGATGATCGCCGCCGGCGTCTCGGCCGCGATCTCGCGGAAGGCGTAGTAGTTGACCATGTGGACTGTGATCGACCCTTCGTGGCGCCGGAGCAGGGTCGCGGCGGCGTACTCCTTGTACATGCACTCCACCAACCGTTCGTCAGCCTCGGCCGTCTCGCTGTACGGCCAGTGCGCGACCTTGAAGCCCGAAGCACCGGGTACGTTGCACGAATCAGCGTGAATCGCTACCAGGGCCGCAGCGCGATAGCCTTGGACCGGTGGCTGGGGCACATCGGGATCGTGCTCCGGCAAGATCTCCACGTCGAAGCCCCGGACCTCCAGAATCGCCTGCACCCGGAGCGAAACATCGGTTGTCACCTCCACCTCGCTGCGCCCGTCGACGCACACCGCTCCACTGTCATACTGCCAGTGACCCGCGATGAGGCCGACCTTATTGGGCGGCGCGGTCGGCAGCGGGGCAGGTGCCGAGTCCGCAACCGGCGGCTCCGGCGTGAACGTCGGCCACGGCAGGTGCAGCTGGCTGACCGCCGTTGCCAGCGGGCGTTCCGGCGGCCTCGCCGCTCGAGATTCCTCCAACACACGTCCCAACCGACCGGTCTGAGCGGCGAAGACAAGCGTTGCGCCGGCCGCAAGCAGCATCGCGGCCAGGAACCGCCGGAGGATTTTGATGCGAGATATCATCGGTGGATGGTGATGCATGATGCGAGGGAAAACTTGGGGGGTCAACTCAACTTGGGCTATCAGCTATCAGCTTAACATTGGCGAGCATTGATGTGTTTCCCGCAATTGGTGGTTCCTCACGAAGCCTTCAGGTGTGCTTCAGCCCCGCCTCAGCCCCTGGCGGCAGGCTGCCACTTGAGATAACGGATGACGGCAAGCACACCCACAGCCCCCCGACCGACCGCGGTCGGGAGACATCGACCCGACACCCCGACCAGCCGAGCTGATAGCTGATAGCCCAAGCCAGACCACACCCACAAACTACCGTGAACCCACCACGTGCCTCACAACCCGTTATCCAGTATAATCGTCACGCACTCGCGCCCCATCGGGCAACCCCGCACCCCTTATCAGAGGGAACGACGTATGGCACTTGAGCGCGAACAGATTCTGGCTCGGCTGGAGGCAGGCGACGGCCAGAGAGACCTGTCGGGCCTCGACCTCTCGGGTGCCGACCTCAGCCGGCTGGATCTGCGCGGCGTGAACCTGAGCCGTGCCGACATGTCATCGGCTGATCTGCGATGGGCGATTCTGGAGGGTGCTGACCTCCACTCCTCCGTTCTGCGGCGCGCCGACGCACGGTGGGCCATCTTCCGCGGCGCCAACCTGCGCCAGGCGGATCTGGTCCGCACCAACATGGGTTGGGCCGACATCACGGACGCCGACCTGACCGGCGCAGACATTGAGGGGGCCAACCTCGAGAACGTGAACCTGGGCGACGGGATCGTCGAGCGCCGCGTCCCCACCCGGGAGTGGGTGCTGGGTGGCTTGACCGGCGATCTGGCCCTCCCTCAGGCCGGTGGGTTGGCGGTGGCGGCGGGCACGCTGGGCGGGCTCGGGCTCGTCCACATCTGGGGCTGGTTGTTCAACCGGCATTACTTCGGCGCGTTCGGCCTGCTGGACAAGCCGGGCGTGGTGAGCTTGGTCGACCGGGCGAACCTCAATGCCGGCCTTCTCAAGGTGGCGCTGCTGACGCTCAAGACGCTGCTGTTCAGCCCGCTCATACTCATAGCCCTAGGCGCGATGTTGGGTGTTCTGGCCGCCGTTACGATGGCGCTCGTCCTCGTCGGAGAACGGCTGCTGGACAGGGTCGAATTGGCTCGCCCGCAGGCACGCCCGTTGGTCATGGTTGGCATCTTCGTCGTCTATGCCCTCCTCTTCTGGCTGACGATCGGGCCTGTCACCGCATGGGCCGGCGAGCACTGGGAGCAGGCGCTGCCTGGCGACAAGGCCCTGTCGTCCATCTTTAGGCTGTTCTCCATCGGGGGCTGGTTGACGAAGCTGGGCCTGCTGGTCGTCCTCGCCGCAGCCGGGTTGTTACTCTGGGTGGGCTGGCGCTGGCTCAGCAACTGGCTGACCCGTTACGAGCTGCCCACGGAGTGGCGCCTGCGCTACCCAGCATTGAACGGGGCCCTGGTCGCCGCCCGCGCGAGCCCACTGTTCGCGCGGAACGCGCCGCTCACCGACGAGGAGCGGCGGCGCGCCCTGTACAGCGCGGCCGGCGGACTGCTGCTCCTGGCGACACTTCTGGCGGGGGTGGGCCGGGTGTACGCTCTGCAAGACATGTGCGACGGCGGCGACCTGCCGCGCGTGCAGCTATACACGAACCGGGAGCCCACGAACCCCCTGGACGAGAGCCTGATGTGCGAGCGGCTGATCGCGGAGACGGACGACGCGTACTACGTCTTCTTCCCCAGCCAGACCGAGGACGGGATAGAGTTGGCGGAACGGCACGCCAAGGTGCATTCGGTGCCGAGCCGCCGGGTGGTCCACGTGGGCCGGGCCGAGGGCGAGGCCCACAAATGCCCCACGTGTGGGTCGGAGACAGCGGACGAGGGAGAACATGCCGGCATTGAGCAGGTCTATATAGACGAAGACGAGGTCACGACCGAGGGCGTCGTGCAGGAGCGGACCGCGGACCTCGTGCTCCTGGCCGTGTCCCCGGAGGAGATCGGGAGCATCAAGCTCCAGGACACGACGAAGATCATCGACGAAGACGACGAGGTCACCACCAATCAGAGTCTGATCCAGCCGGGCGTTGCCATCCAGGCGGTGGGCTACCTGAGCTCGGACGGGACAATCCTCGAGGCGCGGCAGATTACGATCGTGCCCCGCGACAAGCTGGCCTACCAGCCGGAGATCGAGGTGGACCTAAGCAGTGCCCCGACGATTACGATCAGCGGAAGTGGCTGGCGGCCGGGAAGCGAGATCAGCCTCGGACTGGGACGGACGGACCGGTATCCGCCCGCGCCGGAGATTCCCCTTTCCGCCAGACCGATTATCGCCGGTACCGACGGCACATTCTCCGTACCCATGACCATCGACCCCGCGATCAAGGCCGGACCAGACTGGCAGGTCGTGGCGCGGGATCCGCCCAACGGCCTGGTGGCCACGGGCCCCTGGTTGGCGGAGCCGCTGCCCACGGCCACACCCTCGCCGACTCGCGCCCGGGCGACCTCGCCGCCGGAGGAAACGCCCTCGCCCAGGGAGACGCCCGAGGCGACGGACACGGGAAGGGTAGCGGCCACGAATACGCCGTTCCCGACGGCCGCCAATATCCCGACCGGCCGCCCGATTCCCGGCACCGCCGACTGCGACCCGGACGAGTTCGAGCAGGACTGGCCGCGTGGCTTCGAGAAGGAGATCTACGTTAGCTTCTCCGAGAACGCGGTGACGCAGTCCCACAACTTCTGCGGCTACGGCATCCGCGGCCCGGGATACGACATCGACCTGGCGTTCTTCCACGTGAAGAAGGGCCGGTGGTACCGCGTGTTCACCACCAACCTGGCCCCGGGGGTCGACACCGTGATGGCGGTTGGAGACCTCGGTGACTCGACTCCGTGCGATCCTCCGGGCTGCTGGAACGACGACCGGGGGGCGCTGACCTACGAGTCGGAGATCGTGTTCCAGGCGATCAACGACGCCCGGGCGATGATCACCGTCGACAACCGGGGCAGTCACTACGGTACGGACGCAACCTACGAGCTGGGTGTGTCGGAGTTCATCGCGACGCCCACGCCGACCCACACCACCGAGCCGAGCAAGACACCGACGGCAACGCCAACGGCTACGGAGACACCGTACCCACTCATCGATCGCTGCGAGGGCAAGGGCAACGACAGCTGCCGGTACGCCGGCGAGTCCTGCGTCCTGGGCGTCGGCACGACCATCTATGCCACCCTGCACCGCGGCAGCGACGAGGACTGGTACGAGACGGTCGAGCTAGCACCGCCGGGCACCTACCGCCTGACGCTGGACCCACCGGACGACCAGAACTTCGACCTGGAGCTGCGCCGGATCGACAAGCAGAGCACGAACTACTGCCCGCTGGCTGACCCGTTTGTCGCCCAAGGATACACGGATGGTGATGCGACCGAGCTCATCGAGTGGACGGCGAACGCAAGCATGACCTACGTCGTGCGCGTCTTCACCCCCTACACCAGCGTTTACGGTGACCCGCACCATTACTACCGCCTGACCCTGGAGTGCACGGCCAACTGCGAGACCCCTACGCCCACGCTTACCGGTACGCCGACGACCACGTCAACGCCCACGATCACGCCGTCGGTGACGACGTCACCTTCGGCAACGTTCTCCCCCACGGTGACCGTAACCGCGACGTCCACGGTGACGGCCACAGGCACCATCACGACCACGGCCACGAGCACCGCCACGGCCACCGCTACGACCACCGCTTCGGCCGCCGCTACGACCACCGCTTCGGCCGCCGCTTCAGCCACCGCTACCGACACGGCCACCATCACACCGACCGTCCCGTTCGCGAATCCAGCGAGCGGAACACGCCGCGGGGCCGATCCTGACAGCGGACTCGGTGCGCGCGCCGGCAGCGATGCACGGTGTTTCACTTTCCACCGCCGCCAGCCGCGCGTGGTCGCGGTCCCCGCACCGCGCACGGCGCGCCTGCCCTAGCACCGCCGAGCGGAGGCGACACGCCGCATTTGCAGTTACCGTTGCGCCGTGCCCTACCTTACCGTAGGGGCGACCCGGTGGGTCGCCCTAGCCGGTGGGTCGCCCTAGCCGATGGGTCGCCCTAGCCCGGAGCCCGAATGGCCGAAACGTCCCGGCGCACCCAGCGTTCCATTAACCACACGGAGGGTAGGTCACAGATCGGTGACCACCCTCAAGTCAATGCTGGGCGCCCAACGGCTGGCCAAACGGCCTGGTTGAGCGTATCTTCCCATACCGGCAAACCGTCTCATTCATTGAACCGAACGGGGGAGGCGAAGTGGACCAAGCAGCCCTGCGCGAGCGGGTGGTAGCGCTTGAGCCCGAGGCCCTGTCGGAGGTCTACGATTCGTACTCCGGCAAGCTTTACAGTTATGTCTACCATCGTACGGGCGACGCGGCGCTGGCCGAGGATCTGACAGGCGACGTCTTCGTGCGGATGTTGGAGGCGGTACAGGACGACCGCACGTGGACAACCAGCCTGCAAGGCTGGCTGTACCGCATAGCGCACAATCTGGTGGTCGATCACTTTCGGCGCCAGGCGAAGCGGGAGGGTCCGGAGCTCGACGAACGGTGGATGGCGGCCGACAACCCCACCACCAGCTTTGAGGGTTTGTTTTATTCGAACCGGCTGCGAACCGCGATGCGGTTCCTCACGGAGGAACAGCAGCAGGTGATCATTTTGAAGTTTGGGGAGGGGCTTAGCAATGCCGAGGTGGCCGAAGTATTGGGCAAGACTGAAGGCGCCACTAAGGCACTCCAGCACCGTGGCCTGGCGGCCCTGAGAAGGGTCGTGGGGAGCCAGGCGGAGGCGTAGGAATGACTTCGGGAGCGGGCGGCACGGCAGGCGGGCGAGTGCGTGATGCGCTCGACATCTGCCTGTCTCGCCTGCGCCGCGGGGAAGACCTCGACAGCTGCGTCGTGGAGTTTCCCCAACTGGCCGATGAGCTGCGGCCGCTCCTGGAGATGGCCCAGCAGATCGCTACCTCCAGCGTGCCCCCGCCACCACCGCCGCATGGGCTCCGCCACGCCCGCGAACGCTTCTTGGCCGCCGCGGAGGTCCTGGCCCAGGCCAATGCCGAGGCCGCCACCGAAGGCACTGCGGCCATCGATGAGGGGCGTGATACGCACCTAGATCACGTCCTCGATACGTGCCTGGCACGCCTCCATGGCGGCGAGAGCCTGGCCGAGATCCTGGCTGACCACGCCGACCTGGCCACCCACCTACGGCCGCTGCTTACAACGGCCGAGCAGATGCTCGCCACCCGGGTCACCCCGCCTCCCCCACCCCAGGGGTTGGCCCGCGGCCGTGAGCGCTTCCTCGCCGTGGCGGACCAGGCCCAGGTGAAGGCCCGGGCGCCCGAGAGCCAGACCGGCCGGGCGAGGGTCGCTGATGCCCTCGATGCTTGCCTGTCGCGCCTGCGCGGCGGAGAGAACGCAGCCGACGTAGTGGCCGAGTTTCCGGAGTTGACCGCCGAGCTCAAGCCCCTGCTTGACTCGGCCGAGTTCATGCTTGCCGAGCGGGTGACCCCACCTCCCCCACCCCACGGGCTTTCCCGCACCCGGGAGCGCTTCCTCTCGACGGCCAAGGCCAGGTCCCGCGCCCAGCGTCCGGTGGCGGCTCCGACCAGTCCGCTCGTGCGGTTGGCGGAGTGGTTCACGCCGCTGCAACCACTGCGGGTGCCACGCCTGGTCGGTGCGACCATCGCCGTGGTGCTGTTCCTTGTACTGACCACTCCCGTATTGGCACCGCGCGTCGAGGCGGCCATACCCGGCGATCCGCTGTACAGTGTAAAGCTTGTCGCTGAGCAAGTACGCCTGGCGTCCGCCTTCGACCCGGCGCAGCGCGAGTCCCTGGAGGCGGAGTTCAGCCAGCGGCGCGCCGCCGAGATCGAAAGGGCCACGGATCGGGGGCTCGAGGAAGAGGTGAAGTGGTCAGTCCGCTTGCTCAGGTTCGAGCACGACGCGGCAGTGGACCCGCCGCAGCGGCACCTCGTCGTCCTCACCCTGTCCAAGAAGGGAGAGGAACCCAAGGAGTTCGTGCTCGTGTGGGACGAGAGCACGGAGTGGTCGCTGGGCGACGAGTACGACGACATCGGCCAGGTACCCGCCCACAGCCGCCTGGAAGTGCGGGTTGTGACCCGGCCCGGCCGGGAGCCGCTGGTGACGTACGTCCGCCTGGTCGAGCCGGCCACGCCGGTGGAGCCGGTGGAGACGACGATGCCCGGTGCTACCGAGACGGCAGAACCACAAGAGCCCACGAGCGCGCCGACCGGTACGCCGCTGCCGCCGACCGCCACACCAACCGAAGTGCCGCCGACGCCTACGATCGAGCCGTCCGTCACACCAACACCCGTCGGGGCAACCCCGGCGGCGGAGCCGGCAGGGCCCAGGCCGGTCAAGAAAGCCACGCCTGATCTCGAGCTGCAGGGCGCCGTCAAGGGCAGGCCGGACGAGAACACATGGCACGTGGCTCCGAGGGGGCAGGACGAGCGGCTGGTGGAGGTCGATGTTAGCGCGCTCCGAGAGAAGGAGGCCCAGGGCGGGGCGGAGTTCCCCGCCAAGGTCGACGAGGTGAAGGTCGACGACTGGGTCGTTTTAGTAGGTCACTGGACGGATGCGGACCAGCTGTACTTCCGGGCCGAGGACTTCTTGGACTACGTGCCCGAGGAGGATCGCTGCGTTCGCGCGTCCTCCACCGGCTTCGTCCGGGACTACCAAAAGGGCGTGAGCTTGGAGCTCGACATTGGGGAGTGGTTCTCCCTGACTGATGTGCTTGATTCGGCCGTCAACGAGCAGCGGGGGCCGCTGGCCATCGGTGCGGAGGTCACAGTGCGCTGGAAGGACTGCGGCGACGGCAAGAGACGGGTGGAGTTGGTCACCGTCCTCCGACCGGCCGACAAGCGCTCCACCCCGACGGGCACCGTACCACCAACCGGGCCCTACCAGGGCATCGTGACGGGAATAATCAGCGAGAGTATCTTCAACCTGCGCGCCGACAACGGGCAGGATTTCGAAGTGCACTACGAGCCTGGCGTTACCCCCATCACGGGTGAGGCGACAGAGATCGAGCTGTGGCAGCAGGTCGGCATCATGGGCTGGCCGCAAGCCGGCACAATTATCGCCTCCGCCATCGAGGTATACGGCTACGAGCCGACGCCCTCACCCACAACACCGCCATCATCACCCACGCCATCGGCGAGAGGGAAGGGACCTCCGTCGACGCCACCCGGGGTTCCTACCATCGTACCTTCACCGGGCTCGACGGAGTAGATGAAACGGGTCGGGGCATTTGTGGCCCCGGTGTTGGTGTAGTTTCGGCAGGTGGCGTATAATTCGGGCATCGTACCGCCCCGGCCTCGCGATCTCTGTTCGCGTGGCCGGCCGACGGTGCTGGATCGGCCAGAGGCAAAGGGCAGCGAAGCTATCATGATCGCACACCGCTCGTCGCGATTCTTCGCCAGCGGGCTGCTGGTCGGCCTGTTGGTGCTGGTTGCTGCCGTCGGGCTGTTCGGTTCGAGCTCCCTCCGCAGCCTGGCCAATGCGCCGGCCATGCGCGGCACTCGGGATTCACCGCTGGCGCAGGATCCCCTACCCGCACCTCCCCGGTTGCCGGAGACGGCGTCCTGCCGAGTAGTGGGCACGCCTTTCGAGCCCGATGCAGGCGACGAGAACACGATGTGGAGCCGCCTCCAGAATATCGGCGCGACGACCGCCACGCTCCATGCCCTGGAGCTCGGTTGGGAGGGCCCGGCGGTTCTGCGGGGCGTTGTCGTCCGGAGCGAACCTACCGTCACCCTCATCTCGGTCCACTCCGAGCGCACTACGAGTCCGGCGCTGTTGGTGCTCAGCGACGGCGATGGCAAGAGCCCGGTTCTGGAGCCTGGAGCCACAATCGAGATGGGCCTGCAGTTCGAGGACGCCAACGAGATCGACTTGCGACAGGCGCTCGGGCCCGTCGTAGCCTTCATGCGCGAGGGTTGTGCCGTTTCCCTGGGCGAGGCCCGGACGGCGCCACAGCCCTGTCACTTGGGGGTCAGCGAGCTCAGCTTCTCAGAAATGGACCCCACCCGGATCCAGTTCACGATCGCCAATCGCGACGATCAGCCGGCCATGTTGGCCACCCTGGAGGCGAGCTGGCCGGCGAAGGCCAACGGCCGACTGGTGGCGATCATCGTCAATCAGATTGAGAGGCTGCGGTTCGAGGAGGGCCAGGGGCCCGCCAACTCCCCGACTGTCATCGATCTTCGCCGGCTCGGCGTCGAGCCCGTCGCGCTGGCGCCGAACATGGAGGCAGAGGTCCGCCTCGAGTTCGAGCAGCCCGTGGTTCACGAGCCCTACGTGATTACCGTTGCGACTCGGCGGGGCTGCCTGTCCACCACCAGCACGTGGGTGACGAGAGCCAATGACGACTGCGGCGTGGACGCTGTGGGCTTCGACGTGGGGGACGCAACGGCGCAGCTCCGGCTCTCCAACGGTCGTCCGGTCACGCGCACGCTGACGACGCTCGACGTCTTCTGGCCCGTGGCGACGGCCGGGGCGCTGGTTGAAGTGCGCCTCGACGGCTCACCAGCCTGGTCCGGCGAGTGGAGCACGTCGCCGGCATCGCTACGGCTTGCCTCGGGTCTGGTGCTCTCGCCACGGACCACAGCCGAGGTCCAGTTGGTCTTCACATCGACGACCCAGGCCCAAGGTGCGACCGTCGGCACCATGTCCGGCGGCGACTACACGATCGTCGCGGGGTTCCAGAGTGGCTGCCAGGTCGTCTACTCCACACTGAGCGGGCGCCCCCTCGGCTGCAATCTTTCGGCCGGGGAGTTGACCGTCGATCAGGATGCCAAGCGGGCCGCAGTGGAGCTCACAAACGCGGCCGCCGATGCCACACTTAACCTCCTGGCCATTTCCTGGCCTGCGCGTAACGGCACCCTAAACGGTGTCTGGCTGGGCCAACAGTCCCTCGTCGACCCGGGGACCGAAGTCCTGTACAGCACACGGCCGGTGACTATTCCGCTCACCGCCCGGAACGCGGTCGTGCCGCGAAACCAGTCGCAGAACCTGCAGCTGCAGTTCCGCGAGTTCGCGGCGCGGCATGGCTACGTGTTGTCGATCTCCTACGAGGACCCGGCGGGCGCGCGGTGCGATGACTTGCTGGTCACGGTGCCCGAGATCCAGACCGACTGCCGCCTGAGCTTGGACAATCTGAAGGTGGCCGACGAGCGCTTCGTGGAGCTCGAGTTGCACAACGATGGGCAGGACGACGCGGAGATCCGCTTCGTGGACGTCGACTGGCCGAACCCGAGCACCTTGAACCACCTCAATCTCGTTACGTTGGAGGATCCGGGCGGCCAGCGGTCCAGGGTCGTGTGGCAACCGCGGGGCAACGAGGGACCCAAGACCCGGGCGCCGACACGGGTGTTTCCGAACGGCGACGAGGCCCCGATCCTCGAGGCGGACAGCGTGGTGACGCTGCGGATGCGCTTCACCGAGCTACTGGGCTTCGTGGAGGATCCCGAACGGGCATTCAGGGTGACTGTCGGGGCTGGTGAGGACTGCCAGGCGACCTATGCCAAGAGCGGAGGGCAGCTGCCCCCCGAGCAGGTTTCGTTTGGCGGTGTCATACGAGAGCTTCCGGACAACCACGCTTCCGACGCAGGCCTGTTCGGGGTCTGGAAGATCGAGAGCCAGGGTGAGGTGCTCCTGGTTGAGGTCGACCATGGAACGGAGTTCATCCCATCCACCGTGACCCCCAAGGTCGGCGACATCGTGCTCATCGAGGCTCTGAAGTCGGACGAGGACAGGTTGCGGGCTGTGCAGATCACCTTCCGCAGCGCGGACCCTGGCACTTCCCTCAGCGGGAACATCGACGCCATGGATCCCGAGAACACGCCGCCGACGTGGATCGAGGTCCTCGGGCGACAGGTGTGGATCCCGGACACCACGATCATCGAGGGTACGCTGAGCGTGGGTGCGGGCGTGCTGGTCAAGGGCACGCGGAACCCGGATGACAGCATCAAGGCGACCCTGATCCGGGTCACGAGCGCTCCGGAGGCTAGGCGTCGCATCGTCGTACGCGGGGTCATCCAGGATGGGGCCAACAGGGTCGAGGGCGTGGAGCATACGTGGCCCGTTGACAAGTACCTCGTACGGGTGCCGTGGCGTCTGTTGCCGGAAGCGATCAAGCAAAGGCCCGGCCAGATGCCCGCACCCGGCGAGCGGGTGGAGGTGAAGGGCTACATCGAACCCGGCAGCGCCAACGTGGTCGTGGTTGAAGAGAGGCCGAAGCTGCTGGCCGAGCCCGTGTCCGAGCGGCTGGTCGGCCGCGTAACATCGTTGCCGCAGGGCGGGCTTCTGGGTACGTGGACGATCGAGGCCGAGGACGGGCAAGAGCACAGCTTCCTGGTCGATTCCCTCGCCGTCGTCGACGCCGGCGCGGCACCAGCCGACGTTGGTCTGTGGGCCCGGGCCATAGTGCAGCAAGACGGCGGCAACTCGATCGCCCTGCGCGTGCGGATGGATTGGCAGCCGTAGCGATGTACGCCCAACGGCCACGCCGCCTCTTGAGGCCCGCCGCCCTAGCCATGGGGTTGGCGCTGCTACTGGCGCCGTTGTCGGACGCAATGCGCCCTCAAGTCATCCTCGAAGACGAGATAGACCTCTCGCAGAGCCCCGCGGTGTTCTCCGAACGACCGGAGGTCGTGGTGACGAATGACGGCACCGTCCACGTCGTCTGGGAGGAAGGCATCAACATCAAGCACCGCTACCGCTGGAAGGGCACCGAGGAGTGGTCACCCACGCTCACGATCTTCCGCAAGGGCTACGACCCGGCTCTGGCCACCGACGGGCGCACCGTGGCCGTGGCTTTCGTTCAGGGCAAACGTGACGCGACGGAGACTACCGAGATCCTATTCAAGATCTGGGACAGCGACACTCGCAGTTGGCCCCTGTTGGCCGCGGAGATCCAGACCGGCGACGAGAACATTGCCGCGGACGGCCAACAACCCGATCTGGCCCTTAGCAATGATGGATCAGCCCTGTGGCTGATCTGGGTGGATACAACGTGGGGCGAGCGGCAGCCCTATTTCGCCCGGATTCGCCTGGCGGATCGAACGGTAGCCGCCAGTGCTATCGATCCGCTGGCCGACGCCCAGGGGCCGGCGATCGCTATCGGCCCCGAGAACACGGTCCACGTTGTCTGGACCCAGCAGTTCGACACCAGGAAGTCGTACATCAAACACGCCTACCGGACCGATGTTTCGCCCTGGACGCTGGACAGCACCGCCTATTTCAGGGAAGCCAAACAAGCCCGCGCACCGGACGTTGGTGCGACGGCCGGCAACCTGTGCATGGTGTGGCACGAGAACACCTCGAAGCTGGTCCAAGGCGCGCCTGAGTCGGACAACGAGGTCGTGCTGTACTGCAGGGGGGATGGCGAGTATCACAACATAAGCAACACCGCCGACCACTCCCTGATGCCCCGCCTGGCGATGGATGACCTGCGCGGCCAAATGGTGCTTTGGAAGGAGAACAGGATCCCGCGCGAGATAGTGTTCCGTCAGGGTCCCCCACCGCCGGCCAACGGCGAGGCCATGGTGGACGAGGGCCCTGTGGACATGCCGTCCGTGGCCTTCCATGAACTCCGCGGCGAGGGTTACGTCCACAGCGTATGGTCCGAGGAGACGGACGATGGAGGTTCAGACGTCCGCTACGCGCGCTGGCAGGTAGGCGTTCCCACCCCCACACCATCAGCGACCGCCATTCCGACGGTCACCGCCACGTTCACACCCAGCCCCTCCCCCACCGTGGGACCTACCGGCACAGCGACTCCGCGCTGGTACGAGATCTTCGTCCCACACAATTCACAGAACCAGTAGGGGCGAATGCTTCGCCCCTACGCGCACGGTAACCGCGCACACGTCGCGGTCTACGGCACCCTCACCCTGACGGCGCACACGTTGCCATCCCGAACCCCGCCGTCCGGTTCGATCAACGACAGACGCAAGGTGTAGATGCCGGGGGCCAGCCCCTCCAGCGACAGCGTGTGGACGGCCGTACCCACCAGTGGGGCGCGACGCACGTCACCCACATCGTGCCAGATCTCCGGCTCATCGCCCGATCCAATCTCCAGCCGGAAGTAGCGGCCGCTCTCCGGGTCGAATCTGACCGTGGCGACAATCGGCGTCGAGCCGGTCAGCACTGCTCCCGAGACAGGCGAGACGATGTCCACGCCTGGATTGCGGCACAACGCGCTTCCGGGCGTAGACGCCTCCGGCGCCGGAGTGTCCGGTGGGGCGGTCACGATCCGAGGCAGTCGTGGCGTAGCCGTGTTGAGGCTCACACTGGGCGTGTCGGTGCTCAGCACGAACCGCCTGGGCGTCCGCACGATGGGTGCCTCCTGGGCGAGCTGACGTTCTTCTTCGGGCACCGCCGGCGCCACAACCTGGGCTACGGTGAAAACACCGGCACCGATGGTCACCAGCAGCAGGATCGTGACCAACGAGCGGGCCGCCCGGCCGGATGCCGCCTCGCGCTCCAGTCCGAACATGGCCTGCTCGCGTTCGTGCCCCGCCCGCCACATGATGACCAGCTGGCGCAGGATGAGCAAGCCCAACAGCGTATACAGCCATGCGGCGTAGTCGTGTATGGAACCAATGAGATCAGCCATCCAGCCGCCGCCGGTTAGGACCGTCCCCGCGCCGAGATCAACTCCTCGGCTGCCTGTTGAGGGTCCGTCTCTCGCGCTACGAGGCGATCCAGTAGCGCCTCCACGTGGCCGTCCCGGCTGGACTCGATGAGATCAGTGACCAGGCGCACGTGGAGCAGGCGCCGCAATTCCGTCGCCGCCCGGATCCGCTCTCGTGCGTCCAGCGCACCGCTGTCGCGGAGGAAATCGGCGTGGGCTTCCACGGCGTCAACCAACTCCACCGCGCCCTCCCCCGTCGTCGCCACCGTCCGCACGACCGGCGGCATCCACTCCACCTCGCGCCCGCGCATGCCGATGCCGAGCATCATCTGCAGGTGCGCCACCGCACGGTCCGCTCCCGGCATGTCCGCCTTGTTTACGGCGTAGACGTCGGCGATCTCCAGGATTCCGGCCTTGATCGCCTGCACGTCGTCCCCCAAACCAGGAACCACCACCACGATGGTAGTGTGGGCCTCGTCGGCGATCTCCACCTCCGCTTGCCCGGCACCAACGGTCTCGATGATGACAACCTCGAACCCCGCGGCGTCCAGCACCCGCACCGCATCGCCCGTAGCCAACGCCAAACCGCCGAGGCTGCCGCGGGAGGCCATCGAGCGGATGAACACTCCCGGGTCACCGGTGTGGGCGCCCATGCGCACCCGGTCACCCATCACCGCGCCACCGCTGAACGGGCTCGACGGATCGACGGCCACGATGCCCACGCTGCACCCGCGGGTACGGTACACCTTCGTCATGACCGAGGCTAGCGTTGACTTGCCGCTACCCGGCGCACCGGTCACACCCACGATGTGAGCACGGCCGGTGTGAGGATAGAGCGCCGCGGAGAGCGCGCCGGACGGGTCGTTCTCCACCACGGTGAGCGCCCGCGCGACGGCCCGCCGATCGCCGGACCGCACGACCGCCACAACACCA
>CAYYVH010000055.1:0-17148 GCA_964475075.1 uncultured Anaerolineales bacterium | reverse complement strand
GCCAGCGGCGCTACGCCACTGAGGTGGTGGCGCGCCAGGTCATCTTCCTGGACCGCTCCAACGGCAAGCCGCAGAACGGCGCCGGCGCGCCCAACGAGGGGGAGGTGCCCGAGGGCGCGGAGGACATCCCCTTCTAGCCCCCACATCTCGTGCCGGGGAGCTGAGGTGCAGAGGAGAATGCACCCCTGCTCCTCGGCTCCCTTGCTCCCCTGCTCAAAGCGGAGGTGATCCCGATGAAACACGTGACCATCTATACCGACGGCTCCTGCAAGGGCAATCCCGGCCCCGGTGGCTACGCCGCCATCCTGCAGTACGAAGACGCCCATGGCCGGCGCCACGAGAAGGTCATCAGCGGCGGCATTGCCCAGACCACTAACAACCGGGCTGAAGCAACCGCCGCTATCCAGGCCCTGTCCGCCCTGAAGGAGCCCTGCCAGGCCGCCGGCCCGGAGCCTCTGGCCCGGAGGGTGGATCTGTGCACCGACTCGCAGTACCTGGTGACGGTGACCACCGGTGGCAAGGCCCGGGCGAACCTGGATCTGGTGACCGAACTGCGAGCGCTGATGGCCCGGCACCGGGTTACCGTCCACCACGTCGAGGGCCACAACGGTCACCCGGTGACAAGCGGTCACGCGGGCCTGGGTAGGAGCCAGCAAGGACCTAAAGCGAGCGTGACCGCTTGTCAGGAGAACGAGCGGGCCAATAGGCTGGCTCAGGAGGCGGCAGTCCTGCAGGCTCAGGCCAACCGTGCAGTCGCCGAGAGCCGCCGGCCCGGAGGGAGGAAAGCACCGGTAAGTCACCGGTGCTTTCTTCTTTTCTGTTCCACAGTTGGAACGCATAGATAGAAAGGAGTGACCAACCATGTTGATTGCCGATACCCTCAGACTCGATCAGGCTTTCGCCCTCATCAGCCCCCGGCGGGTGGCCCAGGTCCTGCGCGAAGACCGCCGCACGGCCTACGCCGCCCGGGAGGCCATCCGAGAAGCGGCGGCCAGGCAGGATCCAGACTGGCAGGCCGAGTTCCCTGGCCCGCTGGCGCGAGCCAGGACGGGCTGGCAGGAGGTCCGCCACTATGAGATCCCCCTCAGCGACCAGCACGCCTGACGGTGAGAGGCCGGAATCTGAGAGGGGGTGACAGGGAGACAAGGGGACAGGGAGAAGGTTCCCCCCCGCTAAACATGCCGATGACATAGCGCGGGTCATAGTGACAGGGAGACAAGGGGACAGGGAGAAGGTTCCCCTTGCTCCTTG
The DNA here is from genome assembly GCA_964475075.1 of uncultured Anaerolineales bacterium. Taxonomy (GTDB): domain Bacteria; phylum Chloroflexota; class Anaerolineae; order Epilineales; family Epilineaceae; genus CAYYVH01. The sequence goes on along the minus strand of CAYYVH010000055.1, from coordinate 15,897 downwards.
TCTCCCCCTCACCTTGTCTCCCTGTCTCAGAATGGAGGTGATCATCCATGCGCTTTTCGAATCTGTTTCTCCTGCTTCTCCTGATCCTGTCCTCGCACCGCCCTGACGCGTCTGCTCGCTCGCATATCAGCTCAACCATCCGTCCTTGCTCCAACCCGCGAGCAGACGCGTCACCTGACAAACGGTCTCGCTCACTTTACCTCATTGCCAACTCTTAGCCGAGATCGCGAGACTGTTTGTCACCACCCCACCGCGCGCCCCCTGACGAGTGGTGACGCGCCCGCACAACTATCTTCTCGCAATATCACGCTCAGAGCATTATCCCGTTGTGCAGGCTCGTCAGGTCACGCTCCTCTGTGCTGATTGCTAGCTCTCGCTCAAACCCCGCGTGACCTGACGAGCGGTCACGCTCGGCTAGCTCATAGCCACCTTTCACCCGAGATCCGCATGACCGCTCGTCACCACTCGTCACCATCCCTCCGCTCGCGGCTCTCCGGGCTTGGCGGCCACTTCCAGGGTGGACAGCCATCTATAAGGTCAGCGATGGCTCCATCACGCTACTCCTCTGTTCATAACTGTCCTCTTCGTCAACACTTAATCGGTCATCTGTCCAAGACCTTTACCAATGGCAGGTAGACGCTAAAGGTCGGCCGCAGCGAGATCAGCCGGGTAGTTTCCTCCATCACGATGTCCGGCGTGTCCCAGCGCTTGGCCTCCATGAGCTCCCAGAAGGCCCGGCGGAAGATCAGCGTGGCCTCCACGTTGACCGTGCCGGCCGGCGGTGCAGCGAACTCGTAGACCGACGTGTCCGACCCCAGCGCCGGGATGCGGTTGTCGCTGACCACGATGGTGGGGTTCCAGTAGGCGGCCGTGGGCTCCTCCCCGGTGTTCAGGTTGCGCAGGACCTTGGCGAAGGCCTTCCCAGGCCGCCCGGCCAGGTCGCCGCCCCAACCGGGCACGATTGAGCCGTCTTGTAGGGGCAGGGCTTGCCCCTGCCCATCAGTCGCCGACACCACCAGAATCAGATGGCGAGCGGGATGGTCTGTGGGCACATGGTGGCCGGCCCGGGTGTTGGTAATGGTCACGGTCACCCGCACCCGATCCCCGATCAAGGCTGCCTCCAACGTCATGCTGACAGTCTTCTGCAGGAACTCCGGGTGCAGGCTGCCAAACTGGAAGTGAGAGGGGATGGTCTGGGGATCGCGCTCCACCCCGCCATGGCCGGGAGCGAAGTTGGTCGTCACGCCGTCTGGTGGCATGTGACAGGTCTGGCAATGGACTCCCTGGGCCGGATACGGGCTCTCCAGCCACTCCCTGAACGACTGGTAGATGGGCGTGCCCCAGAAGCTGAACTGGTGACACGGCGCGCAGAACTGGCTTTGCTTGATAAGTGGGAGATAAGTGTCCGGTTCGGGGATGTCGTCGAAGGGGCCGAAGAACATCTGCTGGCCTTCCGGCGGCCGGCGCAGGTCCATGGACATGATCCCTGAGACGTTCGGGTAGGGCAGACCTGTAGCCGGGTCAAGGTACACGCCGCCGACCTTGTGGCAGAAGTCGCAGAACACCCCGTTGGTTTCGATGGTGGTGAGCTGATTCATGTCGGCGGTGAAGGGTTTGTTGGCCGCGGCGCCCGGCGCGTGGCAGTTGGCACAGTTGCCGGCCGTGTTGGGGAAGTCCAGCTTGTAGCCTGGCGCCACATTCGGCTGGCCGGTGGTGTCCGTCCCGTTGTACATGGAGAAGAAACGCGGGTTGGTTGCCGAGCCGGCGTGAGCATTGGCCTCCCATTGAGCGACGATGACATCGGCATGGCAGGTGTCACAGCCGTAGTTCACATCAGGTGGGGAATCTGCCCGGTGAGGGAAGATCCACGTATACTTCGGGTTGTCCGTGGTGGGGTAGGGATTGAGTTGGAGAACCACGTCGGACGCCGGGGGTATCACATGCGTCGCCGTGATGTAGTACTGTGCTTGCCAGGCAGTGATGGTAGCCGTAATGCCCTCGGCAAGCCCGCTCAACGTGAACGTCCCGTCAGGCCCGGTGGTCGTGGCATTGGTAGTCGCCTTAAGGCGGACGGTTGCGCCCTCAACCGCTCGGCCCTGCTCATCCAGCACCACCCCGCTCACCGTGGCCGTTTGCAGGGCGCGCACCCCAGTGAGGGTGAATCCCAATCCGGTTATCAGGGCTGCAATCAAGAGACGCCATCGCATGGCATCCTCCTATCGCTCCCGGCCTACGTGCTGGCCTGGATCATCCAAATCCTGATACACCACCACTGTTTTCTCCGGCGCCGGCGGAGCGCAGTTGCCGGTCACTTTCTCCCGACACCATGGCGGCCTGGTGTACTGACTCGGGCTCCACCCTGTGCGAATCACAGGCAGGTACAGCACGCTCCCAGCTTCCTGCATCCCCTTTCCCGCTGGCCCAGGCTTCATCGGTATCGGCTCAATCAGTTTCTCACACCCATCCACGAACACCTGCTTACTATGTAGCGTTACCACGTTGGCCCGATGCACCACCTCTCCGCCTTCGTTCCCATCGGGATGATCCATGGTGTGATAGGTGCGCAGGGTCAGGGTGATCCCGCTGACGGTGGGCGTAACGTGAGTGCTGGCAACGTAGTAACCATCGGCCCAGGCGGTCACCTCGATCTCCTGGCCTTCGGGCAGTGACACAAGCGTGAACCGGCCATCGGCGGCGGTGGATGTGACGTTGTCGGTGGCCCGCATCCGCACTACGGCCCCAGCGACCGGACCATCAGCATCAACCACTATGCCACTGACGATGCCAGAGGGATCAGCAGACACAGTGCTTAGCAGCACCCCTAATCCGATCAGGACCACCGCCACGATCCCCAATCCTTGGAGCCATCGTTGAGCACTCACGGCCTTTCCTCCTTTCAGCATCCAAGCCGAGGGGTGCAACATGCTGCACCCGCAAGCAAACGCACCCGAATCATGAGGGCGAAGCACACTACGCCTCTACGGACAACTCTCCCCCCAGCGGGCCGCCACGAGCATGATGTCCACGATGTTGATAATACCGTCTGGCATGACGTCGTAGAAGCGAGAGTACCGGGTAGAGTCACGCCAGCGGCTGGCAACGATCATGATGTCCGCCGCGTTAATGCCAGGCGGCGCGACGAAGTCGTAGCATTCGGCGCTGATATCGGCGCCCACAAACACCTCCTCCCCGAACAGGGTGACGGTGTTGACTCGGTACGAGCCATCGTCGTCGGCCAAAAACAGGGTGATCAATACTTCGTCACTGAGGCCGGGTCGCCATTCTTCCGGAGCGGTCAAGTCGATGTTGGGGAAATCGTTATGCAGGGTTACCGGATCGTAGATGATGGTGAACATGTTATCGGCGCGCGTGACCGTTCCCTCCTCCAAGATGAAGCCGGGTATGGCGATGGTGTAGGAGATGACGGCATTGTTCAGGCCGGCCGGTATTGTTCCCTTGATGTTCACCGGCTCCAGGCCGTTGGGCCAAGTGAGGAAACCAGGTGACGGCGCGGTGATGGACAATCGCGGTGCGTTGGCTTCGACAACGAAAAAGGCATACCGACTCTCTTTGGCTCCCAGTACCGTCCCAGTGTTATGGCTGGTGGGCACCAGTCCTCCGGGTTGATAGACGCGGTCATGGACAACCCGCACCTCGACTGTCCACACGCCAGGCTCGTCCACCACAAAGTTTCCTGACGGGGCGTAGAACCACCCCACCTTGTTGGCGTGTCCATCAATCATCCGCACCACGTTGCTGGGCGAGGTAACGGTTACCACGACGCGACTATCAAGGGGCGGGGCTACGTGTCCTGAAAACGAGAAGACATCGCCTACCTCCAACACACTGCCGGGCCGTACCCCCATCGGCAAAAAGAACATGTCAATCTCCTGACCTTTCAAGGTCATAAGGGGCCCACCGTCTTGAGGCCCGCCCCCCATGCCCTGGAAGGGAGGCATCACTCGGGAGCCGATGGGGTCATCTTCGGGCAGCAGCACCCACATCGCGCTGTAGATGGCGTATTGGCTGATATCTTGAGTCAGGTCACGGAAGACCACGCCACCAAACTGGAATTTATAATCGTTGGGCAGGTCTCCCTCGTGACCCATACCGATCTGCCCTCCATACATGTCGCCAAAGCGCCAATAGCCCATGATGTTGCTATCTTCACTAACCAACTCGCGTACGCGGACCCCAGGTCGTTCCGAGGAGCGGTAACTATAACCCCACTGATCAATCTGGTCAGGAAAGCGATCAGGGTAGACGCCACTGGAGGCAGTGCTGAACAGGGGAATCTCGCTGGCAGCCACGCGCTCCTCGAAGGTGCCCGGCCCCTGCGAGAGCGCTGAATGAGGTAGACTGTTGCGTGCCTCAATGATGCTCTGGATGACGCCCACGGTGTCCTGAATGGTGATGGCCGGAATCAGCGAATCTCCGCCGGGGACATCGTTCTCTTTACCCCAGACGATGTCCCCCCGCTGAAAGGGATAGTAGATGTGATCGTGCTGATCCTCCTCGGATAAGTTCTTCCACAGGAACCACTGTTGACCGATCTCAGGGGCATTATCAATGCCGTGGCGTCCGTGGGCAACCAAGGGGGTGTCGGGCGTCTCCACCACGTTGCCCCAGGTGACGCTGCCCGCCCACATCGTGCCATCCGTATCGGTGTAGACAGCGTGAATATCCACTCGAAACTCACCGGCGGTGGTGAAAGTGAAGGGAGACGTTACCGCCGCCGGGTGGAAGTAACCAAAGCGGTTGGCCTGCCCCTGAACCGTATATGTGATGGTTTGGGCCGGATCGGAATCGGGCAGCAGGGTCACGTATATCTCCACATCGGCGGGTACGCGGGGGTAGACTTGCAAGGTTGGGGAGAAAGCATCACCAACTTCGTAGGGTGTGGTGGGGAGCTGCCCCGCATCCAAGTCCAACTCGCGGGCCACCCACAAGTCGTACGTGCCGCCGACGGTGTAGCTATTACCCCACACGTCGGAGATCGCGCCGGTCATGGTGATAATGTGATGGCCGTACTGGTCGAATTCGTAGCGGTAGGTCTCGTCCATCGTGGTCAGGCTGTAGATGTCGGCCAAGAAAGGCGCTCCCAGGTGGAGATCACCGCCGACCAGAGTGGTAGGTTGGAAACTATAGGATTGGGTAAAGGGGGCCGGCCCCAGCGTCTCCGTTGTGCCATCGGGCTTTTCCACCACTACCTGGAGTTGGCCAGATGGAAAATCGAAGGGAATCAGTGGGACGGAAGGGAAGGCCCGGTCGGTGAAGGAGACCATTGGCAAAAAAGGTTCCAGGCGATAGGTGATAGGCTCTCCAGAGATCGGATGGACACGGGGCACAATGAATCGCTGCGGCTGGTAGACGACCATGGTCGAGAGCTGGAAGCGACCGTGGTCTTCCCGGGCGCGAGCGCCTCGAGCTCCCCCAGTATAGGTGTTAGAAACCAGCGTGGTGATCAAGTGCGGGGTTTGGGCCTGGCCGACACGCAGGATGGGCAGATAGGCCTCGTTGGAGGCGCGGTCGAGTCCCCAAACACGAGATCGGGGCGCGGGGTCGGCAGGCAGATCAGGGGTGTGGCAGGCGATCCTCGGTGCATAGGTTCCTGACTGCATGGTGATGGGCAAGCTAACGCTCAGAACAAGCGTCCCTTCGACAACACCGGTGGTGACGGTCTGCAAATCCTGGATGTCCGCCCAGGTGAGGATGGGCGACTCATCTGCACTGTCCCGCTCGATGGGGAAGCCAGTCGGAGTCAGGAGCGTGGACATAAAGATGTGATCATTCAAGCCGGGCTCCAGGCTCTCCAGTTGGTTGCCGTTGGCATCAAAAAGAGGCACCAACGCCAGACCACATAAGATGTTCAACTCAGTGGGATCATAGCCTTCACCTATGGCTTGGGAAGCGACACGGAATGTGCCATTGATCTCGATGGTATCGCCTGGTTGAACGTTCAGGCCACTCTGCGTGCTCAGCGTTCCGCTGATCCACCAGCGCGCATCGCTTTTGTGAGGTACAGAGGTGGCGCTACCTGCCGCGCCAAAGGGGATGGCCTGGTCGGTGGCGTGGGCACGGGCGTGCGATAGCAGAGGAGCGCGCAAGATAGTTGTCGGCAGCCCGGTGATGGGGTTGATGTCAGCGTCAATGCCGGGTTGTGCGGCGTAGTTGAGGGTCTCAATGTGATGCGGGTCATGGGTGTACTTGATCGCCACGTGGGCGCCCGGCGGGGCGAAGAGGGGGGCCGAGAAGCTGCCGTTCCCCGCTGCTACTGTCGTGGTGTAAAGGCCGGTATCCAGATTGGTCAGGATCACCATATAGGGACCGGGCACAGCTCCGGCGTCGCCGCTGATGGTCGCAATGCCATAATCGTCAGCGGCGCCGACGTGGATGAGAGCAGCGTTAGGCGGCGGGTCAGTACGAATGTGGGGCACAGGCTTGGCGGAGAGGGCAAGGATGTAGCCGGTGACGTCGCCTGTGCGCGAATCGAGCAATTCGCGCGGAGCGTACGTTCCACTGGGTAGGTTCTCGTAGTCAAAGGTATAGACGTCCGGCGGTAGAACCATCTGGAAGGACCCGTCTGCCAGATTCGTTGTCGTCCCCAGCCACTCATCACTGGGCAGGTCAAAGGTTGCTGGTAGAGCGCTGATGTAGACGGTGTGGGGCGGCGGTGTACCGTCCGGCATGGTCATTGCTCCAGAAAGCAAGTAGCCCTCCACTAGCTCAAAGTCTTTGGTAACGTCATTGATTGCTGTAGGGGTCCACCAATTGCGCTGGGCCAATCGCCGCTCGACGGGGGCGCGGACAAAGATTTGCACTTCACCGCCCGAGGGGACGTTGCTGACATTGTAAGTACCGTCGCTCCCCGTGGTTTGCGTCTGTCCACCGCCTTCCCAAACCACGGAAACCTGGATGCCTGAAAGAGGACTACCACTGGTATCGGTGATCGTACCCGAAACGGTGATGGTAGCTTGCGATGAAGCCAGGCTGACCCCCCAGGCGGTCAGCAGTATCAGAACAAGGGCGGTCAGCAGCATCAGAACGAACACACGATGGCTCCAAGCCATTCGTTTCTGAAACATAGCCGTTATCCCTCCGTTTTTATTGAACTTCGTGCCACTAATTCAAACCAGTCTACGTCGGCTTCTTGCAAGAGCCGAACGGCCTTGCAATGAGATCTGTAGCGATTCATCACCACGATGAACTGGCGACGCAGACGCCTGCCGCAGTGGAGAGAGCGTGATTCCTGCAATAGCCGAGAGCTGGTCGTGACGATCCCAACTATACTGGATAGGCGTCTGACCTTGCGGTTCCCAGGTGCGGCGTACCACCGGCTGGAGCATGAAGCCGTTTTCATCCATGAGAACGATACTCCATCCCTCCCGACGGGCTTTTTTGATCCGCGGCCACTCATTCTTGCGCCACTGGGCGATGGCTTCCTCGTCCCATTCCCGAGCACAGCGTTCGGGCTTCTGGCAGCTGCACCCCATATCTCGCAGGATGTACCACACATGACCAGGTGATACTGCACACCAAACTGACGTTCAATGACCTGTGCCACCCGCGCCAGGGTCCACAAATCGGTACCAAATCCCGCTGCCAAGGGGCCCTTCAGCAGAACCTCTTCCGACCTCTGCTTCTGCTGCGCCGTCAACCGTGTTCGGCGACCGCCATGCGGCTTGGCCCTCAGCGCCTCTATGCCTCGCTTTCAGCATCCAAGCCGAGGGGTGCAACATGCTGCACCCGCAAGCAAACGCACCCGAATCATGAGGGCGAAGCACACTACGCCTCTACGGACAACTCTCCCCCCAGCGGGCCGCCACGAGCATGATGTCCACGATGTTGATAATACCGTCTGGCATGACGTCGTAGAAGCGAGAGTACCGGGTAGAGTCACGCCAGCGGCTGGCAACGATCATGATGTCCGCCGCGTTAATGCCAGGCGGCGCGACGAAGTCGTAGCATTCGGCGCTGATATCGGCGCCCACAAAGACCTCTTCTCCTTGAATGGTGATTGTGTTTGCCCGGTAGATCAGATTGCCGCCAGCATCTCGCCCCCGCAGCAAGAGACCGATGGCGAAGGTGTCGGCCAGGCCCGCACGCCAGTCATCCCGCCCGGTGAGGTCCAGGTTGGGGAACTCTTCATGCAACGCGGCTGGATCGAAGGTGATCCGATACTCGCCATCGCTGGGCGTCACCTGCCCGTGCTCCAAGATATAGCCCGGCATACTGATGGTGTAGTCCACCGTAACGTCACTCAGACCTGCGGGCACCGGGCCGGCGATGGTGATGGGCGTCACTTCGTCGTCAAATGATAAGAAGCCAGGCGATGGTGCGTAGATTGGCAGACGCGAGGCACCCCGAGCGACGACGTAGAACCAGTAGCGGCCATCCTCGCTCCCCAGCACGTCGCCCGAAGGATAAGGCGGGACGGTCTGGCCGCCAGAGCAGGTGCCATCGTGCCAGACCCGTACGTCTACTGACCAGAGCCCCGGTTCGTCCACGGTGAAATCGTCAGCCGGGTCGTAGAAGTAGCCGATCCTGTTGGCCTGACCGCCGCCCAGGTGCTGTACACCGCTAGGGGACGTGACGGTGAACGCCACCTTGCTATTGAGCGTGGGGGCGATGTGGCCGGCAAAGCGAAAGGTATCGCCCACCTCCAGCACGGCGCCGGGACGAACGCCGGTAGGCAGAATGAAGATGTGGACGTCTTTGCCCTTGAGGGTGAGGATCGGCCCGCCCTCGGTGGTCCAGCCGCCGTTGCCAGGTCCAGCGAAGGGCGGCATCACCCGGCTGCCGGTGGCGTCATCGTCGGGGATGAAGATCCACAATGACCCGTGGCCGCCATACTGGCTGACGTCGGTTTCCAGGTCGCGATAGACCGTGCCCACGTACTGAAACTTGAAGTCGTTGGGCTGGTCGCCCTGCACGCCGACGCTCAATTGATCGTCGTACAGGGTGTCTAGCCGCCAGTAGCCGCCGGTCTGGCCATCCTCGGCCACCACCTCGCGCACGCGCACGCCGGGACGTTGCGAGGAACGGTAGCTGTAGGCGATCTGATCCACATCGTCTGGAATCGTTGCTCCGATTTGACCCAGGACGAATTGGGCCGGATTCCCCGAGCGCGTGCTGATGAACAGCGGGATCTCGCCCTTGCTGAACCGCTCGCTGAGGCTGCCGGGGCTGCTCAGGGGCACTCCCTGCCGCTCTGCCCGGGCACGAACGGCGGCTTCAATGACGCCCACCGTGTCTTGCACGCTGGCGCCCAGGAGGAGGGAGTCTCCGCCGCAGGGGTTGTCGCTCATCCGGCTCCACAGGATGTCGCCGTTGAAGTAGGGGTTGAAGGTGTGAGAGATGGCGCCCGGCGGGATGTTCAGGTCGCGACAGGCCACAAACCAGTGGTTAGGGATGTAGTTGAGGCTATCCAACCCCCGGCGGCCGTGGGCGATCAAATGGGCCTCGTTCTCGGGCGTCATGACCACCCCGCCCCAGGTCATGGCGCCCATATACATTTCGCCGGAGGTATCGGTGTAGATGGCCGTGACGTCTACGCGGTATTCGCCAGGGTGGGTAAGAGACATTGGATATTGGGTATTGGATATTGAGTGTTGCGTGTTGCGTAATGCGTGGTCTGATGAGCTGAAGTAGCCGAAGCGATTAGCCTGGCCGCTGATGGTGTGGGTGATCACCTGCGCCGGGTCGGAGTCGGGATAGAGGGTGAGGGTGAGGTACACGTCGGCGGGGACGCGGGGGTAGAATTGCATAGCCGGGTTAAAGGCATCGCCCACGGCCAGGGGAGTGCCGGGCAGCACGCCGGGGTCAATGTCCAGCGGGTGGGCGATCCACACGTCGTAAGTGCCGCCCCCGGTGTAACTGTTGCCCCAAAGGTCACTGATCACGCCGGTCGTGGTGATGACGTGATGGCCGTATTGATCAAAAGTGGCCCGGAACCGTTCATCAGCCGTCGTCAGGGAGTATACGTCCTCAAGTTGAACGGTGCCAGGGTTCAGGTCGTTGCCGACGCGGGTGGTCTTGGCGCGGTTGAAGGACTGGGCGAAGGCTTCGCAACCCAGGTCACGCACCGTCCCATCGGGTTTTTGAACCTCGACACAGAGTTGGCCGCCTGGCAGGTCGAAGGGGATCAGCGGCGGGGTGGGCATGCGCCGGTCGGTGAAGGAGATCATCGGTAGGAAAGGCGCCAGTCGGTAGGTGATAGGTTGGCCGGTGCGCACGTCCACCGGCGGCGTGTAGTAAGGCGCGCCCTGGGAGACGATCTGCGAGGCCAGTTCGAAGGTCCCGCGATCCTCCCGAGCGCCAGTGCCCCGTGTGCCCTGCACGAAGTCGTCCATCAGCAGCCGCCAGATCAGGCGCGGTGGGGCGACCGTACCGACCCTGATCGGCGGCAGGACGGCCTCGTTAGCGTTGTACGTGTAATGGACGACGCTGGCCGCCAGCCACTGGGTGCTGGTAGGCACGCCGGTGAAACCGAGGGAGATCAGCGGCCGGTAGATGCCCGGCGGCAGATCGTCGGGTATCTGACCGCTGATGACGAAGGAACCCTCAATGGCGTGGCCACCGAGGTAATGCAGGTCACCGACATTGAAATGAATGTCCAGCCACTCTACGGACCACTCGGTGAGTTGGATGGGGAACCCGCTGGGGGTGAGCATGGTGGACATGAAGTAGTTCGCCGTGGCCATCGGCTGGCCGTCTTGATTGAACAACATCATCAGACTCAGCCAGCCGTCTACAGAAATAGCCTCCACGTCGGTGGTCGCGGTGATGGCAGGGCTGTACAGGCGTATCGTGCCCTCGACTTGAAACAGATCGCCAGGGGCGTAAGTGTCGCCTGTCATTGGGGGCGTGCCCGGGCCTTCGTAAAGATAGAGGTTGAGGCCACCGTCACCGTCGCCGATGAGCAGGTCGGGCTTGCCATCGCCGTTCATGTCGGCGGCGGTGGGGGTGGAATGATCGCCGATGTCAATGTCAAGGTACTGGGTGGAGACGAGTTCCCAGGCAGGGCTGTTCACTGTGCCCGTGTTGCGCACGTACGCCAGCGAACCGCCTTCCAGACCCACCAGCATATCGAGGTCGCCGTCCTCGTCTACGTCAAAGAAGGTCGGAGCGCTGTAACTGCCCAGGTCTAACCCGGCGTAGGGCCGGACGGGCGCGGCCCAACTGGGCGATGTGGCGCTGCCGATGTTTTCGACGAAGGTCAGTGTGCCCGCCGCGTCGCCGATGAACAGGTCCAGGTCATTGTCGTTGTCAATGTCCACAAAGACGGGCATGCTCCAGCCACCCACGTCCAGGCCGAGGAAGTTGGCAGTCACCAGCGTCCAGTCGGGCGAGGCAGGCGTGCCATCGTTGCGGTAGTAACGGATATTGCCGCCGGCCTCTGGCCCTTCCCAACTTCCCTCGCCGATGAACAGGTCGTAGTCGTCGTCGCCGTCAATGTCGGCAAAGGCGGGAAAGGGATGCGGGTGATTGGTCCAGGGCAGGGTCAGGACAACCCCCTGTTCGCTCCAATCGGGCACTGTGCTCGTTCCGTCGTTCCGTACGTAGTGCAATTCCCCCCACAACTGCCCCACCAGCAGGTCCAGATCGCCATCGGCATCCAGGTCGGCCGCAGCGGGCGCGGATTCGGCGTGGAAGTCGAAGGGGAAGAAATGGTCGCCGAGGGACTTCCACGATGGCGCTGCTGGTGGCCCATCGTTGCGATAGAATCCAAGCCGCCCCAGGTGGTGGCCAATCACCATGTCCACATCGCCATCCCCGTCCCAATCGCCCACGCCGGGGCTGATGCCGCAACTGCCGCTGATGCCAGCGTAGCCGTCGGTAACGCGGTCCCAGGTTGGATTGCTGGGCGGGCCATTGTTGCGGTACCACACCAGATCTCCACAGCGGCCGATAAGCAAATCCTGGTCGCCGTCGCCGTCGAGGTCCACAAAGGCAGGTTGAATCTCCTCTCCCTCCTCGCTGATGCCGCCGTAACTACTGGTCCGCCGAGTCCAGACCGGGTTGGCAAGCGTGCCGGTGTTCTTGAAATAGTAGAGTGTGCCGCCCTCGTGCCCGACCAGCAGATCCAAATCGCCGTCGCCATCCAGATCGTCCAGAGCAGGGGCAGCGTTGTTCCCGGCAGACAAAGAGACGTCAGGCGAATCAGGCCAGATAGGCGCGGCGGATGTGCCGTCGTTGTAGTAGATGTGCACTTGGCCATCGTTGGTGCCGACGAAGAGATCAGGCGCACCGTCGCCGGTGACGTCGGCCAGGGCAGGATAGGCCCACCAGCCGGTAGCTACGCCAGCGTAATCTGCTGTCTCGAATTGCCAGTCGGGCGAGGTGGCGCTGCCCAGGTTGCGGTACAGCACCAGGTGACCGAAGCGTTCGCCGACCAGCAAGTCCAGATCACCGTCGCCGTCCAGATCGTCCAGAGCAGGGTGGGTCCAGTTGAGACCACCCAGATAGAGGCCGGGTTCCACCTGACCGTCGTAGGTGCCGGTGAGCACCCGCGTCCATTGGCCCTCGACTACGACAGGACCGATGGTGCCCGTCATGGCCCAGGCCGAACCGACATAGTTGCGAGTGGTGCGTTTGTCATCGGTGTAGTAATCTATTGCACCGGCAGCGGCAAAGGGCAGTTCGTATCGGTTGCCAGCGTGAGTGTGCGGTAGGTTGATAATGGTGCCGGGGAAGGGATTGAGGCCATCATCATCACCGATGCCGACATCCAAGGTGCTCCAGCGCCAGCTGGCCGAGCCGCTAACCGGACCATGTTTGACCATGACCGCTGAGCCGGGCGGGGCGAAGATACGGGCAGTGAAGGAGCCATCGGCCTCGGAGATAGCATGGGCCTGGTGGGTGCTGTTCAGGTTGACCAGGAGGACGTGGGCCAGGGGCAAGGCTGCTCCGGGCGCGCCGGTGACGGTGGCCTCTCCCAGGTCATCGGGTGGGCCTATGGTGATACGGGAGGCGTCAGGAGGATCATAGGGGATAGGGTTTGTCGGCTCATCGCCCAGCGTGAGAACAACGCCTGTAACATCGCCGGAGGTCAGGTCAATGGGCTGATAAGTGGGATAGTAGGGAGCAGGGGGCGTGACGCCAACCCAATAGACGCCGACAGGAGCCACGGCTTGGAATTCTCCACTTCCTGGCACGGCCGCAGCACCCAGCCATTCCCCTTTGGGCAGCGAGAAGGACACGGGATCGAAGCCCACCCAGAGCTCTGTATCCGGTGGATCGCCATTGGGCAAGAGAACTGTGCCGGCCAGAAGATAACCAGCCACGACTTCAAAGTCCTGGGTGAAGGAAGCGTCTCGATAGCCGATGTGAATGTTTCGCTGGGCCAGGCGAGAGGCCAATGGTGGTTGGACCGACATAGCAATATCGCCTGGCGGAATTGTCAGTTCGTAGAAGCCGGCGGCATTGGTGATGGCGCTGGCTCCCTCATCAGTCGGCAACCAGGCCTCCACATGAGCATCAACTACCGGTACGCTGCCGGGGCCAGTGACAGTGCCGGAGACGGTGATAGTGGTCTGAAGTTGTGGATGGATGTGAACGGACCAGGCAGGCCCAACGGCAGCAAGAATCAACAGGGCCAAAAGGAATCGTTTATAATGGGACATGATCTGCTCTCCTCTCTCCTACTCCTCAAAGGGCAAAGCCAGCAGAAAAGCAATCAGGTCTTGTATCTCGGCCTCGGTCAGTAGGGCGCTCACGTCGTGCTCGCTTCCTGGACTGGGCCGGGTGAGGGCATCGTAGAGCGTCGGGGCACTGCCATCGTGGAAGTAGGGGACGCTGTCGTAGAGGCCGCGCAGCGTCGGTGTGTCGAAGGCCGGCCCGATCCGCTCATCCGGGGTACCTGTGCCCACGTTGTGTTTCTCGCGATCGGTGTAGAAGGGCGGTGGGTGGCAGTCGATACAGCCCAGATCGGGGTCTTCGAAAATCGCCTTGCCCCGCTGTTCCGCCTGGGTCAGCGACTCGCCGTGGGCGTGAGCCGGGCTCAACGGAATTTGCAGCGAGTCGATGAAGGTGGCCAGGCAGTCCAGATCGTAGGAGCGGCCCTGGTTGGGTGGCTGGTGTACACAGTCCACCGGCGAGAGGGAGCAGTTCACGTCGCCGTCGATCAGCCCGCTGCCGAAGTTCTCCTTGCGGATGACGAACTCGCTGTCCGCACTCTCGTCCCACTCGCCCGACCAGCGCAGGGGGTAGGTCTGGATCATGCCCAGCAGGCTGGTGGTATTGCGCGGGCCGGCAAACCCAAAGAACCACGTCCGACCGTCGTGCTCGCCCTCGAAGTGGCAGGTGTTGCAGGCGATCCACTGGGCGTTGCTCATGCGCGGGTCGTGGCTGCTGTGGAACAATCGCTTGCCGTTCAGCAGGACGGGCGGCAGCGGGATGCGGGTGACGTCGATGGTGGCCGTGACGGTGTAGGCGGCGGCGTCGATCACCGAGACGGTGCCGGCCAGGGTGTTGTTCACGTAGGCTGTGGCGCCATCCGGTGCGAGCACGATACCCCGGGGGTTGTCCTGCACCTCGATGTGAGCGGCGAGCCGGCGGCTGGTCAGGTCAATCACCGAGATGTCGTTGCTGGCCGCGTTGAGCACCCACAGTTCCTCGCCATCAGGTGTCACAGCGACATCGAAGGGCAGCCCCACGCCGGGCGGATCCAGGGTGCCCAGGTCAAACTGCTGGCCTACCAGGTGTTGTTGCGTCGTCAAGTCAATGAGCGAGACCACCGGGAAGACAGTGGTGTCAAAAGTCAGCGCCCGGTTGGCGGTGTTGGAGCGGGTGTGGGGGACGTAGGCACGTCGGCCGTCGGGCGAGAGGACGATGGACTGAACCAGGTTGCTGTCGGGCCAAAGCTGGAGGCTGGAAACTGGAAACTGGACGCTGGAAGCTGGCGGCCGGGTATGGATTGACCGGCTGGTCGGAGTGTCTTTGAGGATGAGGGGTAAGTAGGCGAGGTGTGGGCGGACGGTGATAATGGTAATGGTGTTGGTCAGCAGATGGGTTACGTAAAGGGTACGCCCGTCATCGCTGATGGTCAAGCCGCTGGGACGGTCGGTGGTGGGTAGAACGGAAAGGGTGGCGAGGGTTATTGTGTCTAGGATGCGTACCTGATCCACACCCTGCTCGGCCACGTAGAGCCGGTCGCCCGCCGGGGCTACGACGACGCCGTAAGGTCGGTTGCCAACGGTGACCTCGGTGATCACGGCATGAGCATCCAGGTCTACAACAGAGACACTGTCCGAACCCCGATTGGCTACATAGGCCCGACTGGCGGCGTCGTCCACGGTCACGGTGCGGGGATCTATGCCAACGGGGATCTCAGCCACGGTCGCCCGGCTGGCGGTATCCACCAGGCTGATGGAGTTGGAATCAGGATTGACGACGAGGAGTGTGGCACCATCAGGGGTGATAGCGATGGCGGAACTGCTGCGCTTGATGGGCCAGGCGGTCGAAGGTGGGGCATTTATCCCACCGGTTGCCTGGCCAACCAGCAAGCAGGACAGAGCGAGAAGGCCTATCAGTAAGATCAGCCGACGGTTCATGGTGCCCTCCCTGCATTAGGCTCGGAAACCTACCAGATTCGACCCGGCAACTTCTGGTGTGTAGACACCTGATCACAGTTTACCGCATGAGAGGTAGCCTGTCAAATGTGCCAGATCGGACTCTGGCGGGAGGATTACAGAGTCAGAACTCCGGCCTACTTGGGCACTCTCCTCACCCAGGTCGCCGCCACTGCCATTCACCTGTCGACGCTGCCCCCAACCCGGCGTCGGGGCGGGGGGCGGGGGGGAGGGGGCCACCCCCGCACCCGCCGCCTGCCCTTCTGCCCCTTCTTACCCCTCCTAAGTTCCCTTCGTTCCTTTAGCTCCTTTCCTTCTCCCGCGC
>CAYYVH010000054.1:0-17283 GCA_964475075.1 uncultured Anaerolineales bacterium | reverse complement strand
GACCAGATCGAGCGCGAGCAGGGAGGTGGACTGAAACAGGGCGGCTCCCTCGCAAGCCAGCGTCCACGAATCGCGAAGGCGGTCGCGCCTACGCGAGAGGCTCGTGGCGCTGGCTGGCTAGAGGTGCAGTGTTTGTGTCGCTACTTGTGGTCACGCCTCGCGCAACAGCGATTTCTCCCACAGCTACCTACGATCGCCGGGATCTAGCATTCGTAACCGATGACCGATCCGCAGTGTGGGATCCCGGTTGTGATGCCATCTCCGTGATTGATGTCGGTAGCGGCAAGGCCATAGCGCGCGGTGATTTTCATATGTCACCGGGACAGTTGGCGGCTACCTCTGATGGTGCTCTCGTCGTGTCGATCGCTACGAACAGTAGCGCCTCCCTCTATGTTCTCCGGAGATCCCAGGCCGATCCGTCAAGTTGGGTCACCAGCATAATTGTTGACAACCGGATTCTGAGAGGAGCACCAGATGACAACCGGATTCTGCGAGGCGCATCACCCGCCATCTCACCAGATGACACCATTCTATTGGTGCCAGCGATAAGAGGTGTCGAGAAGTATAAACTAGCCAATCTCAGCAGCGACTCAATGGGTCCGGTTGAAGGCTCATATCTCGATGAGAGGATGCAGCCGGCTGATATTGAGATCAGTTCCGACTCTCGAATAGGCTATGTTGTAGGTGCCGACGGCTTTGTAACCACTCTTGAATTGGCCGGCATGTCCAGAATGTATGAGCCGATTCCCTACGAACCGACTGCCAGATACAAGCGGTACCGAGTTCGTCGCACGTTCGCGACCTTGAGCCCGGACGAGCGCTATCTTGTCATCAATACGGGAGATCAGCGCTCAGGAGCGCTCAACGTAGTTGACTTGCAGCAACGCGTCTCGCAGCTCGTGCCGTTACCCGGCGTGAGCGAGAGCTGGGGAGTCAAGTTCAACTACGTAGCCGCCAACAATGGTCTCCTAGCTGTCCACGGCAGGTCTGTTGTCGCGGTCTACGAGTTCAATGCCTTCTCACCCCCGACGCTTCTGGCCAGTGCAAGGGTACCGCCGCAATCCATTGCCAGGTGGAGAGCAGCAGTGGGCTTCGAGGACCAAGCTCGGATATCATCCTTGGCCTGGAGCGGGCGCGGCGATGCCGTTATCGCGGTGCTGGGATTACCCAGCCGTCAGGAATGGCGCGTCCTCGACTTCGTGAACGGTCCAACACCACTGCTTGTTGAACGGCTAGATTTTGACTCTTGCACTGAGCCGGAGATCTACAACCGAATCTCCTATGGGTTCGATGTCCTGACGCTGAACGATCGGCTTCCTCGTCCCCCGCTCACTCCGACCCCAACTGCCACTGGGGCGAACACCCCGACGCCAACAGACACGCCGACACCGACTCCTTCCTCAACGCCCACAGATACACCAACTCCGCCACCGACCGCCACTGCAACTCGCATCCCGCAACCCATCTTCCTCCCCCTCGCCTTGCGCGAGGTGTGCGATCCGCCGCAGCGGCGCGTCGACGTCGCCCTGGTCATCGATGCCTCGACGAGTATGCAACTGCGCACCTCGCAGAACCGCATGAAAATCACCGCGGCGATCGAAGCAGCCCGGGCGTTCCTCGACGAGCTCTCCCTGCCACACGACCAGGCGGCCATCGTGACGTTCAACAGCGACGCGTCGGTGCTCCAGGAGCTGACCGGGAACCACTTGGACCTCAACACAGCGCTCAACCGGATCCAGGACGCGCGGCAGACGCGGATCGACCTGGGCATAGAGGCTGCCCACGAGGAGCTCGCCAGCCCACGTCACAAGCCAGCGAACCAGCCGGTGATGATCGTGTTGACCGACGGCAAGGCCAACCCTGTGCCCGTGTCTGCGGCAGTCGAGAAGGCGCGGCTGGCGAAGGTCGACGGCATCACGGTCTTCACCATCGGGCTGGGCGACGACCTGGACTTCGAGGCGCTGGAGGCGATGGCGAGCAAGCGGTCGTACTACTACCACGCACCGGACGCTGAGGACCTGAAGGATATCTACGCCCAGATCGCTGTGGCCATCCCGTGCCCAGCGGCAGGCTTTTGGGGGCAGCGGCAGTAGGACAGCGCGTCCCCACCCACTACCCCGGCCCGCCTCACTCGTGGTACACTTGCGCCACATGACAGAATCCAAATGGAAGATCTGCCTGCTTGACTCGTTCCGAATCGAGCGGAACGGGCGCGTCGTGCAGCATCTGGGTGACCGGAAGTGGGAGCTGGTGCTTGCCTACCTGGGGCTTCACGCCACCACGCCGGTAGCGCGCCTCGCGGTGATCGAGGCCCTGTGGCCGGACAGATCGACGCAACTTGGCCGCAGCCGTCTAACGGAAACGCTGTGCATCCTGAGGAAGCAGCTGCGCGACATGGGCATGCCGGCCGATGCGATAGTCGGGGACCGCCGGATTATTCAACTCAATCCGTCGGTTCATACTGACGTTGACCTCTACCGCGATAGCGTTGCCGTTGCCCTGGCGCAACAAGAGGATCCCGTCGAACGGGCCCGGCATCTCGGAGCAGCGGCGGCTATGTATGGCGGCGGGCTCCTGCCCGCGGTCACCGAGCCATGGGCGCAGTCCGCGCGCGAGGAGCTCGCGGCGATGCACGAAGGAGCGGTTGGCCAACTGAGGACCACGCTGGCAACCATCGATGCGGTATCGGCGGGTACGTTGGCGGGCGATGTTCCCGCGAATCTCCTGGTGGCGATTCAGACACCATTCGGAGCACCGCCCATTCAGATGCCCCGCGCCCCGACTACGCCCCCTCGTCCCCGGCCAATCACCGAGGTCCTGGAGGAGCTGCCGCGCCGGCACGTCGAGCGGTGCGTCGCGCTGGCGGAGGAGGCGGAACCGCATTTGCTGGGGCCGAATCGGCAACGCTGGCTCGGCATTCTCGATGGCGAGTACGGTAGATTGAAGACGGCGCTGGACTGGGTGATTGAACACGGGGACGGCGAACATGCCCTGCGGATTGCTGGTGCGCTGTGGGTGTACTGGCACGTGCGGTCCCTGGCAGACGAAGGTCGCCTCTACCTGGAACGAGTGCTAGCGATCGGCGGGGCAGCACCGGGGGCCGCGGTCAAGGCTAAATGTCTGAATGGCGCGGGAGTGTTGGCGGTTATTGATGGCGACCTTGTTGTTGGCCAGCACCGGTTGGAGGAGGCACTTGAAATCTGGATGGCCGCTGACGATGAGGTATGGGTTGCGCGTACGTTGAGTGGCCTCGGCATTGTCGCGTACAAGGAGGGGGATTACGATGCCGCACGGCGTCGCTACGCTGAGGCGATCAGGATCCTCCAGAGGCGGGATAGACTTGACCTTCTGTCTTCTGTTCTGCACGACGCCGGTATTGCAGAGAAGGATGCTGGCGAGTATGACGAGGCCGAGAGGTTATTCCGTTTGCGGCTCGATGTTTGTCAGCAAAGCGGAGATGACGGTGGAGTTGCTGGCAGCCTGGCCGGTTTAGGCACAATCGCACAACACCGCGGCGATTATGTGGCTGCGGAGAGTCTCTGCGAGAGCGCTCTCCGTATGTATGAGAGCGCCGGAGATCTCCAGGGGGTAGGTTTCACGTCACTTGCGCTAGGATACTCCAGGTATCGTGCTGGTGACCTTGCCGGTGCGGAGCGATTCTACGAGGCTAGTCTTGAGACGGCTCGGATACGTGGTCATCTGCGTGAGGTCGGCGAAGCCTCTCGGTATCTCGCGTCGCTTGCTGCAGAGCATGGCGACCTAGAGCGCGCCACGTCTCTATACCTTCAGGCGCTACATGCACTCCGAGGGACTTCCGATGCGGCTGGAATCTCCAAGGTTGAGGAAGCTCTGGCCGAGCTGAACAATGCGAACGAAGCCCAGGCGCGGGGGACTGACTAGCAATCCCCCGGCGCCTGATCGCCGGATCAGTCTGGATCCACGAACTCGAAGTCCAGGTCCGTCACGCTCTCACCGAGCCCAACGGCGTCGCTCGGGTTGCTCGTACCCTCCGCCGGCTCCATGCCCTCCAGGGGCCCGTTCATCACGGCCTCGACATAGTAGTAATAGCCGGGGTCCAGGATGTCGGACACGTAGTAGCCACCGCCTCCGGTGGTCGCCGTATCGACCTGCGTGGCCTCCCCCTCCTCGCACTGATAGACCTTCATCGTTGCGCCGTCGATCCCGGCCAGTGCGTCACCGTCGGTGACTCGACCACCGATGGTCGGCTCGGGATTTGGGGTCGGCGGCCCCGGATCGTTCTGAACTTCCTCACACGGGTTCGAGCCTGCGACCACGGGAGCGACTTCGACGCCCGGACCGACCGCCAGTATGAGAGCCATCAGCACCACGATGACCCAGCGGTTGATATGAAACGCCACACACCTCCTACGGTGTTGAAATGGACGGACCCGAATTGGTCCGCCGGCCATTATGTTTGGCCTGCCGCTTGGGTGCCACTTGTGGTACGCTTGTAATCACCTGGTAATTCTGAGTCCCCGTCCGCCGAACGGCTCGGACATGCCCTTGACCCGCCCCCATCGTTGTTACCTCTCCGAGAGTTAGGGTGTGGCCGCGACGGGAAGCTCGACCCGTAGCTGTGTGGCCTCCGGTGCAGGTGGCCGATAGTCCAGCGAGCTGTGTGGCCGAGCCTGTTAATGGTGCCGCCCCCAACATCTCGATCGATACCTGCGCCTCCTTCAGTTTGTAGAGGATCGCGCGGGGGCGATGGGGGTGCCTGCTGTGGATGATAGCATCACGCACCCAGACCGAGCGCAAAGAGCCGCGCACTCCTGCCTGTCGGGCGACTCGACCGTGCGCGCGTTGTGGTCACACTTATGGTCAAGCGAAACCGTCGGGGCGTAGAGATGCGCACCGGCCGGGTTTTCAGGTGTAAACGCCCTAGGTAAAACAGAGCCACCCGTCGGACTCTAACCGACGACCTGCTGATGACGAGTGGGTCCGTACAGCGCAAAAGGGAAGCACGTACCACTTAAGTAGTAGCCAGGAGGGGCCGTTTTCCACCCCTGGACCATTGAAATCGGCCCCGGACGCCCTATACTGGTATACACACCGGTGCGGGCTACGTCCCGCTTCAGGTCGGTGACACCGGAAGCAGGGGGCCAATCCCTGATCCAATTACCGAGGAGGGTAACTGATAATGAAGAAGCTTCTCGTAGTCTTGTCGATGGCTGCCGTGGTCGCCGTGCTCGTGGCGGGGCTGACGGGTGCCTTCCGCACTGACACGCCGGCGGTGTACGCTAGCCGTCTGGCGGGCATCTCGTCGGCGGGCACCACCGGTATCCAGGTCCAGAACCTGGATCCGTCGCAGGCGGCGACTATCGTCGCGGATTTCTATGACCAGACGGGTGGGGCCCCTGTCTCCATCACGCTGGACTCGACCGCGGCGGGCGCCGCGGCCAACATCTATCTGCCGAATCGGAGTGAGCTGAAGAACGGCGCGTACGCGGCCATCATCAGCGCCGACCGCCAGATCGCCGCGATCGCGCGGACGGAGTGGCTGAGCAGCGGTGGCGCTGCACTGTATAGCAACGTGCCGCCGGGCACGGACGTGATCGTGCCGCTGGCCGTCAAGGACTACTACGGCCAGACGTCGTTGGTTTCCATCCAGAACACCGACCCGAGCGCGCAGGCTACGGTCGAGGTCAACCTGTTCAAGGCGGGCGAGACTGATGCCGTCGTGACGGTCCAGTACCCGATCGGCCAGGGCACGTCGATCACCCTCGACCTCGCGAAGAAGGTCGAGTTCGCCGCGGTCCCGGGCGGGTTCCTGGGCTCGATGCGCGTGACCTCGGCGACGCCGATCGCGGTGCAGTCCTTCGTGGACTTCGAGACGAGCGAGATGGCGGTCTACGCCTTCGAGGGTGTGCCGGCCGAGGAAGCGGCCGACAAGCTGTTCGTGCCGCTGTTCCGCCGCAACTACTACGGGACGACCGGCATCTCGGTCGTGAACCCGGGTGACAGCGAGGTTCAGGTGACGGCGAACTTCGTTGGCTCGCTGGGTGGTTGCGTGGGCCAGAGCTACGAGCAGGGCCCGGCGACCATCGCGGCCGGCTCGAGCGTGGTGTTCTATCAGGGTCCCGGCAACATTCCGGGTGTGGGCGAGACGCCGGTTCCGGACAACTGCGCCGGTGCGGCAGTGCTCGAGGCCACTGGTGGCGAGATCCTGGCCATCGTGAACGACGCGGCGGGTGGCACGCCACCGGACACGTCGGCGGCCTACAACGCCCAGGGCGCGGCCTCGGGTGCGAACACCGTTGCCTTGCCGCTGTTCCGCCGCGAGTTCGTCGGGCTGACGACCGGTATCCAGGCGATGAACATCGGCGATGGCGACGCCAACGCGACCATCACCTTCAAGGACAGCACGGGCGCCGAGATCACCGGTTGTGGGCAGGACTGCAGCAAGACGATCGCTTCCATGGCTGCCTACACCTGGTATCCGCCCGCCATCAACGCGATCAGTGACGGCACGTACGGCTCGGCCACAATCGAGAGCACGCAGCCGCTGCTGGTCATCGTGAACGACGCCTCGCTGTCGGGCCAGATGGATGCCGCCATCTACAACGGCATCAAGGCAGACGTCCAATAGCCAGTTGGGATTGGCCCCAAAGAGAGCCCCGCGCTCCAGCGCGGGGCTCGTTCTTTAATCGCCGGGCATTGCTACGGCGTGCACCTTTGGTCAGTTACCGTGGTGTGCGCCGAGGTCGAGAGATGGGCGACTGGATTCCGGCCTTCGCCGGAATGACGAACCGGTGTGGCGGTCGACCCGACGGGTCGAACAGGTTGAGTGCTACTCGCCCCCGGTCCGCCGCCTGGCGGCTAGGGTGAGGCTTGCGCCGAGGCCCAGGAGCCCGGTACCCAAGATGTAGGGCATGAGCAGCGCCCGCAGTGCCGTGCTGAAGGTGAGGCGCGTGAGTGGCTGCTGGGTACTGGAACGCCCGAAGCGGGAGTCGATGGAAAGGCGCAGGCTCTGGGTGAAGGAGTGATGACCGCCGGTCGGGTACCCTGTGGCGAGGACTGAGAAGCCGGCCTCCTCGAGCAATCTGACGATCGTCATCCGGGACGGCGTGAGTAGGTGACGCGGTAGGTCGAAGCCGATCCAGTGCCGCCCGAAGAGCCTGGCGTCGAGGCTGTCCAGCACCGGCACGTTCAGGAACAGCACGCCGTCGGGTTTCAGGCTGCCGTGGATCCGACGCAGCTGGTCCGTGGGGTCCGCCAGATGCTCGAGCACGTCCCACAGGGTCACGGCGTCGAAGGTCGCCCGCGGCAGTGCCATGTCCTCGATTCGGCCGATAACCACGTCGAGGCCGCGTCGGCGAGCCAGGGCCGCGGCGCGCGGGCTCATTTCGATGCCCCACAGTTCCCTCCAGTCCCCGAAGTCTCGGATCCCGGACAGGAAGGTCCCGCTGGCGCAGCCGACATCCAGTAGGTGCCCACCGCTCTTGAAGCGCGCGACGAACCGGCAGCGCAGATATAGCTCGTATCCGTGGTGCCAGCCCAGACGGCTGAGGGGAGTCCTCCTCGTAGCGCGGTAGGGTTCGTAGTCCGCCGGATAGTGGCGCGCCAGCCGCCCGGGCGTGGGGCGGGGGTTCTGGTACACGAGCCCGCAGCCCGAGCAGCGCACGAGCCGGAAGGTGCCCTCAATAGGATGCACCCGGTCGGGACCCTCGAGATACGTCTTCGCCCCGGGGCTGCCGCACAGGGGACACTCGGTCCACTCGAAGTCCGGTGAGCGCGTTGGGAACCTCGTCATGCTTACTCGACCCGTCCCACGGCTTCTTTGTCCCGGAGATTCGTCATCCCGGTACAACCGTCATTCCGGCGGAAGCCGGAATCCAGTCTTTCACGGCAGCTTATTCCAGCACGGTACACACACGGTTGTTTCAAACACCGCAACTCTCTGGATTCCGGCTTTCGCCGGAATGACGAAAAGGGCGAATTACGGTATGCGCTCATGTCAAGCAACTTGATTCGTATGATTGGGTAGTGCCGCAGAACACCGTGGTCGACGGACCGGGCGAACGCCCGGCGGATAAAGCCGCCGGCTATACTTATGAAGTCCGCTTCAGCGGGTTTGCAGTTGTGTAGCCCGCGAATTCATTCGCCGGGCGTTGGTGGGCTCCTTCAGCACGCTGTCATGTATTGCTGCCTACGATTGTACAACGGCATCACCCGTACGGGGAATCGCGCGGCTGACGGATATGCTAGAATCCAGTCCGTGACGAGATTGACGGACGGAGCCCCTCGATGCGCGTGATCGCCGGTGAGGCCCGGGGACGGAGGCTGCTCTCCGTACCGGGCACGAAGACGCGCCCGATTACGGATCGCGCCAAGGAGGCCCTGTTCTCGATCCTTCACGGCCGAGTGGGCGGGGCGCGTGTGCTGGATCTGTTCGCCGGGACGGGCAGTGTGGGCA
The DNA here is from genome assembly GCA_964475075.1 of uncultured Anaerolineales bacterium. Classification (GTDB taxonomy): domain Bacteria; phylum Chloroflexota; class Anaerolineae; order Epilineales; family Epilineaceae; genus CAYYVH01. The sequence goes on along the minus strand of CAYYVH010000054.1, from coordinate 8,849 downwards.
TCGAGGCCCTCAGCCGTGGTGCGGCGTGGTGCGATTTCGTGGAGATGGCCCCGGCGGCGGTCAAGACGATCCACGCCAACTTGGAGCGAACGGGTCTGGCGGACCGGGCGCGGGTGCTGCGGCGGGACGTGTTCCCGTTCCTCAAGGGCGAGCCCGACATGCCCTACGATGTCGTCTACGTCGCCCCTCCCCAGTACCGTGGGCTCTGGCGGCGCACGCTCGCGGCCCTCGACGAACGCCCGCAATGGGTGGACAAGACAGGCCTGATCGTCGTTCAGATCCACCCCCGCGAGGAGGAGGAACTGGATTTGGCCCACTGGGAGGAGCGCGACCGCCGACAATACGGCAGCGTCCTGCTGTTGTTCTACGAAGCGCTCGACATCCGTCGTTCGAAATAACGTACACCAAGGCTCTGGGCGATCATCACAGGTGGGGGCGGTGCCAGGCTGACATCGCCGGATGCGTTACTGCCCACTTCGGCGGCGGCGACAAGGTAACCGCCGCGGTTGCCGGCTCAGTCCGCTCTTTGCTATGATTGCCGTCCGTGACGCTGAACCGGAGTGGTGTGGTGCGTGCTGACGGCCGGGCTGCCGACCGGCTGCGGCCGGTCACGTGCGAGTGCGGCTGGATATCGGCACCGATCGGAAGCGTCCTGATTAAACAGGGCCAGACCTGGGTGCTGTGCACCGCGTCCGTGGAGGACCGGGTGCCGAGGTGGCTGAAGGGCCAGGGCAGCGGCTGGCTCACTGCCAGCTACAACATGCTGCCAGGGTCCACCGTGGAGCGTACCGCACGTGACCGCCGTGGGGCCGGCGGTCGCACTCGCGAGATCGAGCGCCTGATCGGGCGGTCGCTGCGGGCGGCGATGGATCTAGGGCAGCTCGGAGCACGCACGCTTCACGTGGACTGCGACGTCTTGCAGGCCGATGGGGGAACCCGTACCGCCGCGATAACCGGCGGTTGGCTCGCCTTGGCCCTGGGCGTGGCAGAGTTGCAGCGACGGAGCGCACTGCCGGGCGGGAATCCACTAGTGCGGCAGATCGCGGCGGTGAGCGTCGGCGTGGTGGATGGCGAGTCGCTGCTCGACCTGGACTACGAGGAGGATGTGCGCGCCCAGACGGACATGAACGTCGCCATGACCGCGCCAGGATGCTTCGTCGAGGTCCAGGGCACGGCTGAGGGCGAGCCGTTCGAACGGGGGGAGCTCGACAGGCTTCTCGATCTGGCGGCGGGTGGCATTCGTACGCTAGTTGAGGTTCAGACGGAGGTGTTGCGTGAGTCCTGACCGCTCCCGCCGGGCGGGGCGACGCTGCCTGAGCTGCGGCTCACGCCTCGGGCCTGGCGCACGCCAGTGCGCCATCTGTGGCCAGCTCGTGCCGCGGCGCCTGACGTTGCCGGGGGTCGCAGCTGAGAGCCTGTTTGCCGTCCTGACCGTAGCCGTCGTCGCGGCCGGGCTGCTGTGGCTTCGCGGCCGGGGCGGCCCCTTCGTGTCCCAGCGCGAGAGTACGGCGAGAATAGAGGTGATCGCCCGCCAGCCGACCGACGTGGCCACCCTCACGCCGCTGCCAAGGCCTTCGCCCACAAGACCTCCCAACACACCGCGTCCCCCAACTCCTACCCCGTTGCCGCGCACGCTGATCCATGTCGTCGTGAGCGGGGATACGCTCTTCGGGATAGCGGCCCAATACAGTGTCACAGGCGACTCCATAATTGAGGCCAACGCCGACGTGATGGACAGCCCCCATCGGCTGTCCATCGGTCAGGAGCTGCGCATTCCGATCTCCGGACCGGACTCGCCTGAGCTGGCGCAGGCGCCGGCCCCGGAGGACCATCCGGCCGAAGCGGCGGCAGGAGCGAGTGCTCGGACGGGCGAAGGGGAACGTGTCGCCGCCAAGGACGAGACCGCGCCGGGTGAGGCCCTCGTTCCGATGGCCGACCCGGTGACCTACAGCGTCCAGGCTGGTGATACCATAACCACGGTCGCCGGCGTCGTAGGACTGCCAGCCGAGGAGTTGGTGCGGCTCAATTCGGAGAAGCTGGCTAATGCCGAGGTGGCGCTGCTGCCGGGGGACGAGCTCGTTGTCCGCGTGGCGGAGCCCGTGACCACGAGCCGGCGGGTTCGGCCACCCTCTCTGGGGCTCGTGGACTCCATGGACGTGCGAAGTGGTGGTGCGGCCGTGCCTCCACCGGAGGAGCTCGCGCAGGAAGACTACCCGGCGCCGATGCCGTTGGCCCCGGGGGACCTTGTTACCGTCACCAGCGAGGCACCGCTCCTCAGGTGGTCCTCGGCAGGTGTGCTGCCGGCGGGTGTTTTCTACGTCGTAGTGGTGCGTGAGGCGGGGGATCCGGAGGCCCGGCCCCACCTCGAGTGGGTGACGAGCAACGCTACCGCCGTGAGGGTGCCGGCCGGTTTCCGTCCGGCGCTGGGAAGCACTCGTGCCATCGAATGGTCCGTATCGGTGCGCCGGCGCATGGTGCGCCTCCTAGGGTCCGCCGAGGGGGTTATGCTCAGTCCGTCACCAGAGTGGCGTGAGTTCACCTGGGCCCCCGGCCGCTGAAGCTCCGGCTACTCCCAACCCAGCCAGTGCAGGAAGCGATCCCACGGGCTCTCGCCGGTGGACTCCTCGGGCTGAGCCTCCACGCTCGCCGTCGATGTGGCCGGCACCGGGGCCACGGGATGATCACCCTGTCGGGCCCACTTGCGCTCATCGCGCGCCCAGCGCTCCACATACGCATCGGAGGAGGAGTAGACAGTAGCAGTCTCGAGTGACTCGACTGAGGTCTCGAGGGCCGCCACTTCAGCTTCCAGATGCGCCGCGTCTTGCGCTGCCCGCTGGGTGGCAACGACCAGACCGGTCAGCTTGGCCAGGTAGATCAGGGTCAGCGTCAGCAGAACGACGGCCCCGACGCGGATCAGCACCTTCTGGCGGGTTCCCATGTGCTCCCGTTTCAACAAGCCCTTAGGAGTATACCGCCCCCCGGTTTGGCTGTCAACGAAGGCTGCCAAAGGGGTCAGGGGGTGGCGGTTGGTCGCCGCCTGCCTTCCGTGCTGCGGAAGACGCGCTCCGTGCGGACGTACCAGTCCGGCAGAGTCTGGAAGCGGTCAGCCGGCTCAGCGATGAGCTGCGGCAGCTGAATGCCGCCCAGATTAGGGTCGACCACGGCGTAGGTGTAGACCGGGTGGTAGATCATCAAGGCCGGCTCTTCTTCAGCGAAGCGCTGCTCGAACTGCAGGTAGAGCGACGCCCGCAGCTCGTAGTCGTCGGGTCTGGCCCCTCGTGCCCGAACCAACGCGGAATCCGCCTCCGGGCTTCGCCAGTCGGCATAGTTCTGGCCGTCCGTCGCCTGGGAGGAGTGCCACAGAGGGTACGGGTCGGGATCGTAGTCGTGCCGCTCCCATCCGAAGAGCATGGCGTCGAAGGCCCGGTTGCTCAGGTTGCGGACCGTGCTCTGCTGATCCAGAACGCGCCTCGTGGCTGCCACTCCGATATCTGCCCAGTCGGCGGCGATGCGCTCGGCGATTGCCACCAGCAAGGGGTCATTGGCGGTCTCGAGGCTGAAGGTGAGGTTTCTGCCATCCCGGTCGCGCACACCATCGCTGTCACTATCGATCCAGCCGGCATCGTCCAGAATCCGGGCCGCGTCTTCAGGCCGGTACGGGACGGCTCGGCTATTGGGATCGTGGGCCCACGAGCCGGGCGCGATGGGGCTGGCCGCAGGTATGCCCTGGCCGTTCAGAAGGGCGGGGTCGTTCACAATGCCCGTTCGGTCCAAGCTGAGCGAAAGCGCACGGCGGACCGCGTCATCGCCGAACATAGCGCTAGCGGGGTTGAGGTAGATGAGCGTGTAGCCGGCACCACCGGCGGAGTAGAACCGGGCGTCCTCTCCGAGTATGTCGAACGTATCCGGAGGTGCGTCCCCCAGTGCCTGAACGGCGCGCTGGGCTAAGGCCTCCAGTGCGGCGGCCTGCGTGGGGTAGACCCGGAACAGGATCTCGTCGAGGTAGGGCTGTCGGTCCGTCGCGTTCCAGTGTTCGTCGAAGCGCTCGAGCCGGATCGTGTCACCGGTGATGCCGCCCGGCATGATAAGGCGGTACGGCCCCGTGCCGATGGGCTCGAGTGTCGAGAAGCGGTGCGTCACGAGCTCTGCCGGCCTGACGCTGGCCAGAAGGTGCGCTGGCAGCAGGCCCAGGCTTGTCGCCTGCAAGAACGGGGCGTAGGGCTCGTCCAGCACAAAGCGCACGGTGTGCGGGTCCACCACCTCGACCGCCACGTGTTCCCAAGGCACCGCCAAGGAGGTCTTCTGCTGTAGGTTCGGGTCGGCGGCCAGCGCGGCCGTGAAGCGCACATCTTCGGCCGTTACCGGTACACCGTCGTGCCACACCGCGTCCGGGCGCAAGGTGAAGGTGTATTGCAGGCCGTCGCTGCTGATCGACCAGTTGGTGGCAAGGTCGGGTCCTAAACGCCCCTGTGCATCCGGCCGCGTCAAGCCGCTGAAGAGCAGGCGCACGAGGTCGATCTCGCTGTCGCCTGTGGCAAACAGCGGGTTGAGCGTGGCCGGCCGGCCCACCAGCGCCTCGACGAGCTGCCCGCCCCGTGCGGGACGTCGTTCAAAGGCCTGCCGCGACACACCATAGAGGAGTGCCGCGATTAGCAGCAACCCGACAGCCGCAAGGGCGATCTGGGGGCGCAGGTGTTGGAACACGGAACGCTAGTCCTGTGTCAAGGATGATTGGGCGGGTGGCACCAGTCCCGTAGCCACGGTCGATCGCGTATCCAGGGCGCAGCACGCTGCGCCCCTGCACCACTCGAACCTTGTCAACCGACTTGACAGTGCACTAGGACTGGCCCAAGAGCACGGTCAGGAGCGAGATGATGAGGAACAGTGCCGCGAAGACGACGGTCATGTTGTAGAGGGTCTTCTCCATGCCGCGTCTGGTCCGGTAGATGCCGCTGTCGCCGCCGAACATGCTGCCCAACCCACTGCCGCGGGTTTGGAGCATCACCAGGCCTATGACCACGAACGAGATGATGATCAGCGCAATGCTGAAGTACTTTTCCAAGGAATCCTCCGGTGACCGCTGTGGTGCGTTTGCACCACCATTGTACTGCCGTCGCACCCAGAGGGCCAAGTGGCAACGTGCTCCAGCATGAGGTGGTCTACGCCGGTTCGGTCAGCGGTTCGCCGCGCCCGATGAACAACGACTCGGGTGCCGAAGGCGGGACCAGGAGACGCAGGCTGTGCCGGCAAACCTCCATCGTGACTGGGGTTGTGCCGTAGGGCTCGGCGTCCAGATGGACCGGAACCGGTCGTTCCGTAACGATCCGAACGTGTCGGAACTGGCGGCATGGACGTGCGTGTGCCGTGTCCCGCTGTCTGGTCAAGATAGCGCCAAGATGCCCCACGGCGGACCACCAGCCGCCACCGGCGAAGAGCTCCAGGTCCAGGAGCCCATCGTCCAAGCGCGCTTCGGGTGTCAGCTCGAACGCGCCGCCATAGAGCGGGATGTTGGCCACGACCCCCATGAGCAATCGGTCGCGCAGCCGCTGCCCATCGGCGCGGATGATGGCCGGCGTGCCGACGGCTTCGAGGGCCGTCTTGATTCCCAAGGCGCCGTAGGCGACCGGCCCCAAGGTGCGCTTGAGATCCCGTGCCTCGCCCTCGAGCTCGTGGGCGATGGCTGCATCCAGCCCGATGCCAGCCCAGAGCAGGAAGTGGCGCCCCGATCCGCCCCTCGGTGTGGCAAAGCCGGTGTCCACCCTGTGGAGCGACCCGCGACAAAGTAACCGGGCGGCTGTCGGGGGATCGGGGCGGTGGAGCGGTGTCGGAATGCCCACCAAGCCGAGCTGGGCCGCGAGGACGTTGCCGGTGCCCGCCGGAAGCACGGCCAGAGCGGTCTCGGTGCCGACCAGCCCGTTGACCACCTCGTTGACCGTTCCGTCCCCTCCGGCCACGACCACCACGGAGATTCCCGCCGCGGCTGCTTGCCGCGCCAGCGCCTCGGCGTGCCCCGCGTGCTCGGTCCAGCGCCAGCTGACCGTCCAGCCCTGAGCGGCAAGGTAGCCCACCGCGTTTTGCAGCGGTTCTTCGCGGCCGCGGCCACCGGCTGCGGCCGGGTTGGCGATGATGTGTGCCTGGATCGTCTGACTCCTGCTCGTGGTGCCGATGGTGGCGTGGCCAATTATAGCTGCAAGCGTTTGTGAGCGGTGCCCCGCCCATTTCCTCCGTGGGCAGCGTTCAGGTACAATGGCGGCCATGTCGACATCTGACGCAGAGTGGGTCCAGGAACGCTACCGCCTCGAGGAGGTTGTGGGTGAAGGCGGAATGGCGGTGGTCTGGCGGGCCCACGATACCGTTCTCGATCGGGAGGTCGCAATCAAGGTCCTTCGCGATCAGTATGCCCGGGATCCGGAGTTCCTGGCCCGCTTCCGCAGCGAGGCCCGCGCCGCGGCGGCCCTCAACGATCCCGGTGTGGTCAGCGTCTACGACGTGGGTGAGGACGGTGGGCGGCACTTCCTGGTCATGGAGTACGTGCCGGGCCGCGACCTGAAGGCTGTGATCCGCGATGAGGCGCCTCTGTCACCCCAGCGGGCAGTCGAGGTGGCTACCGCCCTGGCGCAGGCGGTTGCGGCGGCGCACAGGATTGGCCTGGTTCACCGCGACATCAAGCCCCAGAATGTGCTTGTCAGCCCCGATGGCCGTATGAAGGTCGCCGACTTCGGGATCGCCCGAGCCGTGTCGGCCGCCGGGATGACGGCACCGGGCCTCGTTATGGGCACCGTGCACTACATCGCGCCGGAGCAAGCCGCCGGCAAGTCGGCCACGTTGGCCTCCGACGTATACAGCCTGGGCGTCGTGCTGTACGAGATGCTGACCGGAAGTGTGCCCTTCGATGCGGACTCGAGCGTCGGGGTGGCCATGAAGATCATGAACGAGGACCCGACCCCGGTTGAGCAGCGCAATCCCCAAGTGCCGGCTGTCCTGGCCGGCATCGTCGGCCGCGCCATGGACCGCCGTCCCGAAGAGCGGTACCCCGACGCGGGTGCGATGTCCGATGCACTGAGGCGCTTCGCGCGCTGGTCTGAGCAGGTGACGGGCGGCCTCCGCGTGGGCGAGGTGGCGGCGGAGCGGTCACCTGCGCCAGAGGCGAGGATCCGTCAGGAGGGCGCACAGCCGATCGGTCCCCGTACGACGCGCCACGCGGCCGAATCGGCGCCAGTCGGGCCGCTGCTGGATGCCACTGGGCTGGTTCTGGCGCTCATCGCGTTGCTGGCCCTGGCGGGGCTCATTCCGCTGTGGTGGGCCGTGCTGGCTAGGGTGGAGTCGTCCCCCCTCGGTAGGGTGTCCCCGAACGACTGGAGCGCACCGCAGGCAACGTCCCCGGCACCCGAGCCGGACTTTGCCGTAGCCGTGGATCCGGAGCTGGTCCCGGTGCCCCGCGTGTCCGGGCTGGAGGTTGGGCGAGCGACGGCGCTTCTGTCCGAGGAAGGGCTGAGTTGGACCACGCCGTCTGAGGAGTCCGATACGGTGGCCCGGGAGAACGTCATCCGCCAGCTGCCACCTGCGGGCCAGCTGGTGCCTCCCGGTACGGTGGTGGAGCTCTTCGTGAGCATGGGGCCCAGGGTCGAGGTGCCGGCCCTCGGCGGCGATTACAATACTGTGGCCGATGCCTTGCGTGAGCTAGGGTTCGAGCCGGTGCGGAGTGACGTGTGGGGTGGCGCCGGTGGGGAACTGGGGATGGTCGTGAGCCTGGATCCGCCGGCCGGCAGCCGCTGGCCACCCGGCAGCCCGGTGCACGTAAACGTCAACAGCGGAAGCTGGTTACCCCTGGGCGTCGATTTCGAGGACAGCATCCACCTGCGCGGCGTGAACCTGGCGCAGGATGCGGTTTCACCGGGCGGCGTGCTGACCTTCGTGGCGGAGTGGGAGGCCGTGGCTGAGGTCGAGGGGAACTACGTCGCGCGGGCCGTCCTGGAGTCCGAGTCCGGGGAGGTGGTGGCTCGAGCGGAGCTCCCTCCCGGCGACCGGCCGACCCCAACGTGGCAGCCAGGCGAACGTTTCTCCAGCGGTCTCTTCGAGTTGCACGTGGACGCCGGCCTGGCACCGGGAGACTACAGCCTCTGGCTGGACCTCTACGCAACCGGCGATTCAGGGGATCGATTGCCGGTACGTTTGCGGGGATACGCTACGGTCCGCAGGGGACGGGTCCTGCTCATGCCGATCACCGTCGGCTGACCCTTCACTCGGCGGGCACGGCACTGCCCGGCGTTGCGGTGATGGTCGGCGGCACGCTGTCACGCTATAATGAAGGCACGAGCGGCTGTCGGCTCACGATGGCCGGTTCCCTTGTTATCGCAACCACGGACATATCGCAATGCGTGGTCAGAGGCGTAACTGGGTAGTCTGGGCGGTGCTGATCATCGCCGTTGTCGCGCTGGCGTTCACCTACCAACTGGGGCGCAGCGCGTCCATGCCTATCTCGCACACCGATCTCCGGAAAGCCGTTCGCAACGGCGAAGTGGAGTCCATTGAGGTGAGCGGCGACGAGTCACGCGCCGCGGTCATCATGGATGACGAAGCCTCGAGCCGGGTGGTGCTCAAGGAGCGGGGTGCTGATCCGTTCTATCGCCAGCTCGGCCTTTCGGCCGAAGACCTGGCTCGGGGCGAGGTGATCTACGAGGTCGGCAAGGCGAGTGGCCTGGGAGGGCTGATGCCGGTTTTGGGCACCATCCTGCCCTTCGTCCTCATGCTTGGGTTTCTCTTCTTCATGATGCGCCAGGCACAGGCGGGTAACAACCAAGCCCTCTCCTTCGGGCGTAGCCGCGCCCGGCTCATGACCGGCGACACCC
>CAYYVH010000053.1:0-17758 GCA_964475075.1 uncultured Anaerolineales bacterium | reverse complement strand
CCAGTTCCGCGCGTGCGGGATCGCGTCTGCTGAGGTGCGGCAGCCCCGCGGCGAGCTGCGGCAGATCGTCGGAGGAAAGGCTGTCGGCGCAATCGCTGGCGGGAATGGCCATGGTCGGGTTCTGCCGATCGGCGGTAACGGCGCGGGCGGCGAATCAAAGAAGGCGTAGTGCGGCGGCTGTGCTGCTCTCGAACCGCGATCTATAGGGGACGAGCCGAGCGAGATCGCTGTCAAGCGAAAACGGGAGCCATGGACTTTCCACGTGAAACATTGTCGATTCGCGGTGTGGTCTAAGGCCCCCACATGAGCCTCCCGGACTGGAAGCGGGCCCTCCACACCTCCGCTGCACACCTCTCGGTCCAGCTCGGCGACCCCTGGTTGCCCTACGACCACCTGGTTTACCTCGCAGATCGCGTCCAGCAGGCGCTGGCGAAGCCGGGCGGCGGCCGGCTCATCGTCAACATGCCTCCGAGGCACGGCAAGAGCATGTTGATCTCGCACCACCTGCCGGTCTGGTACCTCGAGGCATTCCCTGAGCGGCAGGTGATCATCACCAGCTACGGTGCGACCCTCGCAGCAGACTGGGGGCGGAGGGTCAGGGACACGTTCCTGTTGGACGAGACGTGGACGAACATCCGGCCCGACGTGCGCGCAGCCAACCGCTGGCTCACCCCGGAGGGCGGGGGCATGGTCACCGCCGGCGCCGGCGGCCCCATCACCGGGCGAGGCGGCCACCTGCTCATCATTGATGACCCCTACGAGAACTGGCAGCAGGCCCAGTCGCAGCTGTTCCGCAAGAGCATCACCGACTGGTTCCAGAGCACCCTCTACACTCGAGCAGAGCCAGGCGCGACCATAATTCTTATACAGACCCGCTGGCACCAGGATGACCTCACCGGTTGGCTCATGGATGACCACTCGGATGAGTGGGATCTCGTCAGCCTGCCGGCCATCGCAGAGGAGAATGACCTGATCGGCAGGCCAGTCGGAGCTCCACTCTGCGCAGAGCGGTACGACCTGGATGCGCTGATGCGGATCAAGGGCGGGCCATCGTCAGCTGGAATCGGGTCGATGGTCTGGTCTGGAATGTATCAGCAGCGCCCATCACCCGCCGGCGGAAACATCTTTAGGTTGGGCCAGATGAAGTTCTGGACGGACGCGCCAGAGACGTTCGACACGGTGCTGCAGAGCTGGGACATGGCTTTCAAGGACCTCAAGACCTCCAGCTTTGTGGTCGGCCAGGTCTGGGGCCGGCGCGGCGCAGACTGCTACTTGCTAGATCAGGTTCGCGAGCGCATGGACTTCGTGACCACCGTCAGTTCGCTTCGGAACCTCAGCGCCAAGTGGCCCGAGGCCAGGCTGAAGTTGGTCGAGGACAAAGCGAACGGGCCGGCTGTAATTTCTGCACTCCAATCTGAGGTCCAGGGTCTGGTGGCGGTCACGCCGCGAGGCAGCAAGGAGGCCCGGGCCCACGCGGTCTCGCCGCTCTTCGAGGCGGGCAACGTCCATCTTCCGCACCACAACGTGCGGCAGTGGGTGCGCGAGTACATCGACGAGATGACCAACTTCCCCGCTGCGAGGAATGACGACCAGGTTGACGCCACCACGCAGGCTCTCGACCGACTCGATCCAAGGCGATCTTCGCGCCTGGCTGGCAACATCCGATTGCCGGACATGTCAGGTGCCAGCAATTGGCGGCTGAGTTGACGCGGTACATCACCCCGCTGTAGGCTCGGTGAATGGCCAAGCAGCCCAAGCCCGCGAAGGGCCCCCGCAAGATCGAAGGCCCCATGACAGAGCTCGGGGCCACCGGCCTCAAGCAGTACGGTGGGATTCTTTCCGAAGAGTTTCTCTACGAGCTCCGCGGCAAGCGCGGCGCAGAAACGTACACCGAGATGTCGGAGAACGATCCAGTCGTTGGTGCGGTGCTCTTCGCCATCGAGATGCTCATCCGCCAGGTGTCGTGGGACGTGGAGCCGGCCGGCGACGAGGAGTCGGACCTGGCTAACGCGGCGTTCCTGCGCTCGTGCATGGACGATGTGGACGTGCCATGGTCGGAGGTCATCGCTGAGCGGCTGTCCATGCTCACCTACGGATGGGAGGCGTGCCACCCGGTCTACAAGCTGCGCAGGGGGCAGGCGGGCGAGGTGCAGAGCGAACACGACGACGGCAAGATCGGGTGGCGCAAGCTGCCAACCCGGGCCCAGGATACGCTGCTCAACTGGGAGATGGGCGATCACAGCGAGGTGGAGGGTGCGACGTTCAATGCCCCGCCCCGCTACGCGATGGTGACCATCCAGAGCGACCGGCTGCTGTTGTTCCGCACCACGAGCCGGCGCGGATCGCCTGAGGGCAAGTCGATCCTGCGCAACGCTTACAAGCCCTGGTATTTCAAGTCCAAGATCGAGGTCTACGAGGCCATCGGCGTAGAGCGCGACCTGGCGGGGATGCCGGTGGCCAAGGTGCCGATGGAGTGGCTGGGCGACAGCGCCAGCGCCGCAGAGAAGTCCCTCGTTGCGGAGATCAAGCGCATCGTGCGCAACATCCGCATGGACGAGCAGATGGGAGTGGTCTTTCCCCGGCTGCTGGACGACAACGGCAACGACATGATCACGCTGGATTTGATGGCCGCCCCGGGGGCGAAGCAGATCAAGACCGGCGAGATCGTCAACCGCTACAATCAGATGATCGCGGTGTGCGCGCTGGCCGACTTCGTGCTGCTGGGCCAGCAGAAGGTGGGGAGCTTCGCGCTGGCCAGTTCGAAGACAGAGATCTTCGCCACCGCTCTGGGTGCGTGGTGCAAGTCCATCGCCGACACCCTCAACCGGGTGGAGGTGCCGAGACTGTTCGCCCTCAACGGCTACAGCGGAATCCTGCCCCGCATCGTGGCCGGGGACATCGAGGAGCGGGACCTGGGGCAGCTCGGGGAGTACCTGGGCAAACTCGCCGGCGCGGGCATGATGCTGTTCCCGGATGACGAGCTCGAGCGCTACTGCCGCCGGGCCGCGGGGTTGCCAGAGCCTGCAGATGATAAACCGGATGATGATGGTCCCAGGCCCGGGGACGACATCGGCAAGCGGCTGGAGGCGCTGGAGGGCCAGGTGGGCAACGTGCTGGCCGCACTCGCCAAGCTGGCCGACTGATGTTCGCCACCCGCCCCGCCCGCATGGTCAAGCGGGTCCACCCACGTCAGCGAGCCGTCTACACCGCTGCCGAGCGCATCGAGCGGGACATGGAACGCGCGCTGCTGGAGCAGATCAAGGCGCTGCAGGCAGAGGGTAAACTCTCCGAGATCGCTGAGGCCATCCAGGTGGCCAGCCCAGACGAGGTGTTGGAGCTGGTCAACGCCCGGGGCGTCAAGGGCATCGGCACCGCATTGGAGCCGCACGTGGTCAGCGGGGCCGCGGCAGGTGCGCAGGTGGCGGCGAAGGAGCTAGGCAAGGTCCTGGTGCTGGACATGCGCCGGCCCCACTTCCAGAGATGGCTGCGCGAGCACATGAGCACGATGGTCAAGCAGACCTCGGGCACCAGCATCAAGGCGCTGAAGGTCACGCTGCGCGATGGCATCAACCGCGGGCGCCACCCGATGCGGTTGGCCAAGGACCTCAGGCAGAGCATCGGACTGACCGATCCGCACGCCAAGGCGGTGGCCAAACTGCGGCTGAGGCTGGAAGCGGAAGGGGTGCCTGCGGCCCGGGCAGACAAGCAGATCGATGCGTACCGCCAGAAGTTGCTGCGCTACAGGGCGCGGAACATCGCCCGGACAGAGAGCATGCAGTCGGTGTCTGCTGGGCGGCAAAAGTTGTGGGAGCAGCTCACAGCGGACGACGCTTGGCCCGGCGACAAGCCGCCGAAGAAAAGTTGGCTCACTTCGCTCGATGAGGCGGTCTGTTTCCCAGCTTGGACAACGGTGGAGACCCCCGCTGGCCCGCGACCCATCCAGCAGATCCGCCCCGGTGACATGGTGCTCACCCGCCACGGTACACGGCGCGTGGTGGCCACAAGCGCACGGGAGTACGCCGGGCGCATGGTGGACATCAGAACGACCACGGGGCAGGTGACAGCGACCGCAGGGCACCCCTTCTGGGCCAACGGCGGGTGGACCCGTGCGGAGGACGTTCGATCAGGTGCACTTCTCCAAGGAGTCGGCCACGAGCTTGCTCACGCTCTTGGCGTTGTTCACCGCGATCTCGGGAAGGCGGATCGTGGTCCACCCGTGATTGGCGAGATAGCGGTCGCGGCGGGCGTCCTTGGCGGGGTCTCTGTGCCAGTATGCCCCGTCTGCCTCGATGATGATGCGCCTGTCGGTGAGCACAAAGTCCGCGCAGTACCTGCCGATCTGGACCTCTTGCGTGAAGGCGATGCCAAGTCGATCCAGCGCGCGTCGGACCTTCCGCTCCAGCCGCGTTTCTCCGGTGTGAGCGCGGTAGCAGGCAAAGCAGCAAAACTGCCGGTCATCATCGGCAGGCTGGCGGCGAAATTTCTTCCCACAGGTCTTGCAGGAGATGATCATGGGAGGGCGTCTGCATTCATCAGAGCAGTGCTTTCTCGGGTACCTTTTCTCGGGGTTGTTGAAGATTCTCCCGCACCGCGCGCACTTGGCATAGACGGTTTTGGCAGTCCGGCAGGCAGTAGAACACACAGTGTACCTGTCGGCGTTGGAGCGGTAGACGACGAAGGACTCGCCGCAGACGGGACAGATCTTGGTCACCTGCGAGGCGACAGCAACGTCGTAGCATGCCCTGCTGCAGTACCTTCGGCCAGCTGCCTCGGTGCTGGGGTGTCGGTAGACCATCTTGCCGCACGTGGGGCACGGAACCTCGCGCCCCGTCCTGGATGCAGCCTGGTAGCAGGCCCTGGAGCAGAAAACACGAGGGCCGCTGCGCCGCTGCGCCACAGTGAATGCCTTGCCGCATCCGTTGCAGGTGTAGTCAAATGGCATTGCTGGCGTCTCCTGAGCAGAGTGGGCAAATTATATCAGGGGCTGTCAGGCAAGGCAACGGTCTACAATCTCCAGGTTGATGAACACCCGGAGTTCTATGCCAACGGCATCCTGGTGCACAATTGCCCCATCTGCGCCCCGATGAACGGGCAGCGGCGCGAGATCAACGAGACGTGGAGCGTCGGCGAACCGAGCTTCGCCCACCCGTCATGCCGGTGCACGGCTGTCCTTGTGGAGCAATGACCTGCTTGACACGCCCGCGCGATTCCGGGTACGTTAATCGAAGCACCGACCACCAATCGAAACATCTGCCGACCCCTGGCGCCGGGCCATCGCCGTGGTCGAGCAGGGGAGGGCGTGGAAGTGAAAGCCGTACAAGACCGGCCGCTGATCGAGCAGGACATCCTAACGCTGCTGGGCTGCGAGGGTCCGTGCAGGCTCCGGGATATCGCGCCACGGTTGTGGGAGGACTACCACTCGGTGGGCGACAGCGAGGTCAAGAAGGCGGTCGCGAGGTTGCAGGAGTTGGGCGAAGTGCGCCTGGCGAGCCCGCACTACGAACTCACGATTGCGGGAGCCCGCGCTTTTCGGGCGCTGGGCCATTTCGGAGACAGTGCATGAGCACGAAACACGATCTGGAGTACGACGAAGACGGTGCATCCTGCCGGGCCTGCGGGGACCGCTGGAATCTCACCGACCTGAACCACGGCGGGGCAGCGATGGACTGCCCCGGGGCGCCCGCCCCCGATGATCTCCCCGATCGGGTGGTGGACCTCGAAGCCAGAGTCGAGGCCATGCGAGGGCACGGGGACCACATCGTCAAGGCCCACTGCAGGATCGACCAACTCGCGAGGAGGCTCACCAAGCGCGAGGCCCGCTTCGACGCATGGGCCACCAAGATGGTCGAGGAGCACAACAGGTACACCCGCCAGGTGGACGGCATGGTGACGCGACTGGACCAGCACAAGAAGCGCGTAGACCACGCGCTGAGCATGGCCCGGGTGACCCGCCAGACCGTCGATGCAGATGCTGCCAACATGGAGAATCTAGCCCGCGCCCTCGGCGCGCTGGAAGCCCGCGTCAACGACTTGGCCGGATCGGGTGACCCCGCGCGGTTCAGCGATGTGACATTTCCGCCAGCAGCCACACCAGAGCCCCCGCCGCATGAGGGCCGTGCCGACGTTCTCCCGCTGGTGCTGGCCGACCTGCAGGCCCGGGCCGCCGAGGGGATCAAGAAGTACTGCACCCCGCTCCAGACCCACAACGGCAGGGACCCGTTGGTGGATGCATACCAGGAGGTGCTCGATCTGGCGATGTATCTGCGGCAGGAGATAGAGGAGCAGTCCGATGCCCAAGATCGGTGATCTCCCCCAGATGCAGGAGTTGGCCAGGTTCCGCGATCAGCTGCCGCCGGCGATCCCGCGGCAAAAGGTCGACCCAGCCGGCGACCTGCTGGGCCACCTTCTGAAGTTGCTCGATGTGTGCAGCAAGAACCGCGACCGATTGCCCATGGTGGTCCGGACCCAGACAGACAAGACTTCCACCGCCCTCGGGTACTACGAGCGCGGCAAGGGGCGGTGACCCCCATCTCTTGCGGCGCAAGATTCGAGGCTGTAGACTCGGTGCATGGCTACCCGGGAATACCTTGAGTCATTGCTGCGCCGCGTCCGTGAGCGCGTCCCTAAATCCCTCTATGACGAGCTGCACGCCGCCGCCCTGCCCAGCGCCGGCGGCCGCGCGTCCTGGCGCAGCCCGAAAGTCACGCCCTTGGAGCGGCTGGGACTCGACAGCCTGACGGCCGCGGGGGTGCGCCGAGCCGACGACGACGCACTCCGCGCGTGCTGGAAGCAGCTCGGCGCATGGCACAAGCAGGCTGGCCGCAAGAAGCAGGACCAGGGGCCGTTTGCCCGCGTGGCAGGCTACGTGCTGCAGGAGATGCAGGCCAGGGGGCTGGATGCCGGCGGCCCGCTGGCCGAGGCGGCGATGGCCAAGAGCACGCTGGGCGCGCGGCTGGAAGACCTGCCGGACGTGGTGCCGCTGGCTCTGGGCGCTGCCTACCTTGAGCGGGTGGACGGCGGGGTCGCCTTCGAGACAGCCGACTTTGCCGAGGCAGCGTTGACCGCCGCACTGGCCGGGGTGGGGCTGGACGACGGATCAGAGCACAAGGCGGCCGAGCCGCCTGCCATTGCACCGCTGGATGCGACGCCCCTCTATGACCTGGCCCTGGTGCGAAGCGCCCCGGCGCAGGCCCCGGATGGCGCGGGCATGTGGGAGATCGTAGAGAAGGGCGAGTTTGATCCGCTGGAGAAGGGCGAGCCGGTGCCGCTAACCAAAGCCGAGGAGCACACCGGCGCCATGGTGGCCGTGCCCGTGTCTGACAGCGTGCGCAAAGCCCTGGCGGCTGCCGGCGTGGATGTCCACGACGAAGAACTGCACATCACGCTGGTCTATCTCGGAGACGCGGCAGACGTTGACGACGAGACACGCAAGCAGGTGGAGGACGCGGTCAAGACCGCGGCCGAGCAGCACGGGCAGATGACCATCAAGGTGGCCGGCTTCGGCCACTTCAACGCTGGCAAGGAAGGTACCCCGGTCTACGCCACCATGAGCGGCCGTGGGTTGTCTCACTTGCAGGCCGCCATCGAAGATGCGGTGGGCGAGATCGTTGCGCCGGCGAGCGAGCACGGATGGGTGCCGCACATGACTCTGGAGTACATCCCGGAGGGGGATGACCTGCCGGACCTGCCGCGGTTGGATGGCGACTGCATCGCCTTCGAGGCTGACAAGATCCAGGTGCACTGGGCAGGGGAGGTCAAGGCGTTCCCACTGGAGGGCCAGCGCGACGTGACCAAGGCCGTCTGTCCAATCATCTGCGCCCAGGCAGAGGAGCAGACCATCTGGTACCGAATCGCTGTGCCCGGCGAGAAGGACACCTACGGCCATGAGATCACCGAGGGCGAGGTGCGCAAGGCCGCCCACAGCGCCATGCAGGGGCCGATGGGCGTCAAGATCGAGCACCAGCGCGACGTCAGCGATCGGGCGGTGTGGGTCGAGAGTTACATCCTGCCCGCGGACATCCCCAACGGCGCGACCTACCATGGCAAGGTCGTCGAGGACGGGCCCTACGGTGCAGGCGAGTGGCACGGCGCCATCCACTACAAGACCAAGGAATTGTGGGAGAAGGTCAAGAAGATGGATGGCGGGATCTCGTGGGGAGGGTATGCACGCAAGGTGGACCGCTGATCGCGCGCTTGTGGTCTCTGCCGATTCCGGATATCTTAATCCCATGACCGACACCTACACCACCCGCGAGGTGGCAAAAGAGATCGGTGTGCCGCTCAAGACGCTTCAGCTCTGGGTGCGCGAGGGACATCTCTCTCCGCAGACGACAGGCAATGGCAAGCAGCGGCGCATCCACTGGACCGCCGCCGACGTTGATGCGGCTCGTAAGTTCTCCACCGACAAGGCGCAGTCCAAGCGGGCGCGGGATGTCCGGGACATGCTCCTCGATATCCTCGGCCACGACGCCATGCGTGCGCTGATTCGCGCCATCGACATGCCTTGCCCTCATGGATCGGTGATCGCCGCTGGTCCAGATGGTGCGCGAGCTGCCCGCCTCAACGAGCCCGTGTCATCCCTCTTGCGGCGCATCGGAGGGCGCGGCGTGATCCTCCCTCAGCAGTAGTATTCCCATCCGATTCGTTTGACCCTTAATCGGCGGCGCACATAGCATTTGTGCGTGACCACATTCCTCGAAGACATCAGCGTCCTGGAGATCTCGCCCACTGCGAGGCCAGCCAACCGCAAGCGCAAGGTCTTTCAGCTCGCCGAGTGGTCCGTGGCGGCCATCAATGATCTGCCAGACTCGTCGTTCCTGTTCGTCGCCTCCGGCGGCAAGAAGGACGATGACGGAAAGACTGTTCCGCGGAACCTGCGGCACTTCCCGGTGCGAGATGCAAGCGGCAAGTTGGACCTGCCCCACCTGCGCAACGCCCTGGCCAGAATCCCCCAGGCTGACATCCCAGAGGACGCGAAAACCAAGGCCCGGGCGACCGCCCAGCGGCTGCTTGAGGAGGCGAAGGAAACCATGACCAAGGAAGAGCTGCAGAAGGCCCACGACGAGGCCCTTGCCGATCTGGAGAAGGCCAAGAAGGCGGGCGAGTCCCATGCCGCCCTGGCCGAGGCTGTCAAGAAGTCCATCGCTGCCCTCGGCGCCGACAAACCGGACCTCAAGGTTGCGCTGGAACCGCTGGCCAAGGCCGCCGAGGTTGAACTGCCCGACCTGCCCGAACTGGCCGAGCCGGTGAAGAAGGCAGGGTCCGCCCCGCAGATCCCCGAGGCACTCAAGCCCCAGTGGGAGGCCATGCAGAAGAGCGCCAAGGACAGCGAGGAGCGCGTCGCCAAGCTGGAGAAGGCCGCCCGCGACAAGGAGTTCATGGCCAAGGCCGCGGACTTCAGGCTCGTGCCGGGCTGCAGCACCGAGGAGATGGGCGACCTGCTGGAGAAGGCCGACGCGGCCGGCTGCGGCGAGGCCCTGGAGAAGGTGCTCAAGGCCACCCACGCCGCCATCGAGAAGGCCGGCATGTTCTCCGAGCAGGGCAGTACCGGCGCTGCCGGCGGCGGCGACCGTGAGACCCAGATCGAGGAGCTGGCCAAGAGCTACATGGCCAAGTCCTCCGATCCCGTGACCAAGGCGCAGGCGATCCGCCAGGTGCTGCGCGACAACCCCGAGCTGCGGCACGCGCAGTAGGAGGAGACCACCATGGCCGTCGAAGAAAAAGTCCAGTGCCTGAACCTGCTCGCCGGCGCAGACCTGTCGAGCGACCAGTACAAGTTCTGCTACCTGAGCGCGGCCAAAACCGTGCTGCGGGTGGCCACGTCCGGCGCGTCGTCCATCGGCTCGCTCCAAAACGAGCCGGCAGCCGCCGGCAGGGCCGCTGAAGTCGCCTTCTCTGGCCGCGTCAAGGTGCTGGCTGGAGCCGCGGTCGCAGCTGGTGCCAAGGTGATGTCGGACGCCACCGGGCGCGCGGTCACCGCCACCGATGATTCCCAGGTGCTGGGCACCGCGGTGATCGCTGGCGCAGCCGCCGGCGACGTGATGGAGGTGCTGCTCAGCCTCGGCGGGCAGGCCCTTCTGACGGCAGAGCCCCTGCGCGTTCCTGCCAACATCGAGACGGCAGCGTTCACCGCGGCTGTCAACGCGACGTGGGAGAACTATGATCTCATCGCCGCGCTCAACGCGGTGCTGGCGACCAACATCGTCACCAGCCGGTCGGTCCACCTGCGCGGCGTGTTGGAGTTCATCAACGCAGAGGCGGTGGCTCACCAAGCGAAGTTCGCCGATGGTGATACCCCGGACAACGACGACACCACCAACGTCTTCACGTTGGCGGCGGCGGCAGGCTCCGAATTCCTGAACATCGACCTGATCACCGATGCCAGCGGCCAGATCAAGATCGAGGTGGATGACATCACCAAGGTCACGATCAAGTTCCATCTCAAGAGCTACAGCTACGTCCAGAACACCGCGACCTTGTAGGCCACTGAGCAACGAAAAAAACGTCAAACGACATCAGATAGCCAGGAGAAAAAGATCATGAGCCCCGTCCAGCACCAGACCCCCATCACCCGTGAGTCCGCTCAGGAGAAGGCCGTTCCTGCCAACATCGAGACGGCAGCGTTCACCGCGGCTGTCAACGCGACGTGGGAGGACTACGACCTGGTGGCAGCGATCAACACCGCGCTCACCACCGCGGTCAAGGACATCATCGACGTGACCCGCCGCGTCCGACTGGACGGCGTGCTGGAGTTCATCAACGCCGAGGCCGTCGCGCATGAGGCCAAGTGGGCCGACGCTGCCACGCCCGACAACGACGACACGGTCAACGTCTTCACGATGGCCGCCGCCGCCGCGTCCGAGTACCTGAACACCGCGATCATCTGCGCGCCCACCACCGGGTACTGCAAGATCGAGGTCGACGACGTGACCAAGGTGACCCTCAAGTTCCATTTGAAGTCCTACCGCTACCTGCAGGACTTGGTGGAGTAGTTCTTGCTGACCACGATCCCCGCCCGGGCAACACCCGGGTGGGCATGCGAGATAGAACATCCCGGGTGAGCCCGGGCGCCAACGAGGAGAAAACACGATGCCCAGACCCACCCCCCAGGATCGCCACGTCGACGGAGTTCTGTCCAACGTCGGGATGGCGTTCTTTCAGGACCCGCGCTTCTATGTCTCGGGCCGCGTGTTCCCCCGCGCACCGGTGCCCAAGCAGAGCGACAAGTTCCGCACCTACTCGCTGGCCGAGCTGCTGCGGTTGCGGGCCCAGAAGATCAACCCTGGCCAGCCTGCCCCGCAGGACACCGGGACTTTCTCGGACGACACATTCTTCTGCGAGAAGTACGGCCTCGGCGACTTCCTCACCCCGGAGGACATCGCCAACGACGACGGTCCGATCCCGCCCGAGGAGGTGCTGATCAACGCGCTGATGCAAGGGCACTTGACCGACCAGGAGATCAGATGGGCGGCCACCTACTTTACCACCGGCGTGTGGGCAGCTGACTGGCAAGGCAAGGCGGCCGGCCCCGGCGCCAGCGAGTTTCTCCAGTTCGACGCCTCGGGCGCCGACCCGGTGGAAACCATCACCCAGGCTCGGCGCAATCGCGCCAACGCCGTGGGCGAGGCCTACGCGCCCAACGTCGCAGTCATCGGAGGTGAGGTCTGGGACCACCTGCAGACCAACAGCGCCATCCAGGACCGGATCAAGTACACCGGGACGCCCGGCGCCAAGGTCACCCTGCAGATGCTGGCGAGCCTGATGCAGGTCGATGAGGTCCTTGTGGCCGGCGCGATCTACAACAGCGCCGCAGAGAACGCCACCGCGTCCATGACCCAGATCTTCGGCAAGTCCATCCTGCTGGCCTACCGGACCAAAACGCCAAGCCCGCGCATCCCGAGCGCCGGCTACACGTTCGTGTGGAACCAGCCCTCCGATGCCCCTGCCGGGCTTGAGGTGGTGGTCCGCAAGATCCCGCGGCCAGAGATGGGCAACCGCACCGACTACGAGGCAATCCAGTACTGGGACCAGAAACTCTGCTCCTCTGCGCTGGGTCTTTACCTCTACGACGTGATCTCCTAGCCCGTGGGGCATCGCCGGTGAGCTGTGACGTGGACGTACTCAGGAGACCCCGGAGCAAGTGACAGGGACCTCGTGAGGTTCCTGATCGGGGATACAGATACATCCGACCAGCAGCTCTCCGACGAGGAGATCGCCTACCTTCTGACCGAGTACAGCGCCGCCAGGCGGGCAGCACTCGAAGCCGCCCGCAGCCTCCAGGCCAAGTACGCCCGACTCTGCGACCAGCGCACAGGCGACATCTCCATTAGCTACAGCCAGCGGCGCGACAGTTATGCCGCGCTGGTGCGCGACCTCCAGCGGGGCATGCTGGGCACGCCCTACGCCGGCGGCATCTCGCAAGCGGACAAGGACTCCGACGAGGATGACAGTGACCGAGTTAATCCGGCATTCTCAGTTGAGATGATGGACAACCCGGACACCGACGTGGATAGAGAGACGGATGTTTAAGGCCGACTCCATCACCATCGACCGGGACCTCGGGGAGCGGGACTTTCTGCGCGCCGTGGACGAGCTCGATGACGCCCACATCGACGTGGGACTGTTTGAGGGTGAGATTCACCCGGGGTCGGAGTACACCATCGCGCAGATCGGTGCGGTTCATGAGTTCGGCACCAAGCCCGGGACGGTGCCGAAAATCCCCGAGCGGTCGTTTCTGCGCTCCACTGCGGACGAGAAGCGGGACGCCTACCACAAGCGGATGGCCAAGGTTGCCAACAAGGTGGAGGGCGGA
The DNA here is from genome assembly GCA_964475075.1 of uncultured Anaerolineales bacterium. Classification (GTDB taxonomy): domain Bacteria; phylum Chloroflexota; class Anaerolineae; order Epilineales; family Epilineaceae; genus CAYYVH01. Next base: position 4,947 of record CAYYVH010000053.1, on the reverse strand, counting down.
TCGCCCAACGTCGTGTCCATGCTGACCGCCATGGGGGAGCTCATGGCATCGGACGTGCGCAAGAAGATCACGACGCTCAAGACGCCAAAGAAGGCAGAGGCCACGCTCAGGCGTGAGGGCAGGCAATTCACGAACCCTCTCATCTGGCTTGGGTACATGCGCAACGCGGTGAGGTCCAGGATTGTTGTCGGCAGCACGGAGAAGATGACGCAGAAGGGGGTCAAATAATGTCAGCCCTCCAGATGCCTGCCGACATGTTCACGGACGTGACGCTGACCATCTACGCTGCTGGATCCTACAGCTCGGGGCGATGGAGTGCCGGCGCATCCAGCACCAGCACGATCACTGCCAGCGTCCAGCCGGCCGGTCCGCGGGACCTGCTGCACCTCCCCGAAGGCGACCGGACCAAGGCGGCGGTCAAGATCTACACCGACGCGGAGATCTCCGAGGGCAACGAGGCGTCTGGGATGCCGCCTGACCAGATCACATGGAACGGCGCGCAGTGGGAGGTCCAGAAGGTGTGGCGCCACGCCCTGGGCCTGGGCCACCACAAGGGGATGGCCCTGCGGGTGGAGCGGTAGCATGGCGGTCAAGATCTACACCGCCATCGAGGACGCTGTGCGTGCATGGCTGGTGTCCGAGCTTGCCATCGAGGTGATCATCGGCCAGCAGGCAAAACCTCGTCCTGCGTCGCCATACGCCACGGTCATCATCGGCGCGCCGCGGGCCATCGGATATGACGACGCTGGTGCGCTGACCGACCCAGGTGCTCCAGCCTACGCATCGAGGGCAATGAGGGGAGACCGCATCCTCACAGCGTCTGTCCAGATCTTTGGTGCTGGCGCCATGGACTACGCGCGCCAGGCCAGCAACGCGTTGAACAAGATCACCATCCGGGACGCGCTGGCGACCGCTGGCATCGCGCCGGTGGACAACGGGACGGTCACTGACCTGACCGCGCTGCTGGAGACTGAGTTTGAGGACCGGGCCGGGCTCGAGGTCGAGTTCGTGTTCGCCGACGAGTACACCGACAGCGTGCCGCTGGTGGAGCACGTCACCGCGACTGGGACGTACACCCCAGGCAGCAAGACCGACACGATCCAGGCAGACAAACCATAGGAGCGGATCATGGCCCTCTCAGATATCGTCACCATCACCATCAGCAAGACCACCGCGGGCATCTCGCGCGCTGGATTCGGCAAGGCACTGATCCTCGGCACCCACATGAATTTCGCCACGCGGATCCAGTGGATCAGCCAAGCAACGTGGGCTTCGGAACTGCTCGCACTGGGGTTCATTTCCACCGACCCTGTCTACCTGGCTGCGCAGGACCACTTCGCGCAGAATCCTGCGCCCACAAAGGTTGCCATCGGGCTGCGGACTGCGGACCAGATCCAGGTGACCATCGACACGGCCAGCGTGGGTCAGAAATACGACATCCAGATCGAGAGCGTGACCCCGGGCACATTCACCGCCCACGAGTACACTGCCATTGGCGGCGACACCACCACCGACATCGCCGTCGAGCTGAAGGGCAAGATCAACGGTGGTGCAGAGGCGGCCAACGTGACCGCCACCAACGTGGCCAACGTGATCACCATCGTCCAGGACACCTCGGCGCCGTTCGCTTGCTTGCTGGACGACGGCGCGAGCAAGATGACCCGGAGCGCGCCTGGCGCTGGCGGCGGCACGGTCGAGGCCAGCGACACCGCGCTGACCGCGATCCAGCTCGCGGACGACGACTGGTACGGGCTCTGCTCGACGGATGACCGGGCGGTGGGCGACAAGGCCGACCAGCTACTGATCATGACCTGGGCAGAGAGCAACCGCAAACTCTACATCGCGGCCACGTCCGACCCAGCGATGCTGACCAGTCCGGACACGACATCTGTCAGCTACACGGCGAAGACGAATGCCTATGCCTACACCGGAGTGATCTACCACAGCCTGACCGCGACCGAGTACATCGACGCCGCCTGGCTGGGCAAGTGCCTGCCGTTCGACCCCGGCTCGCAGACCTGGGCATTCAAGACCTTGGCCAGCATCACAGTGGACGTGCTGGCGACCGCCGCGAGGACTGCCATCACCAGCACCGATGGCAACTTCTACGTGGCCGAGGCCAGCGTCAACGCCACCTTCTGGGGCACCACCGGCGAGGACTACATCGACATCACCCGCGGCATCGACTGGCTCCGGGTCAGGATGCAGGAGGACCTGGTGGCGCTGCTCATCGCGCAAAGGAAGGTCGCCTTCACCGACAAGGGCATCGCCAAGGTCGAGGCCATCATCCAGAAGAGGCTGGAGCAGGGCGTGCGTAACGGGCTGCTGGCTCCGCTGGATGCAGCAGCAGTGGTCGTCCCCCTGGTGGCCGACGTGAGCGCAGCCAACAAAACAGCCCGCACTCTGACCGGGGTGAAATTCACTGCAGACCTGGCCGGCGCCATCCACAACATCACCGTCACCGGCACCGTGAGCGTGTAGCCCGGGCCCGAGCTGGACAAGGAGATCGACCATGGCAAACGTACTGACCTACAAGCCCGGCGAGGTTTCGGTCGTCTTCGACGGCTACGAGATGACCGGCTTCGCGGATGGCACTTTCGTGACGGTGGAGCGCGAGGAGGACTCGTTCACGAAGCACGTGGGCGCCGACGGCGAGGTGAGCAGGACACTCAACGCTAACCAAAGCGGCACAGTGACCCTGACTCTCAAGCAGACCTCGGACAGCAACCGTATTCTGGGCGAGCTCCTGGCAACCGACGAGGACGATGGTAGTGGGGTCGCCGAGCTGGTCGTCAAGGACAACCTGACGAACAAGGCGTTCTCTGGCGAGGCGTGGATTCAGAAGCCCCCCAACCTGGAGCGCGGCAAAGAGCAGGCCGACCAGGAGTGGGTCTTCGCCTGCGCCAAGATTAAGTTCACCTGGCCGGCTGAGTAGCCCGGAGGTCTCGTGAGAAAAACCACAGAAAGAGAGATCGACGGACGCACCTGGTCAGTCACCGCTTTCAGCGCCACCGAGGGAGTTGGCGTCCTGGCCCGCCTGACGCGCATCCTGGGCGGTCCGATTGGCAAGGCTATCTCTGGGGCCCTGGGGTCCGAGGGTGACACGGGCGGTGTTGGCGTTGACGCGGCCACGATAGCCGAGGCTTTTGAGGCGCTGGCAGATCGTCTGGACGAGGCAGAGGTCGTGGGACTGGTCAAGCGGCTCCTCCGCGGGACTCAGGTAGCAGAGGAGAGCGGCCGGAAGGTCAATGCGGCCGACAGCTTCGACACGCTGTTCATGGGCTCCTACTGGACGATGTTCAAGGTGATCGGGTTCGTCCTGGAGGCGAACTACGACCTCCCTTTGGGCGCCTGGCTCAGCGAGCTACCCGGGCTCGTGGCGGCTGGAGCGGACGAGACACCCGACGCGTCTTAGGCGAGGTCAACGGTGCGGCAATTGAGGAGGAATGGATCGTGTGGCATGTGGTACTCAGCGGAACGGCCACCCTCCAGGAGATCGAAACTCACTGGTCTCTTGACGATCTAGTGCGCGCGCACTTGGCGCTGGAACTCAACGCATCCATGCAGGAGCAGGCGCTGAAGGAGTCCCGCTGATGCCAGGGACTACACTCAGAGAGCTGATCACGCGCTGGCGGTTCAAGACCGACAGCAAACCGATCCAGAAACTCCGCGGCGGCCTCACCGGGCTCAAGAAGGTGGCAGGCAGGGTGGGCGGTGCGCTCAAGACCATGGCAAAGGTGGCTGTTGCCGGGTTTGTGGCACTTGGTGCTGCAGCTGCAGTCGGCCTCAAGGCGGCCATCGACGCAGCTGCTGATGCGGAGGAGAGTGAGAGCAAGTTCGCCGCGGTGTTCAAGAAGAACGCTCAGGGCGTGGCCAAGTGGTCCGAGGCCATGGCGAAGGCGGCGAACCGGAGCGCCTTCGAGTTACGAGACCAGGCGGCCACCTTCGGTGCTTTGTTCAACGCGCTGAAGTTCGGCGGCAAGGAGTCGGCCAACCTCTCCACCCACATGGTGAAGCTCACCGAGGACCTGGCCAGCTTCAACAACGAGGCGGCGCCGGACGTGCTGATCGCCCTGCGGTCCGGTCTCCTGGGCAACGTGGAGCCGGTGCTGAAGTACGGCGCCGACGTGCGCGTGGCCGCGGTGAACCAGGAACTCCTCAACATGGGGATCAAGGGGGGTGCCAAGGCGGCCACCGAGCAGCAGAAGGTGCTGGCCCGCCTCAACATCATCATGCGAGCCACCAAGGACGCGCAGGGCGATGCGGTGCGCACATCTGGCAGCTACACCAACCAGATGAAGGGGCTGCACGCTGCGATCAAGACATTCAAGATATTGGTTGGCACGCAGCTCCTGCCGGTGATCACCCCGCTGGTCAAGCGCATGAGCAACGCGGTCGGCGTGGCCAGCGAGTGGCTCAAGGCGAACGACAAACTCATCGAGCAGGAGCTGCCCAAGATCTTCCGTGGCATTCAGGTCGCCTTGGCCCAGATCTTCAAGGACTTCAAGCCCGACAACTTCTCCGAGATGGCCGACTCGATCCGCGACATCATCATCGGGCTGGGCTTCATCATTCGATGGATGATCAGGTTGGGCCAGGAGCAGAAGAAGGCAGTGGAAGTGGTGGTCGACTCCCTTGCCGGCATGGCGTTCGCGGTGGTGAGCTTTTTCGGGAAGGCATATGCAGTCATCAGTGGGTTCTTTCTCAACGTCGTGAAGTTCGTCACCGACGGGACGGCCATGATCGCCGGCAAGTTCAACGACTGGCTGGTCGATGTCCCTGCCGCGATATGGAAGGCTCTGGTGGGCGGGTTTCAAGCGGCGCTGACCGCGGTGCTGTCCCAGGTCAACGCGATCAAGGGCAAGCTGGGCAAGGCGGGTGACCTGCTGTTCGGCGCTGGCCAGATCTCGATGCCGTCGCTCGTCCCGCCCACCCCCCCCGCACCCG
>CAYYVH010000052.1:0-18185 GCA_964475075.1 uncultured Anaerolineales bacterium | reverse complement strand
TGCCGGCGCATCGGCGCCCTCGGTTGCACGGTCTTATTTGTTGACACGCCCTTAGCGTACGCGCTCCTGGACGAAGAACTCCAGGGAGTCGCCCTCCTCGAAGTCCTCGAAGCTGGTCAGGCCAATGCCGCACTCAAAGCCCTCCCGGACTTCACGCACGTCCTCCTCGAATCGCTTCAACGAGCTCACGGTGCTGACCGCGATCTCCTCGCCGCCGCGCAGCACCCGGGCGGTGGCGTTCCGTCGGATTGTTCCGCTCCTCACGTGGCAGCCGGCCACGGGCCCCACCCGTGAGATGCGGAAGACGGCGCGCACTTCTGCCAGGCCGATTGTCTGATCCTCGTAGATCGGCTCGAGCATGCCCGTAAGAGCATCAGCGACGTCCTCCACCAGTTTGTAGATGACGTCGTACTCGCGCACCTCGACGTTCTGAGCCGCCGCCGCACGCCGCGCCCGCCCGTCCGGACCCACGCGAAAGCCGAGGACCACTGCCCCCGAGGCCGCGGCCAGGTTGATGTCCGACTCGGTGATGTCCCCGGTAGCGGCGTGGAGAATGCTGACGTTGATCTCACCACCAAGCTGCCGCAGCGAAGAGACCACTGGATCGAGGGTTCCCTGCACGTCGGTCTTGACCACCAGGTGGAGGGACTTCGCCTCGCCTGCCTGGGCCCGAGCGAAGAGCTCTTCCAAGCTCATTGGGACGCTCTCGAGCTGGGGCACTTCGCCCCGGGCGGCATACTCACGGCTGGCGACGATCTGTTTGGCCAGCTTCTCGTTGGGCACCACCTCGAAGCGCGCACCGGCCTGCGGAAGCTCCGACAGACCCATGATCTCCACCGGGGTCGCCGGACCGGCCGTCCGGATCCGAGCACCGTTCTCGTCGAACATCGCCCGAACCCGTCCGTAGCCCGTGTCTATGACCACCATGTCTCCCGTGCCCAGCGACCCGGACTGAACCAGGAGAGAGGCGATAACACCGCGTTGGTGGTCGATGCGGCCCTCCAGCACGATGCCCCGCGCTGGGCGGTTGGGGTTGGCCACCGGCTGTACGTCCTCTGCCACGAGCAGAATGGCGTCCAGAAGCTCGGGCAGCCCCTCGGCTGAAACGGCGGAGACGTTTACGAAGAACGTGTCGCCGCCCCAGCTTTCAGGTACGATGTCGAGCTCGGCCATCTGCTCCATCACCCGCTGGGGGCGTGACGTCTCCAGGTCGATCTTGTTGACGGCCACGATGATCGGCACGCGGGCCGCTAGGGCGTGATCGATGGCCTCGCGTGTCTGAGGCATGACGCCATCGTCGGCCGCGACCACGATGACGGCAATATCGGTGGCCTGGGCGCCACGGGCACGCATCGCCGTGAAGGCCTCGTGGCCCGGCGTGTCGACGAACGTGACCTGCTGGCCGTCGCGCATCACCGTGTACGCCCCGATGTGCTGGGTAATCCCGCCAGACTCGCCGGCCGCAACCTTGGTGTCCCGAATCGCGTCCAGCAAGCTCGTCTTTCCGTGATCAACATGCCCCAGAACACTCACGACCGGCGGGCGAGTGGAGAGGTCTTCCTCCGCCTCGTCGGCGATGTACCACGGCACTTGGGGACCGACCTCCTCGGCCGGTGTGGTTTCGGGGACAACCTCGGCCGCTTCGACTGGTGGGGCAACGGCACCCTCGAGAAGCAGATTAAAGCCCAGGTCTGCGGCAACAATGGCAGCCGTGTCGAAGTCGATCGACTCGGTGATGCCGGCCATGATGCCGTTGGCGATCAGGGCCTTGAGCAGCTCGACCGGACTGATCTCCAGTCGTTCCGCTAGCTCCCGGACCGGAATCTCAGCCGGGATCTCTACGATCCTGCCTTCCGTTGACGGTTGGTCCGTCATGCGCTATCCGTCCTGTGTTCCCCCACCCGACTGGGGTGTGACCTAGCCCCCGTCGTCTTTCTCACACAAACCAGACGCTAATGCCCTAAGTTGTGCACGTTCCTCGTCGGTGAGCGCCGTCTTGAGCGCACGGCTCAACTGCGACGGCATGCTGTCTGCCATCCAGCAGGCCCGTTGGCGGCACAGGTACGCGCCGCGGCCCGGGCCCTTGCCACTCGCGTCGACCGCTACCGCCCCGTCGGTGGATCGGGCAACGCGAACCATTTCCCCCTTCGGCCCGCGCTTGTGGCAGACCACGCACCATCGTTGAGGCACTCGCCGTTGCCCTGGGCGCTTCTCCTTCGCCATGGCCCCCCACCCGACGACTGGCGCTATGCATTGTCCTCGTCAACCTCACCGACGACCTCGTCTTCAGACTCATCCTCAGTGGTCTCGTCCGCCGACTCGTCCGCGGCGTCCTCGTCCGCCGACTCGTCCGCGGCGTCCGGACCCACGAAGTCGAGCTCGGTGAAGTCCATGATCTCGTCGAGCTTCTCTTCAGACCATCGACCGATGTCTTCCTCCCACTCGGGCCGCCGGCGCGTCTGCTTGCGCTCCTGCCTGGCGACGAGCTCGCCCGTCACCGGATCGCGAACGAGGCGCCGCGGTTTCCGCCTTCGCTTGGTGCCACCGCCGACGCCCAACAGGGCGGCCTCTTCCTCGTCCTCGTCGGTTGCTGGTACCGCACGTTGAGCGAACTTCCAGGCTGGTGCCTCACCGGCCGATGGGGCGTGCGCCTTCTCCGCGGCTTCAGCCTCTCCGGCGGGCGCGGCGGAGACCGGAGCTTCGGCCACCTCGGCCAGCCCCGGTGCTTCAACTGCCCCCACCACCCTGGCTACTTCGGCGGCCGGCGCCAGCACGTCTTCTGTGGGTTGTTCGACAGGTTCGTCTTGCTGGTCCTCGGTCTCGTACGCCGGCTCGGCATCGGCGATGGCCGCGATAGCAGCTGCCTGGGCATCCGCAGCTTCCTGCGCCTGTCGGGTGCGGTCCGCCCGGCGTGCATCCTCCGCCGCGCGCACCTCGGCGAGTTCCTCAGCAGCCTCGCTTTCGGCCCTGATATCGATTCGCCAGCCGGTCAATTTGGCCGCCAAGCGCGCGTTTTGTCCCTCCCGCCCGATCGCGAGCGACAGCTGGTTGTCCGGGACCACAACATTCGCCGTGCGGCGCTCCGCTTCCTCCTCGAGCCAGACGTGATGGACGTTGGCTGGGGAAAGGGCGTGAGCGATGAAGACCCGCGGATCCGGATCCCACTGCACGATGTCGATCTTCTCGCCACCCAGCTCGCGCACCAATGCTTGGATCCGCACGCCCCGCATCCCGACGCAGGCACCCACCGGGTCCACCCCTTCCTGGTGCGACCAGACGGCCACCTTGGAGCGGCTTCCCGCTTCCCGGGCAATGCCCTTGATCTCCACGATGCCCTGGAATATCTCCGGGATCTCGAGTTCCATCAGGCTCTTCAACATGTCGCGGTGGGTGCGACTCACGATGACCTGGGGGCCTTTCGGTGAGCGCTTGACCTCGGAAACGAAGACCCGGACCCGTTGGTTGGGTGAGTACCTCTCGCCAGGGATCTGCTGGCTCTTCGGTAGGAGTGCTTCGACCCGATCAAGGGCAACCGTGACGTTGTCGCGGCTCGCGGTCTGCACGGTGCCGTAGACGATCTCGCCCTCGCGCTCGGCGTACGTGGTGTAGGTCTGTTCCCGCTCGGCCTCGCGAATGCGCTGGAGGATGACCTGTTTGGCTGTCTGTGCGGCGATCCGGCCGAAGTCGTCAGGGGTGACGTCGACGGTTATCGCGTCGCCAATCTGCGGGTCAGGTTCGAACAGCTCGGCTTGCTCGGTGGTGATCTCGCTTTCGGCGTCCTCGATGTATTGCTCCTCGACGACGGTATAGTGGGCCAGAACCCGCGTCTCGCCCGTGTCCTCGTTGATCTCGACGGTGACCTGGCTCTCCTCCGCTCCCGGAATCTTGTGGTAGGCCGATATCAGCGCCGCCTTCAGCGCGTCGAGGATAACCTCGGGCGGTAGGCCGCGCGCCGCACTGAGGCCGCGGACGGCAGCCATCAGTTCCGAGCTTGAGCCTGTTTTTTCGACCATATGATCCCCCCTCCAGACGACACCGCCCGGCGGACGGGTGCCCACACAAAGAAAAGTGGGAAGAACCCACTTTCCGCGCGGACGACCTCCAATCGATGTGGCGTTTCAGTATAGCACGTTGGCGGCCAGCGTGACAAGTGTTCGGCCGGTCATGCGGTGCTGGCGCACCCGGTGCGCGTGAGGTGACGGACGCCTCGGACTACCTCCTCAGGGGTGAAATACCAGTCGACTTCGCAGGACCGGATTGCCGTGGGTGGTAGGTTCCGGCCGATGGCCGCGAAGTCCAGCTCGCCCAGTCCCGGGACGAGGTGATCGCGCAGTGCCACGACGTCGTGGAGGTGGACGCCCAGCCACCGCCCGTCCACGGCGCCGAACCAGTCCTCGATGCGCTCCAGGCCGAGGTTGACCTGCGCTCCCACGTGGCCGGTGTCCAACCACGCGCCCAGGCCCTCCGAGCCTAGGGCATCGAGCAGCTCCGCCATGCCGAGGGGGCCCGGCAGGTCGTCGGCGTAGTAGCCGGTCTCCAGGCCCACGCGGACCCCGTGCCGCCGGGCCATCTCGAGCACGGGCGGCAACGCCTCCAGCGCGTGCTGGAGGTGCGGTGGCGCACGCTCCACCAGGCACGCCTTCAGACGATCGAGGACGGCGGCGTACCGGCCGCCGGCACGCTGGCCAGCACGGTATCTGCTCTCGAGCTCGAAGCGCAAGCGGCGGATCATCTCGTCGGGCGTATCCTCGACACGACCCAGATGGAGTACTACGGCCGGTGCACCGAGTCGCGCGGCCGTCTCGATCGTCCTACCCAAGAGCTCTGCCGCTCGCGCGCGGGCCGCCGGGTCCGCTGCGGTCAGGCGGTCGCCAGGATCGAACGCACGCGGACGTGGGCACGGGTGGTGCACAGCGGCGATGCTGACCTCGGACGGGTCCACCTCAGCTAACGCGTCGGGTGAAAGAACCGGGCTGAGCTCGAACTGGGTGAATTCCATCTGGCTGCCAAGGGAAAAGAACGGGCCGAGGTCGCCCCGGTCCACCCAGCGCTGGAAGTACATCGTGGAGAGGGCGAGGCCGCTCAAACTATCCTCCACCGACCACACCGCCTCCAGAGGCTGCAGTGCCCGCGTTCGGCCATCACCGGAGCCACCACCAGGCCACAAGTCCGAACGCCCACGTGTAGGCGGCAAATACGTAGAGCGGTGCGCGGCGGGAATAGGCGAGGAGGAATCCGATGGTCAGGTACCCGGAGAGAAACGCGGCGACGAAACCGGTGGCAAGGGTGGCGAGGTCGCCCCATACGGCGCCCCGGACCAGGCTTTTCGTCAGCTCGAATATGCCCGCACCGGCCGTGATCGGTCCGGCCAGCAGGAAGCTGAAGCGGGTCGCCTCTTCGCGCGACAGGCCGACCAGCTGCCCAGCGGCAATCGTTGACCCCGAACGAGAGATCCCGGGGATGATAGCCAGCGCCTGGGAGACTCCGATGGTGAGAGCACGCCCTGCGCTCAGGTCCCCCGCACCTTCGTCCTTGGAGCTGAGCTGCTCGGCGATCACCAACAGGGCGCCGGTGACCAGCAGCATCGGCGCGGCCGCCAGCGGCCGTGCGAACAACTCCTCGAATGCCTGATTGAGGGCCAGGCTGACGACCACGGCCGGCAGCGTGCTGAGTGCCAGCAGGCCGAGGAGCCTGGCGTCGGGGTCTTGCCGCAGGTTGCCGGCACGGAGCCCCCGAATGGGGCTCGTCAGGAGCCGCAGCCAATCGGATCTGAAGTACAGCAGCACGGCCAGGGCGGTACCGGCGTGAGCGACAGCATCGAAGGTCATGCCCGGGCGGGGCCAAGTTAGCAGCTCGGGTACGATCACCAGGTGGCCCGAGCTGGAAACCGGCAGGAACTCGGTCAACCCCTGCAGGATTCCCAGGAGTAGCGCACGCAGCACTTCAGTATCCATGGCTTGCTCGCTGCACAGTAGTATCGCCGTCGACTACGGATGCGCGGCGATCATGCCCGTTCGTACGGGTCGTACAGCCGCCGGTGCTCCTGTAGGGCGTACCGGTCGGTCATACCTGCCAGGTAGTCGGCGATCACCCGGTATCCCTCAGGCGTGAGTGGCCCCCCCGGGCGGATGCCGGGCTGGACGCTGCGGATCTTGGATCTCGGCTGCTCGGGCAGCTGGCGGTAGTCCTCCTCGAAAGCCTCGAACAGGCCGACGAGCACGCGCTCGGCCTTGCGGAACACACGCACGACGTGCCAATGGCGGTAGAGGTGCGTGTGGAGGAAGTCCTTCAACTCGCGCTGCATGGCCAGCAGGTCGTCCGAGAGGGCCAAGAGCGGCGCGGAGTGACGGCGCACATCGGCCGGTGACGCGGGGGCCGCTTCGGTGATAAGGGCGGTACTACTGTAAACCAGGTCGCTGATGAGAAGGTCGATGACGCGCCGGATGATGCGGTGGCGCCGCAGCTCGAGGTCACCATCGGCCACGTTGGCTGCGGCCTGCTGCCATAGCTCGAGGCGCTCCAGCTCACGCATTCCCATATGGATCATCCCGCTGCGCAGCCCGTCGTCTAGGTCGTGGGCGCTATAGGTCAGCTCGTCGGCATGGTTGACAATCTGCGCCTCTAGCGACGGGCGAAGGTCAGGCTCGAAGCGCGCCAACCAGTCGGGGTGAACCCGGTCATACTCGGTGGCATGCTTCGCGATCCCTTCGCGTGTTTCCCAGGTGAGGTTCAGACCGTGGAAATCCGTCCAGCGCCGCTCCAGCTTCTCGACGATGCGAAGGCTCTGCAGCGTGTGGTTGAACCCGCGACCTTCGTTGTCGGGATCCATCGGTTCCAGGCCACTGCGCTCCAGCATCAGCCGGTTCAAGGTGGACTCACCAGAGTGCCCGAACGGTGGATGGCCCAGGTCGTGTGCCAGTGTGATGGCCTCCGCCAGATCCTCGTTTGCCCCGAGGGCGCGGGCGACCGTCCGGGCGATCTGGGCGGCCTCATTCGTGTGGGTGAGGCGCGTCCGGTAGTAGTCGCCTTCGTAGTACACGAACACCTGCGTCTTGTACTGGAGTCGCCGGAACGCGGTCGTGTACATGATGCGATCGCGGTCCTGCTGGAACGCGGTTCGGTACGGATGGGGCTCGCTGGGGTAGTCCCGCCCGCGGCTGGAGGCCGACCGCTCGGCGTAGGGCGCCAGGTCGGCCAGTTCGCGGGATTCCTGCGCTTCCCGCGTACGCAGCACGTTCGCGGAAACGGCGTTCGGCCTTCTCATGGCGCCTCCTCAGTCGGCACGTCCCTGCTCCTCTCCCTACTACTCCTCTCCCGACTATCTGGGACATTATAGGGCCGTGCGGCCGAAGCGTGCGATTCGCGGGGCCTGGTGGGTGTCGGAGGGTCTCCGGCACACGCCAGGGAGAAGCTACTCGCCGGACTCGAGGTCGGACCGTGCCGCCTCTTCGAGTCGCCCGACCTTCTCAGCGACCTGGGCGATCTCGGGTGTCGAAGGTGCTTCGCCTTCGGCTTCCCCATCACCCTCGCCGTCATCGCCCAGCTCGGACGGCTCGGACGGGATAATGATCGTCAGGGCCAAGTAGAGGACGATGCCCGTTCCCATCCCCGGCAACGCGGCCACGACGAACAGCAGGCGTACGATCGTCGGGTCCACGTTGAAGTACGCGGCCAATCCGCCGGCAACACCGGCCAACATGCGCTCGTCGCGCGAGCGGTAGAGTCTCTTTTTCATTCCGATTAGCTCCTAGCTCCGCTTCGATGACCGTTTTTTCGTCTGCAATGGCGTGTATACGCGATCGGGGACTCTGGGTTGCGTGATCAGCCGGGTGGCCGGGTGGGCCGGCGTTCGCGCACGACCAATGGCAGATACAGCTCCGACAGTGGCTGGTCGAGGTCCAGGCGGTACAATCCCGGGCCCTCGGGGCCTTCGGATAACCACACCGTCCAGTGGTATCCGTCGGCACTCATTTGCGCCTGGCTGACGGAGGACTGCAGGTCGGTGGGGAATACGCGGGTGGGTCCCCCGTCGGCGGTCCACAAGATTCCGCCCCATGAGATGCGTGTCCCGTCAGGTGACATCGTGAGGGGAATCCGCGAATCCGCGCTGCCATCCCTGGGGTCGAGGCGCGTCGGCGCTCTGCCCTCACGCCAGAGGAACACGCCAGGCGAGTCGTCACGGGGACCGCCCATTTCGGCCGGCTCGCCCGGCAGGAAAGCTGCTACCGTGTCACCGTCGCCGTCGATTGCGACCGGCCCTGCCGTACCGAGGTAGTTGAAGAGCAGCCGCCCGCTACCGTCGCTGTCGATGATGCGAATCTGACCGCTGTCGGGCTGGTCGGCGTGGTTCTGCAGGCAGTAGACGATTCGCTGACCGTCGCCGCTCAGGTCCAGGCCGGTGATGTGACGCTGCTGGTGCTCCACCATCATCTCCGGCCCAGCGCCCGCGCTCCAGCGGTGAATGCGCATCCGGAACACGTTGTTGCCCGCCGTGAGGGGTAGAATCTCAACAACGGCCGCGGAGTTGCCGTCGGAGCTGATGGCAGGGAAGTCCAGGTCGAAGTTCTTGCCCGAGGTGAAGATCACCTCATTACCCATGCCTTCGTGCCACATTCGCAGGTCGGTGCCCTGAGGGTATTGGCGACGGTAGGTGCCGAACACGACATAACGACCGTCAGCGCTGATGTCGGGTTGGAGGCGCGAGATGGGGTCGGTGCCCAAGCCGGACTCCGGGCCGTAGATCGCCCGCGCCCCGGTGGCACCGTCGAGCACGAACAGGTCCCTGGTCGCCCAGTTCGGTTGGGGGAAGGTGATCGGCTCGGTGCCGCGGACCAGGACGACGGTGTCGGCATGGGAATCGGTGGCCCAGCGCGTGACGGCCCAGCCGTCGGGGAACTCCCAGGCGGGGGTGAGCTTGATGAGGGTGTTGCCCGCCGAGCCGGCGACTGGATCCGGGGAAGTCAGGGGCAGGCCCACAAGGAGACCAGCAACCAGCAGCCAACCAACCTTGCCGTGCATGAAACCCTCCCATGCTGCCGTGACCTGCGGCACCGCAACACGAAGGGTAGTCGGGGAAGGGCTGCGGTGCAAGCGTTGTCGAGCGGGCGCTGTCGTCGGTCCGCGTCAAGCGTTATGCGGTTTTGGCTTTCCCCGATCATGGACTACGCAGATGCCCCGGCTCGGTTGTGGCTGGTGGGATCGGGACGTTGTGCCAATGGTACGCCATCTCCGATGCTCCCCCTCAAGAACACAACCGCAGAAGCCCTCCCGCCACGCCCGCCCCCAGGTGCAGGCGGATCACCCGTCGGCCGGCGTCCACCAGCGCCCGCCGGTCGCCCATGGCCTGGGCCAGCTTGAGCACACCGAAGGTGATGTGCGATGTGAGTGCTCCCGCCTCGTCGGGGATGAGGGCGTCCAACACGGCGTCTGACGTGAACTGCACGAACAGCCCGTTGCCACCGTCGCCTTTGTGAAGCTGGCCGGTCGAGTGGAGGAAGCGCGGACCGTAGCCCACCGTCGTCGCCAGCCTGTACTGGTCGCGCAGCCGGGAGCGAAGCGCACGCAGCGCCGCGTCCGTCTCGGCCGTCGGCTGGACATACGCTTGGAGGGCTACGTAGTCGCCCATCACGCCCTGCTCCAGGAACGCGGCGAGTGCTTCGGCGGGGCTTGCCGCGGACACGTCGCCGTAGACGTCGATGCCGCCGCTGCTGAGGACCGGGTTCTCGGGCGGCAGCGCGCCTTCCCGAACGTACGCGGCGATCATCTCGCGCGCCACCATCTTTGCCGCTTCGACGTTGGGTTGATCGAAGGGGTTGATACCCAGGCGGTGACCCACCACTGCCGTGGCCAGCTCCCACAGGAAGAACTGCCCGCCCAGGTCGTACTTGTCCTTCAACTCCAGTCTAACTACGGGGAATCCGGCGCCCTCCAGGGCCCGGATCGGCGTGTCCTGGCTGTCGTCGCCCGGGGGCCGCAGTTGGACGAACAGGCGGTCCCCGCCGTACACGGCAGGTGGACCAAGCGGCTCACCGACTACCGGCAGAATGCCCGTACCCTCCTTGCCCGTGCTCTCGGCGATGAGCTGTTCCACCCAATCGCCGAAGCCAGGCAGCGACCTCGGAGTGACGAGCGTCAGCTTGTCTCGCCCGGACCGCGCCAGCTCACCTATCACCGCTCCGAGCCAGGCAGCGGGATTGTCACCGGTTGCCACGGACGGTCCGCAGGCGTCGGCCATTGCCAGAGCACGCTCCAGGAGCTTGCCCACGTCCACTCCAACAAGGGCGGCCGGCACGAGCCCGAAGAAAGACAGCACTGAGTAGCGCCCGCCGATGTTGGGGTCATTGAGGAAGGTGGACCGGAAGCCGTGGCGTTCAGCCAGGTCGGCAAGCTTGCTGCCCGGATCGGTGATGGCCACGAAGTGCTCACCGGCGCGGTCCGCTCCAACCGCCTCCACCGTCCGGTTGAAGAAGAACTTGAAGAAAGAGAGCGTCTCGGCCGTGCCGCCGGATTTGGTGGCCACGATGAACAGCGTCTGGGCCGGATCGAGCCGCTCGGCGTGCGCCAGTACGGCAGCGGGATCGGTGCTATCGAGCACCGCCAGGTCCAGGTATCCCTCGCCTCCACCGAAGGTCTTGCTGAAGAGCTCGGGCGCGAGGCTCGAGCCGCCCATGCCCAAGAGCAGGGCGTGCGTGTAGCCGGCGGCGCGAGTAGTTTCGACCAACGCATGCAGCCGGCCAACGTTCTGCGCCATCTCCTCAGCGACTTTGAGCCAGCCCAGACGGTTGGAGATCTCGGTCGGCTCGGGCTTCCATACCGTGTGGTCATGCCCCCAGATGCGCGTCAGCACGTCGCCCGTAGCCATCTCGGCCAGGGCAGCGTCCACCGCTTGCTGGTGTGGCCCCAGGTTGGCCGAGTAGTCCACGGTAGTAGAGTGCAGTCTGGTCATGTAAACCCTCCGATCTACGGATCTGGCATTGCGACGCGCCCGGCGCGCCTGTTCTTATCCCGCGTTTCTCGTTTGCCGAACCCCGTTTGCCCGGTCCACGAAGCGGCGGGGCGCCCAGGAAAGGCGCCCCGCCACGGGGCCAGGGGGTTGCCCGGTCAGGCAGGCTGTAGTCAAATTGGCAAGTACCGTCTCCGTCGGCTTCAGCCAAACAAGTTCGACCTGGGACCAGCCCGTCTGATAGCTGATAGCTGATAGCCGATAGCCCAACTTGTGATCAACTCAACAACGTCCATCTTCATCTCCATCCGTCAACACTCCGAATGACCGCAGCTATAACACTTCTGGCAGCCCTCCTCGTGGACGAACGAAGCATGCCCGCATACCGGGCACAGGTCTGCGCCGGGGAGCAAGCCCAGCTGCTCGCCGAGGGGACTGGCCGCCGGATCCGCCAGGTCCTCTCGCAACGCGTGGGCGATGCCGTCGGGGAGCGAACGGACCCTGTCGGCCCCGAACCCCACCGTCCGGCTGCCACCGATGCCGTTCAGCTCTTCGATCACTTTTTGCAGGCGTTGTTCCGGCGAGAGGGGGCTCGGCATGCGCAGGGCGAGGCTGATCAGCCGCCCGATGGCCTCCGCATCCGCCGCCAGATCGCTGCCCGCCTTGCCGAGGTTGACGAACACCTCGAAGGGCTCGACGAGAGAGTTGCGGTTGACCGTGATGTAGGCCTTCCCGAGAGGTGTAACGATGCGATAGGTCGTGCCGACCATCTGCCGCGGGCGCGGCCTGACTTCGAGGTCGAGCGCGGTGGCGGCACCATGCTCCTGCTTATTCTCCCTGAGGTTGAGCACCTGCTCGTCGCGCGAGCCGTCCCGGTAAACCGTGCCGCCCTTGCAGCCCATACGGTACATGTACTCGTACAGCTCGCGCGTCTCGTCCACCGTGTACTCGTTGGGCACGTTGCAGGTCTTGGAGATCGAGGAATCCACCCAGCGCTGGATCATCGCCTGTACACCCACATGCTCCTCGGGGGTCAGGTCCATGGCCGATACGAAATGGTCCGGCAGGTCCTCATCGGGGTGTTCGGTCCGCCACTCCTCGACGACCTCCACGTTTTCCTCGAGGATCCCCAGACGGCTCTTGCGGTAGTAGGTCCAGCCGAAGAACGGTTCAATTCCGGTCGATGTGCCAACCATCGTCCCGGTGCTGCCGGTCGGTGCCTGGGTGAGCAGCGTGACGTTCCGGATTCCCTTGGAGGCGATAGCTTGGCGTACCTCCTCGGGCATGCCCAGCATGAAGCCACTCTGCAGGTACTCTTCGGCGTCGAACATTGGAAACGCGCCCTTCTCGGCCGCGAAGTCGGCCGAGGCCAGGTAGGCGGTGCTGGCAATGAAGCGATACAGCTCGTCGCAGAACGCGTTGCCCTCCGGGCTGCCATACCGAACGCCGCAGCGGATCATGAGCTCGGCCAGGCCCATCGTACCCAACCCCACCCGGCGCTCGGCCTTCTGCTGCCGCTCGTTCTCCTCGAAGAAGTTGGGCGTGGCGTCGATCACATCGTCTAGGAAGCGGACGGCATAGCGTACCGTCTTGCCCAAGGTGTCCCAATCCACTTCGTCGTCGCGGGCGAATTTGGACAGGTTGACCGCCCCGAGATTGCACACCGCCCAGGCCGGCAGCGGTTGCTCACCACAGGGGTTCGTGCACACCAACGGGGCGTAGTAGTGGGAGTTGCTCGCCTTGTTGGCCCGCTCGATGAACCACAGGCCCGGCTCCGCGCTGGCCCACGCGCTCTCGATGATCGTGTGCCACAGCTCGCGCGCCCGGACCGTCTTGTGGTGGACTACAGCTCGCCCCGCCTCGCGCCATCGGTCCAGGTCGCCATCCCAAGCCTGCTCGTAGTCGGTGTGGCTCGTGTCCGGGAAAACCAGGTCCCAGTCGGCGTCGGCCTCCACGGCGGCCATGAATGCATCAGGGATCCCGACCGAGATGTTGGCGTTGGTGATGCGGCCCATGATCCGCTTGGCGGTGATGAACTCCACCACGTCCGGGTGCCAGACGTTCAGGATGAGCATCAGTGCGCCGCGGCGGCTGCCGCCCTGTTCGATCAGGCCGGTCACGAAGCTGAAGAGTGAGCCCCATGACACCGCGCCGCTCGAGCGCCCGTTGACACCGCGGACGTAGGCGTATCTTGGGCGCAACGTGGACAGGTTGATGCCCACGCCGCCGCCGCGTGACATGATCTCGGTCATCTGCGACAGCGTGCGGATGATGCCGTTCCGCGAGTCGTGGGGTGACGGAATAACGTAGCAGTTGTAGTAGGTCAGGTTCTGGTCCGTACCGGCAGCCGACAGGATCCGCCCCCCAGGGACGAATTTCCAGCCGTTCTGCAGCCATCGGAAGTTGGCTTCCCACTGTTCTCGTCGGTCAGCTGGCTCCACGGCCGCCACGCCATGCGCCACGCGCGCCTGGAGCTGGTCCGGATGCGTTTCCAGCGGACGGTCAACGTGCTCCATCGCACGCGAGATCCGCTCCCCGTCGCGCAGCACCACGACCACATCGTTCCCGCTGAGCTCGGCGACAGTACCGGTTTCCCGCTGCCCGGTCTCAGTATTCACGCACACCACCACCATGTCGCCGACGGTCAGTTTCGCCTTCGTCATGTCCTTGAGCGCGTAGCGATCCAGGAAGATCTTCTCGCCCAGGTCAGTGAGGTAGTTCGCGTCCCCTGGTGCCACTCGCGGGGTGACCTGCCGTATTTGGTCGTGGTGGCCATTGGGCTGCTCCGCTCCGTCATCCAGGCTGGGTGCCGAGGTAGCGGGCCTTGGCCCGCCGGACGTCGGAATGAGGGGTTCCTGTCTCTGCATCTTGCGCCTCCACAAAGCAACCTTGGGCACGACGGCCTGCACGCGCGGTGCCGGATGACGGACGGTCGAATGGAGGTCAGACTACCGTCCGACCGTGACGTGCATGTTCGGCCGTCTCGAGCCGCCGATGTGTTCGGACTCACTCCAGGGACAACGTATCAGGAGCGCCCACACCGGCCGACCCGGCAACAGGACTGGGAGGAGAAGCTAGAGCCCAAGCGCCAGTTGACGCTTGCGCTCTTCGGCCAGCAGCTTGCTCTCGCGCAGCCGTTCGATCTCGTCGGCCAACACCTCGAGGTCCGTGAAGCGTCGGTATACGCTGGCGAAACGGACGTACGCGACGTCATCCAGGGCCCGCAGGCGCTCCATGACCAGCTCGCCGACAACTTCGCTTCTGATCTCGCTCTTGCCCAGGCGGTACAGCTGGCTTTCGATATCACTGGCAATGGCTTCGACGGTGTCGGCCGAAACGGGGCGCTTCACACACGCCAGACGCAGCCCCCGGACCAGCTTGTCGCGACTGAAATCCTCACGCCGACCATCGGACTTCGCGACCTGGAGGTTCGCCGCCGCCACGCGCTCGTACGTGGTGAAGCGCTGCCTGCAACCGTCACACTCGCGCCGCCGCCTGATCGCGCTGCTGACCTCCCGCGTGTCGACAACGTGGCTTGGTGCGGCGCAGTAGGGACACTTCATCCGCTCGAACTCCTGATCCGGACCAGGGCTGGCAATAACCCACCCTTCGGGCCCCATTGGGCCGCACTGTTGACAACCTTGTGGACAGCCTGTGGACAGGTTGTGGGTATAGTGCCATATGTAGCGTCGACCCGCGTCGCGACGCTACTACATCTTGTGGTTCGGACCGCATTCTACCATACGCCGGCCGTCTTTTCAAGGGGGTTAAGCTTAAGGTTTTGCCGAATGCACAAACTCGTGCTTACCGGTTTCGAAGGAAGGCGGGCACCTCGATGTCCTCGTCACGTGAAAAATGCCGCAGTGGAAGCTCGACGATCTTCGATCTCGGGTCGCTCAGGCTGGCCGCGTTGCTGCGGAAGCCAGTGGCGATGACCGTGATTTGCAACTCGTCGGACATCTCGGGATCCAGCGCCGCGCCGAAGATGATGTTGGCAGACCGGTCCACGGTGTCGCGGATCACTTCGGCCGCGTCGTGGACCTCTTGCAGCGTCATGTCCATGCCGCCGGTGACATTGAACAGGACGCCCGTCGCGCCGTCAATGGTGATGTCCAGCAATGGACTGGCGATGGCGCTCTTGGCGGCGTCGACGGCGCGGTTGTCGCCCGTGGCCTTGCCGACGCTCATGAGTGCGTCGCCGCCGTCGGACATGATGGCCCTCACGTCGTTGAAATCCAGATTAATGAGCGCGGGAACGGTGATCAGCTCACTGATTCCCTGGATTCCCTGGTGGAGCACCTCATCGGCCGTGCGAAACGCCTCGTGGAAGGTCACCTTGCGATCGCCGAGAGTCAGCAAGCGGTCGTTGGGAATGACGATCAGTGTGTCCACGTTCTCGCTCAAAGCGGACAGCCCGGCCTCCGCGCTCTTCGTACGCGGCATTCCCTCGAAGGCGAAGGGCTTCGTGACGACGGCGATCGTCAGGGCGCCCAGGTTGCGCGCGATCTCAGCGACGACGGGCGACGCGCCCGTCCCAGTGCCGCCGCCCATCCCGGCCGTGATGAACACCATGTCGGCGCCGTCCAGGGCCTCCTGCAGCTCTTCGCGGCTCTCCTCGGCGGCGCGCTCTCCGAGCCCGGCGTGGCCGCCCACGCCCAGGCCCTTGGTCAGCTTGACACCGATCTGGATGCGCCGCGCGGCCTGGCTGAGTT
Organism: uncultured Anaerolineales bacterium; assembly: GCA_964475075.1. Classification (GTDB taxonomy): domain Bacteria; phylum Chloroflexota; class Anaerolineae; order Epilineales; family Epilineaceae; genus CAYYVH01. Next base: position 2,531 of record CAYYVH010000052.1, on the reverse strand, counting down.
GCAGTGCCTGCGCATCCGTATTTGCGGCGATGAACTCAACGCCCTTCAGGCCTTCAGCAATCATGCGGTTGACGGCGTTCGAGCCGCCGCCGCCGACGCCTATTACCATTATCTGGGCAAGGCTATCGGCTTCCAGTGGGTACTGCATTGTCTTGGCCTCCTTGGTTGCGTCGTATCGGCTCGTCTCTTTGAATCGATATGGTCACAGGACCCGACGGGTCCGGTGCTCCCCATTTCCTTGTTCTGCCCATTCGCCCTTGACGTCCATCGATCGATCAAACCCGCGCGCCACTGCGCGGTAAAAATGCGTCCTTGGCCCAGCCCAGCATTCGGCCTACTCCGTTCGAGGGCTGTTCGCGAGCCATCGGCAGGCCCGCCGCATCGCGCACGCCACGGGCGCGCCAGGCCAGGAGCCCCACCGCACTGGCGTGGGAGGGGCTGCGAGCCGTGTCGGCAAGCCCGATGACCTTGCCGGGCTGGCCCGTGCGAACCGCCAGGCTCCAGCGAGCGCACAGCCGCCGGGCCAGGCCGCTCAGTTCACTGCCGCCCCCGACGAGCACGGCACCGGCGGGAAGGTGGCCGGCCAACTCGGCCCGCTCCAACTCGGCCCAGATCAGCTTCGCGATCTCGTCTGCCCTGGCGGCGAGGATCTCGCTCACGAAGCGGCGACTGGCGTTGTGTCGCTCGGTCTGCCCGAAGGACTCCACATCGACCTCCGTGGTATCGTCATCGAGCTCGGGGAGAACATGACCGTGCGTGATCTTGATTCGCTCGGCTGAGTCCAACGGTGTCTGGAGCATGACCGCCAGGTCGTTCGTCATGTGGCGGCCGCCCACCGGGATGACCGCCGAGTGTACTAGCGCCCCATCGCGAAAACAGGCCAGCCCAGTGGCTGAGGCGCCCAAGTCAACGACGAAGGCTCCGAGCTCCCGCTCGTCAGGCGTCAGGGTAGCCTCGGAGGCGGCTAGGCAGGCCATCACAAGGGTCGTCGACCCCACTTCGGCCAACTCGAGACAACGGCGGAGGTTCGCCAGGGATGCCGCCGAGGCAGTCACGACGTGGACCTCGGTGCCCAGGCGGTAGCCCTCCATGCCCACTGGCGAGACCACGGCTCCGCCCTCGTCGACGGTGTAACTGCGCGGCAGGACGTGCAGGATCTCGCGACCGGCCGGCAATGGGATCGTGCCGGCGGCTTCCAACACGCGGTCGACGTCGGCCGCGGTGATGGGTCTCGGCCGCCGGCCCAGGGGGATGACGGCGCGATTGGCGCTGCCCTCGAGGTGGACACCGGTCAGGCCGACGATGGCACTCTCCACAGTGACCCCGGCGACGCGCTCGGCTCGCTCGAGGCTGGCCGCAATGGCGCCTGCGGCATCCTCCACGTGCACGACCTCCCCGCGCCTGATTCCGACGGCCGGCGCGTGGCCGATGCCCAATACACGAATCCCGTCCCCGGGCAACGCCTCGCCGACCAAGGTGCAGATCTTGTCAGAGCCAACATCGATGCCGACCAGCATGGTCAATTCCCTTCTTGCCGCAGTCGGTAGTAGGGCCGCCTGGTAAACCGCAGATCGATGTATTCCACGGCGGCTCGTTCCTGGATGAGCCGTGCCCTCAACGCCCTCAACACGATTGCTTGTTGTTCGACCACCGTGGCGTCCGTGCCCAGGCGGACCTCCCACCCCTCGGGCGTGGTGGTGACGAAACCAACGGCTGTGTGGTACGCCAACGGACCGAATCGGGACCCGTACGCGGACCCGGCTTCGACGACCGTTTGCGGCAGGATCGCGCCCGGTGAGGCAAGAGCGCCCGATTCGTCTCGCACCTCGACCAAAGCCGATGTGTCGGTGGGAGGGGAGATGGCACGGCCCGTCTCGTCGATGGCCAGAGTTACACCGTCACCGCGCCAGAGGAGCACGGGCAGGGTTTCCTCGATCATGATCCACGCCCGCGCGGGGAGGGCGATGCGGACCTCGGCCCGTTTGACGTCCGGCAAGGCTGTTATCTGCTCGGACACCGCATCTGGGTCGACGAAGAACACGCTCAGTCCGTCCAGCCCGCTGGTGTCGTACACTGTTTCCGCCGGCACCCGTTCGTTTCCACTCACGGACGCCCCGTATACGTAGTAGGCGTCCGACAGCGCGAAGTGAGCGACGAGCGTGCCGAGCGCCGCGACTGCCAGCGTGCCGGCGATGCGAGTGGGGCTCGCCAGGAGCGACCGCGTCGGAACGTGGAACTGAGGGGTAGGCGCACGGTGGCGGCGCCGAGCCCGTACCGGCGTCATGGTCCACTCCGGCGCACGAGCACCAGTCTGGCTGACGCGTCGCGTGCGCCAGGCACGCAGTAGGTTGCGCCGCCGCCGCTTAGTCAACACCGTTTTCTCCCAGCAGCTCGATCTCGAGCTCCAGCCGAACCCCGAAGCACTCGATCACCCTCTGTCGAGCCAACGATACGAGCTCCGCCACGTCCCCGGCCGTCGCCCCACCCCCATTCACCAAGAGGTTTGCTTGTGCGGCGGAGAGCTCGGCCGC
>CAYYVH010000051.1:14074-18265 GCA_964475075.1 uncultured Anaerolineales bacterium | reverse complement strand
GCGCCCGTGCAGAACATCCGTGTTGGTGTGGACGACGCCCCAGGTGCCCTCCGGCAACACGGTGCCCCCCGCCCCCGCCACGGGTCCGGGGGTCCGTAGGATGGTGCAGGCACGCATGCCCTCGATTTCGCCGATGACCGTCGCCCTGGCGTTCTGCGGGTTGATCCTGATGAGCGTGTTCCAACCTTGACCCGCCAGCGCGAGGAATTCACCGGAATCCGGATCCCACTGCAGGCTGACGCCGGACTGGTGGAAACCCTCCGAGTCGACCACGTCACCCACGAGCGTAAGTGCACCGGTCACCGTGTCGATGACGTACAATTCGCCCGGCGGTTTGTAGGCGTATAGCGTCTTGCCGTCCGGGCCGAAGGCCGCACCACGGCCGGATACCGTGAAATCGAGCTCGACCGTCTTGGTCGCCTCCCCCGTCTCGTTGTCAATTACCACCACGTAGTCCTTGTTGAAGGTGTTATCCCTGAGCAGCCCGAAGATCGTGGCCTCCGGATAGACGACGCCGCCTTGCGAGGGAACCGGAGCGCGGGCAGCCGCCAGCGACGAGCCCGACGTAGCGGCGAAACCAACTGACCCCACCACCCTTGCCAGACCGTTGCGCGTGTCGATCGTGACCGTGGAGGCGGACCTGATGTCGTGGCCGTAGAGAATCCAGGGCTCCGGCGCCTGGGCGCCAACCCGACCGGCGACCAAGGCCGCCCAGAGCAACATACCCACGACGAGCAGAAACGCGACACGCCTGTGATCACCCGGCTTCACGTCACCAACCTCCTTGACAGTTGCCTGTCCGCCACGCTACAGACCGGAACACGCGCTCACGGCGCACCTCAGGCGCCCCATCTGACCCGGCAGGCGCGCCCTACCGAGACACCAGCAGCGGCAGATAGAGCTGATTCGGCGGCACCGGAATCATCGGCGTCAGCGTAGCGGTGCGCCCGGGTGGCACCGAGGTCCGGGTCGGAGTGCCGGGCCCTGCGGTTCGGTCGGGCGGCGGACCTTGCACTGTCTCCGGAACGCCGCCGACATGGATGCAGCGCACAGCCCTCATCCCGCTCGGCGGATTGGCCGAGATCTCGCGGATCGTGCTCTGGATCTGTTCGGGGGGCTCCGGTATGACGAACAATACGCTGTCGCTGAAGCGAAAACCCCATTCGGCGTCCGCGTCCTGGACCACCCGGCCGCACACCCATCTCGATTGCTGGGGCGTGATCGCTTCCAGTTGCTGCTGAACGTCCGCGTTTCTGGTCGAGATCCACATCTGGTCGCCGCTCGGCGTCTCCTCGACCCGGTAGCTACGCTGGGGCGCCGGCGTAGGCGAGGGCCCACGCGTGGGCCGGGTGCCAGGGGTCCGCCGCCCACCACCCGGCGTATTCGTCGGCCGGGGCGTATCCGTGGGCAGCTCGGTCGCGGTTGGGATGGGCGTCGCCTCCGGATCAGCCATGAACCACAGCACCGACGTCGGGTGCGTCTTGAGGAAAGCCATCAGCATGTTGGCTACCTTCTGCCGCCCCGCATCCGACGGCCTCGTGCCGTCGCCTCGGAAGTCGGAGCAGCGCCACACCAACCCGTCCTTCCGCCCCGTCTCCCCGTCGGCCCACAGGTACGGCCCCCACAGCAACACTGGTGCTCTCACCTCGCCCTTGGCGGGATCAGGGTTCAGTGCAACATCCCCGCCGATCTGCTTCTCGATCAGCCACCGCACCGCGAACGCCGATTCGTAGGCGTACGGCTCGGGGTTGAGCCGGTTGGAGTTACGCCTACCCGACTCCGCGTAGCCGCCGTACACTCGGCTCGACAGGTACACAATCTGCAGGTTGGTGAAGCGGTCGTGCGCGATGTGCACGATCGCCTCCAACTCGTCCCGCAGCGCTTCGGCGTGCTCCGGGAACGGCCCCTCCGGGTTCGCCACCGCTTCCTTCAGCCAGATGACCTGCACCTGCTCGCCCCTCGCACCGGCCGCCTCCAACCGCTCGTCGACCGTCGTCCAGTACTCGGAATCCGGATTGCTCACCTCACCTGCGAACCCACCCTCCTGTGCCCCATCCACCAGCAGCACATCCGGGCTGATCTGGGGGTCGGCCGCCGCCATGTGCATGAACGCTTCGTATTCGAGGGTGGTGTACGTCATGCCCAGCGACAGCAGCACGATCTTGCCGTTTGGTGCCAGCGACCCGTCGGTGAGCCGCGGTTGGACCTCGGAGGCCCGGCCCATGGCGATCGTGGCGTGCGCTTGCGGTGGCGAGTTGAGGCCGTTGGGGTAGAGCCCACCGGGGTAGCCCATGTACCGACCGGGTGAGAGCTCATCGATCGGTGTCAGATCGACCGACGTACGATCGCAATCCGCCGCTCGTACGGGTGGACCTTCGCTGTAAGTGAGGGATAGCGCCGCAACGGCGGCGACCAACAGGACAACCACAGTGATACGCCTCATCGAACTCCTCCAGTGTGCGGGCGACGCATACGCTTGACCACCTCCGCGGCTCCGGCCGGCATCGCCATCCCGCTCACGATGCACCCGAAAGCCAGACACGTCAAGCTCAAACGGCAGGCAACAACGACTGCGGAGGAGCGCGCGGGCGCCGCCGCGAAGTCGTTTCTTGGTGTGTCTAACGTCCCTCAGTTGGAAACGTTAGCCCTTCGCCGTGGGGACGTCATCCGGCTTGACGCACGGCCAGGCTGCGGTAGCATGATGGCGGGAGCTCACCGATTCCGGCCGGAGCGGCGCGTGTTCATCCCGTTTGCGGTGCGAAGACCGGCGATGCTAGAGACGAGGTAACCGACCATGAGCCGACAAGTGAACGGAATGCACGTGTCCAACTTCCGTCATTGGCACGTGGAGAAGCTGCACCAGTGCTCGCACGACGACGGGGCGGCGACGATTCTGCACTTCTTGATGCGCGATGACCCGACGATTCCGCAGTGGTCGGACTCGGAGAACGTCAACTGGTTCATCAAGCTACGCCACGGCTGGGCGCCGCAGGGCATTCCGCCGGCGCCAAGGCGGCTCGTCCACGTCCGGATGTACCACCCCAACTGGTCGGCTCGCTCGGCGGAGGAGTGGGCCCGGCACACCGTCGACATGCTCTCCAACATTGAGGCGAAGGACACTAGTGGGCAGACCTACGGGCAGTTCAACCTGTGGACCGACCCCTACGTCACGGTCTCGCCGGCAAACGAGCAGAACCTGCACTACGAGAACGGCGATGCCGACGCCGGAAACCAGTGGAAGTACCGCACCGTAGAGCACTACGCCCGGGCCGCCGATTGGAACGCCCGGTGGGCACGCGAGGTCAAACGGCTGGTTCCCAATCGGAAGGCCACGCTCACCTGGCCCGCATTCGCCTACGGCCACGATCCGGTCGCCAGGCGAATGGACGGAGCGCCCGTGCCCGAGTGGGAGCAGTACGCGGTTACGGATGGCGAGTACAAGATTCCGGAGGTACGCCAGGCGATCGCCGAGTACGAAATCATGGCCACGCACCCCTATGGCCACCTGAACTGGGCCGAGCCGGAGGCCACCCGCACGGTCACGTGGGGGGAGAAGGACGCCCTCTACCACCTCTACCGGGACTTCAGGTCGTCCGGGTACGGCGGCCCGCACGATCCGGGCGGTGCTTTGGCCCAAATCGGCGAGAAGCCCTTCCTTGTCACAGAGTGCGGCACGTTCGCCCACAGCGACTTGCACAAGACCCAACAGAACATCGAGGTGATGCAGGAGTTCCTCGGCCGGTGCGCCGAAACGGGGCGGTTCTTGGGCGTGACGTGGTTCATCTGGTCCACGAACGACGCGCACCAAGAGAACAACTTCATGAACAACCCCGACCTCCGTGACGCGGTCGCGGTGTTCCCCAAGATCGAGACCGCGTTGGCGGTGCCGGCCCCGAGCGTTGACGGCCCGCCGGAGCCGCACCCCGACGAGCAGCGGGACGAGTGGATCCTCCGCCAGGCCGAGGAGCTGCACGAACGTTCGGGCGTGCGCATCAACCCCGACTCGGCGCTGATCCGGGCCAGCGGGGTCGCGGTGGACAGTTGGCTGCCGACAACGAACGAGCACAGCGCCATCTTCGAGGCAGACAGCGAGTCATACACGCTCCAGCGGTTCGAGGTCCCCGAGACCAGCGCCGTCAAGGTGGTCTACTTCCGGACGGGCCAGTGGGACCAGCCGCACGAGGTGTACCG
>CAYYVH010000051.1:0-14064 GCA_964475075.1 uncultured Anaerolineales bacterium | reverse complement strand
TCGTTCGCGCGACGCGAGCCCTGTAGGGGGCGCCTGCGCCCGGGCGGCCCAGTGGCACCAGCCGCCCGAGGTGTACCGCGGGACGATCCCCGCCGGTCCGGCGCACGACGCGCAGGGTTACGGGATCGACGTGAGCCATCACAACGGCCAGATCGACTGGGCGGCCGCGGCCGCGGCCGCGGTTGACTTCGTACTCATCAAGGCCACGGAGGGCTGGAGCTGGGTCGACCCGCGTTTCGAGGAGAACGCCGGCAACAGCCGCGGCGTGATCGGGTTGCGCGGTCCGTACCATTTCTACTCGAACGCGGTGCGGAAGCCGGTGAGCCAGGCGCGCCACTTCGCCGAGACGATTGCAGGCTTCGAGTGGGAGCTTCCGCCCGCAGTCGATATCGAGGACAGCAGCGCCCCGTTCCGGTCCCGCGAGTTCCGGGAGTTCCTGGAAAGGGTAGAGGACCTGACCGGCGTTCGCCCGATAGTCTACAGCGCGCGGTGGTACGTGCACGGTCGCACGCGGCGCCTGAACTCCTACGTCAACAGGTATTGGCAGTGGGTCGCGGACTACGGGGACGAGATGAACGCCCCGAGCGATTGGGCCAACATCGTAATATGGCAGTATTCGGCGAAGGGAGATGGTCCTGCGCACGGCGTGGCCGGGGAACACGTGGACTTGAACCGAACCGTGGAGCCATACACGCTGGCGGACCTGGCAGGCCTGAAGGACCGCGTACCGCCGGTCGGATGACCGCGGACGCGTCTACTATCGTCCAGTATCACCTGGCGGTTGGGCTGCACCACCCGTTGCCTGTCCACGTCCAGCGACCTGCCAGTACTGCTGGCGGGGGAGTCTACCGGGTTCGGGGCCAGTCTCGCACGACCAGCGGCAGGTCGTGATCGGTTCATGAGGGCCCCCTTACGGGCAGGGAGCGAAGTCGATGGGCCATGCACTGAACTGGCCGATCAGCGGCGGTGCCGTGAACGCTCCGCGCACGGTGTCGGAGCCGCGGAACGTGCCCCGGATCATCGTGGTTGAGCTCCGCTGGCCGCTTCCACGGCAAGGAACGCGGGTACAGCGCCCCCCGCCGCCCCCGCGACCGGCCGATCGGAGGATGAACTTGCCCACGACGATCTGCGCCCTGCGGCCCCCGGCCTCACCCGATGACACACTGCCCTTGGGTGTGCGAATGTCGATCGAGTTGAGCCACCGCCCGTCGGGCGACACCTCCATGCGTACCGACCCGCCGTTGTTAGTATAGCCGCACCACTGGCCACTCCGCGGTTTCGCGGCGGCCGCGGCTGAATCGGGAATCAGGATCAACGGGACCCCGACCAACATCAGGAGTGCGACCACCAGCGGGTGGCGGAGCGCTCTGGACCGGTCATGCAGTTCTGCGCACATCGGCACTTCCTTCCTAAGGTGCTCCGCCACGGCTTGATGCTTCGCTACTCGTACTTTCGGTGCGGAGGAGCCCCTAACGGGGACAGGCGACCGGGTCGCCTGTCCCCATCTTCATGCGTGCGATTGAACGATGGTCATCCACTCTTCTTCGCGGGAACGCTCAGCCAGGCTAACGCGCCCTGAAATACACGTACAGCAGACCGATCACGATCACCGCCAGCACAATCAGGTGAGGCCAGACAGGAACGCCACCGATTGCCAGCCCAGCTTGCGGCGCGGCCTCGACAAACTGGAGGGTTTCCAGGGTATCGCGAAGATCGTGGTCTTCTCCGCCACTGTTGTCCATGATGGTCGTGGCGAAGAGGTACCTCTTGGTCAGATCGTCGAACTGCACGTCATCTGGGTGTCCCGTGACCAACTTCCGCTCGCATTCGGCGGTCCAGACACCGTTGCTCCATGTGGCTGACTGGCGGATGTCCCCACGGCTTCCTTCGGGAGCGTGCAGGACCCGCTCCGGCACGACAGCATGGAGCGTGTCGTAGGCAGCCCAATTCTGGTCGATCTGATCGGGCGCCAGGTCGGCCACAGCCACGGCTTCTCCGCCATCTACTTCGGCCTGGTGGAGGACCATGGCGTCCACGAAGTCCTCGGGCGCAGTCTCCATGTACAACGGCCCGGTCTTGTCCTCGTTCCGGTTGTTCTCGTACGCCGACTTGCCGGCGTCGCCATGGCGGCCCCCGTCTTCCGAACTGAAGGGATACTCCGGGTCATCTTTGGCCGCGACGATCTTGTCGTCGTAGTAGCCGTTCAAGGTCACCGTGCCGGCAGTGGCGGCATGAGCCATCGGGTCCACGGTCAGGTCAGCGGACTGGGAGCCGCTGATCGCCCCCAGCGCTCGGCCCGCCTTCATGTGCCACATGTCGCCGTACTCACCGACATTCTCCAGCCAGGCGCCTGTTGCGTCACCCTGCACACCGTGGCACTTCGTTGCACAACCCTTGCTGTCGAAGTCGGAGATGTTGATGTTCCATAGGAAACTGAACCGATCCTCGTTGTAGGCGCCCTCCTCCACCGCCGCGCTGTTGGTCCACTTGCCCCCCGCCCATGACCAGGACCCACCGCGGACCATGCTCATGGTGGGGTCATCCCAATTCACCAGGAAGGCAAGCGTGTCCCCGGTGTACACAGCCTGGATCCTGGCACCGTTAGCCAGTGTGAGCTCCGGAGCGTCCTTCCACGCCCCATCGCTACCGCTGCCATCTATCGTCGGCGCCTTGCTTACTCGAACGGCCTCAAGTGGGGCCTGGTCCTGTGCATGGGCCACGCCCAGGCCAATGAGCACCATGGCAACCAGCACTGCGACAAACCACAGATATTTTCGCGTTTTCATTGCATGTACCTCCCTGTTAGATGATGAGACGGCGACGCATACATACGAACCTCCCTGTATCAGAACGCCGACTGGCATCCTGATCTTGACCTGAACCTGGACGTCCCGTGGCAGCTATTCACCACCTCCTTCGTTCCTCTCGCCTATGGTCGTTTTTTCCAGAGGATACCGGCGGTACCCTCTTCGTTCCCAAGGATAGGCGCTGGTTCGGCGCAGTCCGGAGTCTTCGGATCCCGTTCCACATGGTCAGGCTGGCGGCAACCGCCGCCCTCGACGGGTCCCCGTCAGGGTGAGCCACGTTTCGGCCGGCTCCTCGCCACACACATCGACTCGCCGATGTCCCGGTGGATGATCGCCCGGCTGCAGCCGTCCAGGGGCGTACAGAAGTAGTAGGACGCACGGCTGCCAGGTGCAGATGGAGTGGACGGGGCTGAATGCCGTGTCGCTCGCACACGCTCGAGGCCGGATCGTGGTCGAGCGGCATGTCACGCAGAATGAGCAGTTTCTCATCCGACCGGGAATACGGTCGGCGCTTGCGTGTCATGGACGTTGCCTTTCGTACCGGGATTATACAACTCCGGCCCAGGCAAACGCCAGTTTTGGTTGAACCGGAACGCCATGGTGCCACCCCATGTCGCCATCAATCTCAGTCTTCGAGTTGACGGTCTTGCCGCCCATCTGCTCGACCTTGACCAGGGCGGTTGGGATGTCCTCAACGTCCGCGTACACCTGTACGCAGGGTGCCAGCATCTCATCAACCTTGGTGGTGCCGTCGCCTTCGACGGTGAACATGGCGTACATGTCTGAGCACGGGTGGGACGATAGTGCAGTCGCCGACGCCGATCTGCCAACCCACACCGGTTGCGCCGTTCCTCAAGCAATCAGGCGGAGGAAGATACAAGGAGCCAGAGAACCGGTGGTGTCAGCGCGTACGGGTGGGGCTCGCAGCCTCGAGGCGCATGGGGCGGCAGCCTTGCGGCAAGGCACACGCAGGTGTACTGTGTGAGCGATGGCCGGGCCCCGACATTGCTCTGCGGCACCAACGCAATAGAGCAGTCTCGCGACGCGCCGGGATACTCTCGAGACTCGCGCCCCCGCTGAATTTGGGGCCCTCCGGCCCCCGCAGCCTGGCCAGGATAGCGCGAGCGGTGACGCATTCACAGCCAAATGGGTCCGGATGGCGAGCAACAAGGAGGCGACACCGTGCGCGGAAGATGGCCCTTTGCCGGAACACTGCCGAGCGTAGCCGCTCTGCTCTTGGCCGGCTCGGTCGCAGGTCAACCGGGACCGATCGCAATCGAGCCGGCCCAGATCGAGGTCTCATTGGTGCCGGTGTCGGATGCCGGAATCGAGTCAGGTGCACCCGATACGAACTATGGCAGCACGGACTCGCTGCCAGTGTACTTCGGCGGCGAGAACGAAATCGGGCGCGCCCTGATCCGCTTCAACCTGGCCGCCGGGCTCCCTGCAGAGGCCATAATCGACTAGGCACGTTTGGAGTTGAACCTCCAGGCCGGCGACGGAGCAGATCCGGTCCAACTGGTCGCCGCCTTGATCACCGAGGACTGGATAGAGTCCGCTGTGACGTGGAACACCCGGCCGGCCACCGGTGAGCCCCTGAACGCGACGTTGGTGGATGCAGCGCCGGGAATCAAGAGTCTGGCCGTTACCGACGTCGTCCGCGCCTGGCACAATGTGCCCCATTTCGGCTTGGAGCTGAGCGGCCCGGAGGGCGAGGTGGCGTACAGCCGCGTTTTCGAGAGCCGGGAGGTCGGGCAGCGGCCGCCGCGGTTGGAGGTGACCTACCACCTGCCAGAGCCCCAGCGGTATTCCTTCTCGGGCCACACGTACGTTGGCCATCCGCCCGACACCGGCGCACCGGCCGGCGGGATCACCGTCGGGCTCTGGAGTGATGACAACGAATGGCCCGAGGATGGCCGCACGCTGCTGACGGACACGCTCACCGGACCCGGCGGCGAGTTCACGCTCGCCGGGGAAACAGAAGACCGACCAGCCTTCCTCCACGTCATCGAGGAAGACCCCCCCGGATTCTACTCCACCGGTGCGCTCGTCGCACCGCCCGGCTACGTGAAGAACTTCAATGTGGCCTCATATCGGGACCTCCCGGAGGGCGATTACGGCGGGATCGCGTTCTGGGACCAGCCGGAGGCGGAAGATACACCGACGCCTACCCCGACGCTCACCGTTACACACACTCCCACGGCTTCGGCGACGGCGACTCGCACGCTGACGCCGTCACCGACAGCCTCGCCCACGCCGCCATTCAGACCTTCGGTGACTCGCTCGCCGACGACTGCGCCGACCGCGACTCCGACACCCTCAGCCCCTGCCACGGCCGGCGGGTTCTGCACTTTGGAGGACGTCAGCCCCGGTCCCGGCAGCACGCCCCAGCCTGTCCCGTGGAAAGCGTCGCTGTGGGGCAAGATGTTGTCCCTGTCCGCCACCGGTGTTCAGGGCGCCATCGGCCCGGCCACCAGCTGGTCGACGTACAACGGGCCGGTGCTCGTGAACGGCCTTGCCGCCGCCGACGAGGACGGCCGGTTGATCCTCTTCTTCTCGTACCCCGGTAGCCCGTGGAAGGCGGTCGATATTACGGAAAAGACCGGTCGTGCGGTTGCCGTCGAGCGACCGGAGTACTGGCTGTTCAACGACGCCGACGGACCGTTCGAGAAGCTGGCGGCGCCGGCCGCCAACGGCGACCTCCTCGTGTTCGCGTGGCGCTCCGAGACGGATTGGCGCGCGCTGAACGTCTCGGCGCTCACCGGGACCAAGATCCAGGGGCCTGTTTCCGCCTGGGTGACCCAGGCGGGCGACGTCCAGGTGGAACATGTGGCAGCCCGTGCCACCAACAACGACGTGCTGGTGTTCCATCGGGCGGCAGGCGGCTCGTGGCAGGTCGTCAATGTCACCGGCCTCACCGGTCAGAAGATAGGCGGGCCGGCCACCAGCTGGCAGACCGAGAGCGGTGGCACGTGGTACGAGCATCTGGCTGTACTCGGCCCGAACCAACACGTGTACGCGTTCCACAAGGCCGCCGGGAGCGGCTGGCAAGTGCGGGACGTGACCGGAATCACCGGCAGGACCGTCACACACCCGCTCACCAGCTGGGTCTCGCCTGACGGAGCGGCGCAGGTGGAGCACCTGGCAGCCCCCAGCTGGGACGGCCGGCTGTACGTGTTCAACTGGGAGTCGGACCACGACTGGGAGTTGACCGACGTGAGCCTGGCGGCTGCCGGTCGCACCGTGTTCGCTGCTTCGGAGAAGGCGGGTGTTTGGCGCTCTCGCGACTACGGTATCACCTGGAGCCAGCTCACGCGCCCGCAGCCGGCGCAGGGGGCAGAGACGCAGGGCGGGTTGGACGTGCCCGTGGTGCATGACGTCGCGGTGTCGCCCGACGACCCGCTCATTGTGCTCGCCGCCGCCGGCGAGGACCGCCGCAGCCCCTCTCGGGCGGGGATTTACCGCTCCATCGACGGCGGCGTGAGCTGGACCCGGGTGCACACGTTCCGGTGCGGCAACCAGGTGATGCCCGCCACGCAGGTTATCTTCGCACCCGGAGACGCCACCACGCTCTACGCTGCCGGCGGCTGCGCCATCGCGATCAGCGAGACCAGCGGCGCCTCGTGGACGGATGTCGCGCTGCCTGGCACCAGTGCCTTCACGCGAGGCTGGCACGTGGCGGTCAGCGAGAATCTGCCGGGCGACGTGCGGCGAGGGTACGCGTGCGGCAGCGGCACGCTCTGGTACTCTCACGACAGCGGGCGGCACTGGTACCGTGACAATGACGCCACCCGGAGTCTGCCCGCGGGCTTCTGCGGCTCCACGACGCTGGGCAAGGGCGATGGAGCGCAGACGCTGGCGATCGAGCCCGGCAATCCGAGCCGTGTGTATGTGGCATATGTGGACAACGCCAATGGTCCGAGCTTCTACCATCCGGAGCAGATGGGTCCGGACAGCGCGCACTGCAACAACCCCGTGGTGTACGACAACGGCGACGGCGTCGTCGGCTCGGGCGACCTGCAAATCTGGGGGCTGGAAGCGGTCGCCGGCGGCAGCCTGGCGGACGACCCCGAGATCCTGTTCGTGGACTCCAACGCCAACGGCGTCCTTGACGCCAACGAAGCGGTGGTGTACGACGCCAGTGGTGACGGCCGGTACGGCACGGTCGCATCGGGCGAGAACGAGTTGATGCTGCGTGGATCGGCGCCGGCCATCAACACGGTGTTGGATGACGACCCGATGATCAAGCACGTCGACAAGGGGACTCCCTTCGGACGCCGTGATTGCGGCGAGGGATCGCTGTGGTACGGTGACTTGTCGAGCTTCGATCCGGCGAATCCCTCGCTGCTCCGTGGCAGCTGGTCGCAGCTGGAGGGTCCGCCGGTGTACTGGAACGCCGGTGACAGCGGCGGGGCGTTCGTCCAGACGCACGCAACGAAGAACGGCTATCTCGTCTTCTTCTCCGACCAGGGCACCCTACACGTCAGCCGGGGCAAGCCGACCGAGGGCAGCTGGCACCGTCTGGAAGGATGGGATGTATCGGCGAACAAGCGGGAGACCGACAGCTCTGGGAAGAACATGATGCACAACGTCGTCGCGGTCCACGTCGATCCGCACGGCTTGGCCATCTCACCGGACTTCGACCTTACGCTCGAGCGCGTGCGCGACGTACGATCACCTTACACTCCAAACAAGGAGATGGGCGGGTGCCTCGGAGGCCGGCTCTGGTACTCGAACGACGGCGGCGTCTTCCGCACCGACGACTGCGGCGTGACCTGGATCCCGACATACTCGGGCCTGAGCACGCTGGCCGCGATCAACGTGGCAGGGGTCGCCCGGGCGGGAACCCCACCGGCGCTGTATTTCGGCACCGGTGACAACGACGATTTCCACTCCCTGGATGCCGGCCTAATCTGGCGAAGCAGCGTGGACGTCTGCGCCGATTGCGGCATGTGGTTCGCCGACCCGTCGCAGCCCGACCGGGTGCTCGGCACATCGCGCACGATCGTCAAGAGTGGCACCTTCGGCGTCTACGCCAATCCCGGCGGCTATCCGGATCCGGGCGACATAGCCCAACAGACCGTGGTGCCGCCGCCGGCGCCACCGGCGGCGAGCCAATCCAAGCTGATTCAGAGGCCCGGCTTCCGGCCCATCATCCAGACGCTGGCGGGCGAAGCGCCGCTGGCGCAAAGTGACTACGTGCAGATCCAGGAGGTCGTTCCTCCCGCGCCCACACCCGCTTGGCGCCGGCTGATGCGGGCACGCGACAGCGTCGGCTCCGCATCCCCGTGGTCGCAGGTGGGGCCCAGCCTTCCCGCCAGCGTCACGGTGGTGCAGGCGAGTGGCGGACACGCCGCGCCGACGTACTACGTGGGCGACTACACGAGCTTGTGGAAGAGCCACCGCGACAACCAGGGCAGCGTGGATCAATGGCAACAGATCGTCCCGGGCGGCGGCGCGACCACCGCGCAGAGGTATTTCGTCAACCCTTACGATGCCGACGAGGTCTACATCGTGGACACGAACGGCGTGCGGCACTCGACGAACGGCGGCACGACTTGGCCCATCGACCCGCTTCTCGACGACGCGCTGACCGCTGGCGGCGAGTTCATAAACACGTGCCGCTCCGATCCCACCGACTACATGCACCTGGTGTTCGACGACTGCGCGCTGAACGATCTCGTCTTCGATCGGCAGTCACCGCAGACACGCTTCGCCGTCGGCCTGGCCGGCGCCTTCTACTCGGGCGATGGTCAGAACTGGTTCAGGCTGATCGACACCCGCGCCCTGCCCAGTCGGCCGGTAGGAGCCTACTTCAATCGGATCACCGACGCGACCGACCGTGCCCTGTACATCGCCTTCCTGGGGCGCGGCGTCATGCGTTGCGGCCCGATTCCGGTGCAACCCCCAACGCCCGCCCCCTCTCCGACGCGGACAGCCGGACCATCACCGACGCCCTCCGCCACTCCTACGCAGGTGCCCGCGGCTCCTCTGCCTGGCAGGTCGCTGGTGATCAACGGCGGTTTCGAAACAGGTGGCCTGGCACCTTGGGACACGGTTGGGTTCGTAGCGGTCGCGGACGAGCCCGTTCACGGCGGCCGCCACAGCGCGCGCATGGGCACCGTCAGCGGCGTCGACCAGTTGTCCCAGACGGTGCTGTTGCCGGCGGACGCCGACTCGATCACCCTGTCGTACTGGTGGTACATCGACTCGGAGGACGACTGGCCTCCCGATGGCGACCAGCTGCAACTCATGCTCCGAACGGAGGACGGGGGCGCCTTGTGGGGACGTTGACCAACGCCAGCCCGTTGTTCCAATGGCGCCGTTCGTGGTTTGATCTGAGCGCGTACCGCGGGCAGCCGGTGACGGTGTCGTTCCGCGTCGACGAAAACAGAAGCGACCTGACCTCGTTCTTCCTGGACGACATCCGCTTGGACGCGCACTACTTGGCGCGAGCCTACCTGCCGATCACCGTGCAGCGCTTCGCCCTCCGGGCTGCCGTGGAGCCCTATGGCCGGAGCCGGAGCGAGTTCGCGCTGCCCCGGCAGGGAGCACGGTGGAGGACTCGACGCCTGGCCGTGCGTTGACCCGATGTCGAGTCCGGCGTACCCTTGGGCAGCCGTGGCCGGTCGAGGGAGTTCCCCTCTCGACCCCGAGGCAAGAACCCATCACTCATCACCGTTCGGAGCGATAAGCCATGTGGTCCGACGGGAACCCGCAAGCAAGGCGTGTGCTGCTCGGTCTCGCGGTCGTCGCGACGGCGGCCGGCGCGACCATCGCCGTGGTGCTGACGACAACGGACGTCGGCGACCGTCTGCCGCATCCGTGGCGCCCGTCGAAGGAGGCCCAGTTCCCGGCCGCGCCGGCGTGCACTGCTTGTCATCCGACGGAAACGGAGGAGTGGCAGGCCTCGGCGCACGCCCGGGCAGCGCACAATCCGCTGGTGCACGCGAGCATCTGCGGGCGATGCCACGCGCCGCTCGGAACGATGCTCGACGCCGAGTACCAGTTGAAGGAGTATGACCAGGCTCCCATGTCCGAGATGCCGGCGTCCGCCGCCGAGGGCGTCACGTGCGTAGTCTGTCACGCTCCGACGCGTGTACCCGAGGAGCAGTTGCTTACGTTCGAGCCGGTGTGGCCCAACTGGCGCACGAGTGACCTCGCCCTCGAGATCCTCCCGTTCGACCAGGCCCTCGGACCCTACGGCACCGGCACGGAAGATGATCCCCCGCCCGTCCCGAACGACTCGCACCCGAGCCTGGCCGACCCCAACATGAGCAGCGCGGAGCTCTGCCGACCGTGCCACAACGTGGTCATCGACAAGTCACCGCTGTCCCCGCATGCCGGTCTTGGGCAGGCCTACGTGCGCCTGCTGACCACCTACGACGAGTGGGCGGCCAGCCCCTATGCGAAGACGGGCCGGACCTGCCAGTCATGCCACATGAGGCGCGATCGCAAGCTCGGCCCCTCCGCCGTAGCGCCTCCAGGGACGGCGTATGAACGGCCGTTGCCGGCGCGGCCCCTTGCCGATCATACGTTCACCGGAGTGAGCACCGAGTACCTGACCTCGGGACCGGAGGTCGACCGCCAGGAGGAGCGCGTTGCCGACCTATTGCAGGGTGCGGCGAAGGTCAAGCTGCACATGCCGCGCGACGTGACGCCCGGCGGCACCCTGGCCATATCCGTGACCGTCACCAATACGGGCGCCGGTCATGACTTGCCGACGGGGTTCGCTTACTGGAGCGAGGCCTGGCTCGAAGTCGTCGCCACGGACGCCGACGGGCGCGTGCTTTTGACATCCGGCGACACCGACGAACAGGGGTGGCTGCGCGACGAGTTCAACCCTCGCGTCAGGGCCGGCACTCTGCCCTACGACGCCTACCTGGTCTCCCTGCGTGCACGGCTCATGACCGTAGGCCCCAACCGCGCCGCGTGGAAACAACCGGACGGCACGCTCCTGATCCCGCCGGACGCTATACCGCGCAACCTGAACGGCACACCCATCCTGGGCACCGCGGACTACGCGGTGGACACAATCGTCCGACAGGTGAACTCCGGCACACCGCTGCCAGCCGCGGGTTCCCCATTTCAGGAGGGCTATGTCCTACGCTTCGCCGACACGGTCTTGCGCAACGGTATCCCCGCGCAGGAGTCGCGCGAAGCCCGTTATCGGGCCACCCTGGAGCCAGGTGTCCGGGGCCCGATAAATGTCTCCGCACGTCTGCTCATTCGCTCGCTCTGGCCGTGGATGCTCCAGCAACAGGAGGAGCTGCCGACACCGCGTCCCCAGCCCCGCATATACGAGATTGCCGTCGCGCGGGAGAGCATCGCCGTGACCGCGCCATAAGGGCTTGACACGCCCCAAGTGGTGCGGTCCTCACGCCCGGCGCGGCAAGCACCTCAGCGCTGACCCCAGAACGCGTCCGGCGGGCAGTCGATCACGTGGGCGATGGCCCGGTAGATGCCAGCCAGATCCTCGGGATCGGGCGTGTAGTAGTAGTGGTCCTCAGTACTCGCGCAGCCTTTCAGGAGCACCGGGTTGGTGTCCTCCGGTGCGCCGATGGCGATGGTGAACACGGTGATGCCGGCTTCCTTGGCCGCCGCCGCCGCCCGCAGGACCGTGGTTTCCATCTTGCCGTCCTCGGCATACGGCACCTGGTTCGGCAGGCCGTCGGTCAACAAAACGATCACCGGCGTGTTGCCCGGCCGGCGCGCCCCCTCGAGGATGGCCTCGGCCCCGACCGTCAGCGCCAAGTCCAGCCGGGTATACTCGGCCTGGCGCCCCGGCAGGTCATCGATCGCCTGGAGGATACGGGCTGTGCCCGTGCCCAGGGACGCCTCGATCCAGGCTACCTTGTTGAAACCGACCACCGCCACCTGGTCGTGGCCACCACGGACGCCCGCGTTCAAGTCCATGAGGCGCACGAAGTCCTTCGCCGCGTCCTGTGTGGCCGCCAGCTTCGTGCGGCCGGTGCGGCTCAATCGGTTCATGCTGGTAGAGACGTCGATCACCAGCACCACGTCGGCATGCACCTCGCCCGTGACGCACTCCTCACGCACGAGGAGGGGCAGGTAGATGCGCCAGGTCCGGGGTGTGGAAGTGGCGGTGGGCGGCGGCGTGGCCGTGGTTGTGGCCGTATCCATGGGAGTAGGCGTGATCGTTGGCGGTGGGGTAGCGGTGGGCGTGGGCATCGGCGTGGGCGTAGAGCAATCGTCGTCCAATACGGTCACAGGGACACTGACCACCTTGCGCTCGCCTCGCCGCTGTTGGGAGTCCGTCCATTTGGCCTCGAGCTCGGACTGCCAGACGCCTGCGGTCTGCGGCTTGGCCTGAAACGTCACACTCACCGGGTAGCCCGATGCCGGCAGCCGCCAGTCCCACGTCATCCTCGTATCGGTGCCTTCCGTGAAGCTCTTCTTGGGGACGATGCTGAAGCTGCCCGGAACGACCGCCAGGCCGGATGGAAGCCACTGGTCCGTGGTCATCGAGCGGACCGTGACGAAGCCCTTGGTGTCGATATCCCGCAAGCGCCGCTGCACCATGTTGCGGAGCTTGGAGCCCTCCGGATCCTCGGTGTAGTAACGTCGCGACTCAGGCACCTGCGGCTCCCAGATGGTGCATTCTTCGGGGTGCTGGTGCGGGCAGCCGACGTACAAATTGTCCACCTCCCGCAGCAGGGTGCGCCCCGCCTGGATCATCTCCTGGCCCTTGTCGTTCATGTACACCTTGGTGTACACGAAGAAGATCACGAACTCGCACTCCCGCGTGGCACTGTCCCCATGTAAGCGCCGGCCGCTGCGCACCATCTGCACGCCGGCCCTGGCCGCCTCCATGAACAGGGCGCGCGGATCGTGAGCGACATTGAAGCTCTGGAGGGGGCCCCGGGCAGCGGACAGGTTCAAAGTGGGGTTGAGCACCTTGCGGACGCTCCGGCCGTTGTAGTGGATGACGCCGACCGACGCCGACCGGCCCTTGCGGGCGTAGCGAATGAGCTCATCCAGCGCCTGCAGCGACACCATTCTCTGCCAGTTCGGGTAGGGCGTGTCATCCTGGATGAAGACCACGTTCAACCCGTCCGGGCAGGTCGTGCAGGCGGTGTCGATGGTGGTGGTGATGTCCACCGGGTCGCACAACCGCCGGCTGGCGGGCTTGAGCGTGGTGGTAATGTCGGCTGTGCAGGAACTGTCGACTCGGGAGAGGGAGTGAATGCTGCTGCGCTCACCGCTATGCGATCGGCTTACCGGCATCACGGTGGCCAGCATGCCTAGGAGGACGATGCCGAACACGAGATAGGCCAGGGGCTTGGCGCGCAGGGACAGTGACGGGGCATTCCAGTCGGACATCGGACGACCTCCTTGGCGGTTCGAACCGTGTTGGAAATGGGCAGCTCACTCGTCACCAACGTATCACATACCAGTACGACTGTCAATCAGACTTTTCGGAAAGGGGCGACCGCTCGGAGATGCGGTGACGGGGTGGTTCCGGGACAGCCGCAGTCGCGAGGGTCTGTTCTCCTCGATTGTGCCGGCCGACGTCACCGTCCTCCAGCCCATCGGCGTCCCACGCTCCCGGCGCCCGCCCTTGGGGGCCGTGGCTGCCGGTGCGAAAGGCGCCCAAGCCCAACAAACCGCCGCAGCCGACCGGCGGCGGCGGGTGAGCGGCGGGCCGTTATGCGCATTGACGCGCTGCAGCGAAACTGTAGTCTCGAAGACCGTCGTTAAACCAACCCCGCTACGCGGGGAGGCGGAGTGAATGTGGTTCCATGAAATCTATGCCGACTGCTCCCGGAGTCGCTCGGGAGCGTGTTTGTCTGCTCAACACTCGGCATAGATCCCATTGCATTTTTCTTGACCGCCGGGAGCGGAGTGGCTCCCGGCCTGGAAGGGCACTCTCCGATACCCAGTAGTTCTGGTTTTGGGCTGAGCCAGTAGGCGCGAGAGTGCCGAAGGCGCCCCGACTGGTGCAACCCGGCGCCAGGTCTGCACGTAATTACAGTATTCCGGATGCCCCTTCAGCCTACGAGGAGATCATGGCGAGCCGACCCCCTCGCGCCGCACCGCCTGTGCAGCCGCGCCCTCCGATTCAAGCGATCACCCGTCCTTTCCGGCGCTTCGCCCGTATCGAGTCCTCCTCCGGGTTGGTCCTCATCGCGGCGGCGGCGGTGGCCCTTGTTTGGGCCAACTCACCGTACGCTGGCGCCTACGCAGCTCTGTCGGCGACCACCCTGACAGTTGGGATCGGGTCACGCGACCATCA
>CAYYVH010000050.1:0-18334 GCA_964475075.1 uncultured Anaerolineales bacterium | reverse complement strand
TCACTGGCGGGCCAGCGCGACCGGCGGAGCCGGAGGCCGGGCCACGTCGGCGGGCAGTCCGGGCGGCGACTGCTGCCAGCTCGGGGACCAGGGCAAGGGCGGTGATGGCGGCTCCGGTGGTGCCGTCAGGGACGCCGGCTCCGGCCAGCGCGGTAAGGGGCGAGACGAATGGCCAGGCGAACCCGTTTCCGGCAATGGCGGCCGCGGCGGCCGTGGCGGGCTCAGCCAGACGGAGCCCGGATCCGGCGGTAAGGGCGGTGCTGGCTTGCCCGAGCATTCGATCCCGGAGGGCCAGGCTGGGGACGACGGCCGGCGCTGTGGTGACGTGAGGTCGTCGTTCACTCTGCACGAGCAGGAGGCCGGGCGCGGGCGGAAGAGGTTCTTGGTGAAACTGAAGGTCAAGGTCGCGGGCGACGACTTCCCACAGATCTTCGACTTGGAGGTGTTCAGTTCACGCCAGCGCCCGGTGTGGCTGGGCCTCGTGCTGCTTTCGCGGGACGTTGAAGGCTGGCGCTCCGAGTTGTTGAGGGGCAGTAGCGAGACGGTCGTCGGTATCCGGTTTGTCACTGATTCCAAGCCTCTGAAGAAGGGCGATGAGGCGACGTTCGAGTTCGGAATGGAGATCGACGACGACGAGGACGCACCGGAGGCCATCGCGGTCCACCTGAGCGACAAGCACGCCAACAACATCGGCGAGGTGATCAGCGAGCGGGTGGACGAACCGGTATCCGCTCCCGAGCCGCCGGACGGATCGACGGACGTCCGATGCAGCCCGCTGGAGATGTCATGGGAGGGCAGCGACACCGCCCCGGGCTGGGACGTGAGTGTGGGGTCCGATCCGGCCGAGCTCCAGACCGTCCTTGCCGGCATCCCGGACACGTCCTTTCCGTGGGTGCCGAACCTCGACGGCATGACCGCCGACGCAACGGAAGTCTTCTGGCGGGTCGCGCCGAGCGTGATGTCCGGTGCCGGAGCCGACACCGACAGCGTGAGCGCGGCACCGCCGGGACCCGTCTGGCAGTTTGACACCGGTCCGTGGCGGCAGGTCGTCAGGAACCCGAGCTTCGAGGACGGGCGTCGCGAGTGGTCCGAGAGCAGCCGGGACGGGAAGCAGTTGATCTGGCGCTTCCTGAGCATTCCAGTCCACTTGCCGGAACATGCGCCGCCCGACGGCGGTTGGTTCACCTGGCTCGGCAACCGCGACGACGCCAACGACATGGTGTCGCAGTCGGTCTCAATCGGACTCCGCTCTTGGATGCTGGACTACGGCTACTGGTGGCTCCGCTCGCCGTGGCCGCGCACGGGCCAGGCGGACGTCCTGACCACCCAGCTCGATTTCGCCGGCCAGCCGTTGACGCTGCACACCGTAGACGCCGACGCCGCCCCGGAGCGGTGGAAGCGAACGCGCCTGACACGCGCCGTGGCGGGCGAGTCGGCGGTGGCGCTAGTACACGTCGGCGGAAGTCTCTCCCCAGTCCGGGGCGACCCGCCGGGTCGCCCCTACAGAGCGGGTGTAGTTCAGCCACGCCGTGGATGAACGGTGGAGGAATCTCTGCCGAACTGTACTAGCTACTCTGCGGATCAACGCGTATTCGCCGCAGGCGACAGAGTTCCACACCGATCTGCACCTGCTGCACGTCTGCGACACGTCGGCACCTCGGTCTCCGATCGCCGTAGTCGAGCCGATCGCCCAGCGACGCGATCCTGGCTTCTCCGAGTTCACCGTGACATTCGAGGGTCTCGAACGTCGGGAACAGGTCGCACGCTGGCTGGTGGACCCGGCCGGCAGACGGACGGATCTCACGGCGGTCCGGACTGACAGCCGCGGCCGCTTCGTCGGCGATCTCCGCATTCCCGCCGGCAGCGCAGTGGCTGGCACCTGGCGCTATCACTTCCGCGGCGACAGGAGTGGCGTCGAGAAGCGGACCTTCTTCTCGATCTGGGAGCCCAGCGCGGTCGGCGTCGCCGATCTGAGCACGACGACGGTCCGGCTGCGGGTCCCCGGTCGTCACCGCGACCTACTGGGCACCGCCACACGTGTGGGGACGCGGCCGTAGCCGGCACCTGCGCGCACCTCGCGGGGTGCCTGCGGGGTTGGAGTCCGTGGGCCTGCAGCACCCGCTACTCAAGTTGTTCGTCGATCGCGAGCTGTTCGAGCCCGAGGTGGCCCAGTCCATGCTGGGTTGGCTGCACGCCGGCTTCAGCGTCGACGATTCGGTCTGGCTCGACTAAGACGACACACCTAGCCATCTGCGCCTGGCCCGTCACTGCGCGCGCAATCCCGTCTCGCTGGAGCGCCTGGAGTATCATGCCGGCGCTGGCGAAGACGGTGAAGTGACCTACACCTCCGACAAGGCAGCTGGACCGACCGCCGGCTGTCATACGTTCGAGCCGCTGGATTTCATTGCCCGGCTGGTGGCCCGTATCCCCGACACGCCCCAAGGGCCAAGTACTGCAGCGGTACTACGGTTGTTACTCCAACCGTAGCCGTGGTGAGCGGCGCAAGGCTGCTGAGGCTGCCGAGGCCAGCGGGGCCTCACCCGACGACGCGGAGGTGCCCATCGCCGAGCCGGAGGACTTCTCCCGCCGCGACGCACGCCGCCGGTGGGCCGAACTCCTGCAGCGCATCTTCGAGGTCGACCCGCTCGAGTGCCCGGCCTGCGGCGGCCAAATGCGCATCTTGGCCTTCATCCTGACACCACGTGTCATCCACCGGATCCTGCGCCACCTGCGCGAGAAAGGCAAGGATCCCCGGGCTGGACCCTGGGTCCGGCCGGCCAAGGCCCTCACAAACGCCGCTCCCTGAGCCTCCCCTAACTCGTCCAGCATCCGCCGGACGGTCCGGCCCGGCACTGCATCCCCACCACCACACTCCGGTTCATCACAGCTCGCGCGCCGGTCCTCCCGCGTCCTCGGGCTCGCCAAGAATCTGGGTTCCCACACAGGCTCTAAGAGCAGGGGCTTGAACCCCCATACTGACAGCCCAACGAGGGCGACTCGGGCGCCCGGGGTGGCAGCCATGGGAGCGGCCGGCGGCGATGCCTGGGGTCCGGCACGTCAGAGTTGTTCAATAGTATCCACAACCAGATCGAGTGCCACGCGCCCATGTCCGCCAGGGTGTCCGCCGGGTCGCGCCCCGTTCTTGACAGTCGGCTTGCCATGGATACAATCTAAGAACCTTATGAGTATTTGAGATTTAGCCATGCCCACACCGTCTCGGCGTTTCAAGGACACCATCTACGAGCAGCTCGCCCGAATCGGGAAGGCGCTCGGCAGCCCGCGGCGCCTGGAGTTGTTGGACCTGTTGTGCCAGGGGCCTCGCACCGTCGAGGCGCTGGCCGAGCAGGCTGGCCAGCGCCTTGCCAACACATCGCACCACCTTCAGGTGCTTCGCGCCGCACGTCTCGTCGAGGGCGAGAAGACGGGTGTGTTCGTCACCTACCGCATCGCCGACGACGAAGTGTGCGCATTGTTCTTGGCCCTACGCAGACTGGCTGAGTCTCGACTCGCGGAGATCGACCTGGTCACCCGGGAGTTCCTGGAGTCCCGGGGCGCAATGTCGCCGGTCGATCGGGAGGCGCTTATCGAGCGCGTCAAGAGTGGCGAGGTGACGGTGCTCGACGTGCGGCCGGACGAGGAGTATCGAGCGGGCCATATTCCAGGAGCAGTCTCGCTGCCACTCGACGAGATTGAGCAGCGGCTCAGCGAGTTGGAGCGCGACCGCGAGATCGTCGCCTACTGCCGAGGCCCGTACTGCGTGCTGGCTGTGGAGGCCGTAGAGGTTCTCGGGGAGCACGGCTTCAACGCAGTCCGGATCGATATCGGGGTTCCGGAGTGGCGAAGCCGCGGCTATGGAATCGAGGTGGGGGCTTCATGATGAGGTTGGAGGGGCTCGTGCCCGGTGGACAGCCGAGGGGTGGACGGCTCATCTCGTCGTGTGCTCTGATGGGGGGAAGGGCAGCCACGACCCTGGTCCCCTAACCGCCGGTAGCCTGGAGAATGCACAGATACAGGAGATCGCAGGTGGGCAGAACGCTCTTCATCCTCAACGACCCACCCTACGGCACCGAGCGCAGCTACAACGGGCTACGGCTCGCCGGCTCGCTCGCCAAGCGCGAGGACGAGGAAGTGCGCGTGTTTCTCATCGGGGACGCCGCGAGTTGCGCCAAGAAGGGCCAGAAAGTACCGCAGGGCTACTACAACGTGGAAATGATGCTCCGCGCCGTGTCCCGGCGCGGCGGCGAGATCGGGATCTGCGGGACGTGCATGGACGCCCGCGGGATGGCCGACGACGAGCTCCCTGAAGAATCGGGGCGGAGCACGCTGGACGAACTGACCGACTGGACACAGTGGGCCGATCGAATCCTGGTATTTTGAGGGAACGCGGCGAATGGGTGTCCTTTGGCGAAAGGACCACCGAGAGTGGCGAGAAACATCACTCGGGTCCATCACCGAGGCGACCGAGCTGGCGCTTGTGACGGAGGCAGGCCTGGGCGCTGACCTGGCCCCCGGCGCGATGCCCGTTTACGCCGAGCCAAATCCGGAGGTCGGCCGAACTCGGTCCGGGCGGCTGTGGCATTGGCCCCTTTGGTTGGCCGGGGGTGCTCTTCATGTGGATTGTGCCCCTGGGATCGATGGCCCTGCTGATCCTGGGGGTCGTCTGGCCTTTCCGGCAGGTGAGCGGACCATCAGGATGCCACGCTGGCGAATGTCCGATGGGGACCCGAACGACCTCGTTGCGTACTTGAAGACGTTGGAGTAGGGATTCCCACAGTGACGCAGAGTTTCCAGCCGCCACACCGAAATCTGGTGTTCAACGAACGCGTGCAGCGCACGATCGCAGCCGCGGTCGGCGCGGTAGCCTGGGTGGCCGCGGGGCGCGAATCGCACCTCTACTTGAAAGATCAGCCGATCGAGGCCATCGACCGCGAGACGGTCGGGGCGCTCGACGTCATGCGCACGAAAGGTCGACTGGGAATATGAGCACACCGCTGACCGGTCTGCTGGCCCTCGCGACTGGCATGGGCCTTGGATACATCCTCGAGCGCGGCGATCTCTGCTTCGCCAGCACGCTTCGTGGGCTCTTCCGCCGGCCACGGCGGCTGGACCTGCTGCGCGCGTACGTCCTGTCGCTTCTCGTGGCCGTGCCGCTCGTGCAGGTACTCGTGAGGTCCGGCCTGGTTGTGCCGTGGGTGCCGCCGTTCGTGCCGCTGGCCAACGTCGTCGGCGGCATGTTGTTCGGCGTCGGCATGGTCGTGGCGGCCAGCTGCGTCACCGGCTTATTCTACAAGTTGGGCGGCGGCATGCTCGGGACGTTGGTCGCGCTCGCCGCCTGGGCCATGGCCGATGTGGCAACGTATAGCGGCCCGCTGCAGCCGGTCTCCGACGCCATGAGGCAGTCGACCGTCACGGCTGCCGGTCAGCCGGTCACCATGAGCAACCTCGCCGGACCCGCCGGCGGGATGGGCGTCGCGGCGCTCTGGGTACTCGCCGCGGTCTGGCTGCGGCGCTCATTTGCCCGGGGCCGCGAGCCCAACTGGGACTGGCCGCTCTTGGGTACCGTCGTAGGGATATTCGGCGCCGCGGCCTGGCTGCTTGCCCGGGCCGGCGGAAGTAACTATACGTTCGGCACGTCCGGTGTGCCGAGCAGCTTGTTCACGGCGGCCATGTCCTCAAGCTCTATCGACGAGTTGTGGATCCCCTTGACCCTCGCCGGGTTGGTGCCCGGTGCCTTCCTGGCGGCGGCGCTCTCGGGCACGCTCTGGGTGCGCGGCGAGTCGTTGCCGCGCTATGTGGCGCTTGCGGCGGGCGGGGCGCTGATGGGGGTGGGCGCTGCGATTGCAGGCGGCTGCAATCTGGCTCACGCGCTGGTCGGTGTGCCCCTCCTATCGGTAGGGAGCATCGTCAGCACGCTGGCCATGATCGCCGGCGTCGGCCTGGCCGTGGGCGCCCGGCGGCTCCTGAAGGCTCGGATTTCGCTTCCAGGCTCTTCCCCGCCTGCCGGGAGCTGAGAATCCGCATCTTTAGTCCCCCCACGGCCGCAGCAGGCCTGTCCAGTGGTTGATGGGCCTGGGAGTGTTCTGCGCCAGATAATCCTGAAGTTCACACCCCAAAGAAACCGGGATTCTCTCCGCTTGACGATCCACTGACCGGCCTCGGCTCGTAGGGGCGTGTCAATCGGAAAGACCTGTGGCACGTAGGTGGCTGCACGAGGCATCCCCAGGCCTACCCACTCCTGAATGCGCATCACAAGACGTTCTTGGGCGCCCAGGGTGCCGTAGGCAGTCAACCGGTTCTCTCTGGCAACAACCAACGACCGCTTCAGTTGATCCTGGCCATAGCGTGCCCAACGATATGCCGCTCGCCCTCCGCCCGCAACCCCGCGCGCCCGTTCGGCACTGTCATGGCAAGGAGTTGCGGCGGCGACCCGGTCCCCATGTCGTTTGTCAACGGGAGCAATATGTCCGTTCTCACCGTCGGCTTGACCGTCCTGGCCACGAACAAGGGGCGGCTTGGCTGGAAACCGGATGAGCGCAAGAAGGTGTAGCGGGGCCCGCTCCGCGCGAGACCACCCGAGCGCTCACTCCCCGGCAAGCAAGTACCGCCGCAGGAACATCCCCGGGCGGTAGCGCCTGCATTGGGGATCGCCGCCCGGCACGAGCATGCCCGAGTCGACGGCCTCGCGCAGCGCATCGTCACGGGCGGAGCCGGCAAGGCCGCCTGCCTCGCCGACCCTTTCGGCGTCGGCCGGCTGGCCGTGTTGGAGCAGGTCGATGACGGCGCGAACGACCGCCTGGGCATCGGTTTCAGCGCGGTGCCACGCTTCGGACCACATGTCGCGGTACAACTGGGCGGCGACTCCTGTGCCCTCGGCGAACGCGGCGGTGACCTTGGCTAGGTCGGCGGCGCGGAGTTGGCCGGCAGCCAGGCGGATGGCGAGCGGGTGGCCGGCGGTGATTGTGATGAGATCGGCCAGGGCGGACTCGCTTGCCTGGGCGACGTCGCTCAGCCCGCGTTGGGCGGCTTCGTGGCGGATGAGTGCGATCGAGGCATGTTGATCAAGGGGTGAGACGGTCACGGAGTGCACGCCAGGTATGGCGGCCCAGCAGACGCGCCCGGTAAGGAGAATCCTGCTCCGCCGAGTCGCGTCTGACAGCGCCTGCGTCGCCGCCATCGCTGCCGCGGGTTCGTTCAGCGCGTCAATGACGATCAGACACGGCGTGCGCTTCAGCGTAGCGCGGACCGCGTCGGGACGGTCGGGGGATTTGATGGGAAGCTGACGCCCGATCGCCCGCAGCATCATGTCGGGCGTATCGGGCGCGGTGGGGAGGTCCTTGGCGCCGGAGAGCCAGACGACCGAATCGAAGGCCTGCACCTCGATGAGGTACCTGGCCAGTTGCAGGGCCAACTCCGTCTTCCCGATACGTCCGGGTCCGGCGAGCGCGACGAAGGGACTGCCCGTGGGCTGCTGGAGTAGATCGGCCGCCTGGCGAAGCGCGACGTCGGTGCCGAACAAGCGCGTGGCGGTCGAGACGGGAAGGCGCGCCGCGAGTTGGCACCTGCGCGCCGCAGTTTCCGCGGCGCGTTCGAGTTCCTGAAGGCGGGAGGCCAGGGCAGTCACGCCCCTTCGCAGGCGACGCTGAACAGTCCGGCGATGCCGGTCCCGAAGGAGTGCAGCCATACCGTGCAGTCCCAGGTCGAGATCGGGGCGCAGATAGACGTGGTATATCGCACTCCAAGCCTCGAGCTCTCGTTGTTCGTAACTGAAATCCTCGAGGATGCGGTCCTGGTAGTGTGAACACCCGGAATCGGCATGAACGCCGACCTGCTGCCGCATGTGGGTCAGCTCGTCCTCGACGATCTTGCTCAGCAACCGACCGGTCTCGAACTGCTTTGCGCGCTCAGACAGCCGAAGGCCGTTCTCCTCCAAGGAGCATCGGACTATCTCCAGGTTACCGAGAGGAGTCCGCCGAGGCGTGTGTCCGCGAGAGAGGTGCCGGAGCAGATCACGAACGTGCCGGTGGGTGATAGCGTCGATTGCCATGTGTGACCCCGAGTCGTTGAGCGAGTGGCACCTCACGTTGGTGTAACACCTTATCACAGCGGTCGGGGTGTGCGCGAGAAAGATCTTTCCCAGATTGGGGGCATTGGCCGAAGTCGGTCCGAGGGTCAGTCGACATCGTACGTCGCCCCGGGGTCGCCAATCTGAGGGGGAGGGGGCTCGAGGGGATTGAACAGTCCGGAGCGATGGGCCCAGGCCACGATCTGGTACGCCTTGGCGAATCCCGTAGAGGCGTAGACGGCGGAGATCAGCTTATGGACCGTGCTGCGGCTAAGACCGAGGCGCGATGCGATCTCCTCACGAGACAGACCCTCACAGAGACTGATGACGACTTCCCGCTCACGCGCGTCCAGCAGGTCAGGGGAAGGGTCGTCGAATCGAGCCGCTGCCGGCAGCCCCCTGTCGGCAGGACTGGTGCGCGGTCTGAGATCGGGTTCAACCAGCGCTTCGTGGAGATCCGGTCGTCCGGCCGCGGCGACAGCTCCCCACATTCGCGGCATTCGGGCGGCATCGGGGACCAGGAATTGGTTATGCCCGATCTCCGCTACGAGTTCGTGCAACCGCTCGAGCTCCGGTATTGCCAGCGCCGCACCCGACGTGTGGAATTGGCAATACGCAAGGAAGAGCCTTGCCCGGGCGAGGTCGATACGGGCATGCGCTTGTGACAGAACCGTGACAGCCTCGTGCAGCTGCTCCGCTGCGAGCGACAGGTTTCCTTCCTCGATGCTGAGCGCCCCGGATGCGATCAAGTGGAGCATGTGGTCGTGTCGCTGGTCGTTCGCCAGCCTACGTTCGGCCTTCTCGAGGAAGGCCCTGCTCTGCCCCAGATCTCCTAGGACGCGATAGAGCTTAGACAGTGCACGCAGGGCGTAGGACTCGATTCCGGCGGCATCGATTTCCTGAGCCAGCGCGAGCCCTCTCGAGCAGCAGGTGTAGGCGGCGTCAGTCTGTAATAGGTCCGTGCGTACGTCACCCTCGCCCAACCAAAGAAGCGCCTCAATGTGCAGTTGGCCGCCGTGAGTTGCCATGGCTCGGGCTTCCCGGAATCGGGCAAGTGCGTCGGAGTATCTGCCAGTGAGGTGCAGCGCCGTTGCCAGGTTGTTCCTCGACAACGTCATCCATGTTGGCAGGTTCTGGCTGTCGGCGAGGCTTACCGCGCGCTCGGCATTTCTAATGGAAGCATCGATGTGCCCCTGAACCTGTTCGAACACAGCGAGATCGCACAGCACCATTGCCTGATGGCTGGTCAGGTCGTGGATGCGAGCTTGGTCAACCGCTGCCTTTAGGTACGTGGAAGCTTCAGTCCAGTTGAGGTTCTCCGCATGTGTGGTTCCCAGAGCCCGCAAGGCGTCGACCCGGTCGTTGGGTGACATCCGGTCGGAAAAGCGAAGGGCGGCCTCGGCGTCCTGAATCGCGAGCTCCAGCTCACCTCGGAATCGCCGTGCGTAGCTTCGTTCGCTGTAGAGCGACGCCAGTCTGGCGTCGCCTGAACCGTGGTCATCGATCGCGCGCGATGCCGTTTCGATAGCTCCTGACCAGTCGCCATGCGTATACTGGCAATAGGTCTTCCAACGGGCAAGCGCCGCCGGAAGCGCTCCCTCCGAACGCGATTGCCACTGATCCACCATCTGCTGCAGTGCGCGCGAGCGTCCTGCCGTGGTGAGCGTCGGCGCAACCTCGTCTATTCTGGTTGCAGCTGTCCGGAGCTCACCCGCATGGATGAGGTGCCGAATCTCCGAAATGCTGTCTGCGGACCGTTGGAACCACTCCGCTGCCAGCCGGTGCTGATCTGCCGTGATTGCCCCACGCCCCTGGGCCCTGTTCAGCAAGAACTCCCGGAATAGTCCGTGCAGCCTGTACTCCTCGCCCTCGGCTAGCTCCGCCAGGAACAAGTTCATGGAAAGCAGGCTCTTAAGGTGCTGCCGCGAGTTCTTTCTTCCCAGGCACTCGTCACACAGATCAGGCACTATCCGTTGCAGGTTCGCTATCTGGCGAAGAAAACTGGTGTGCGCTTCAGGCAATTGGGCAAACATCTCAGCCGCCAAGCGGTCAAAGACCGCCTGCGGATCCGCCGTCCGATCGATTCCGCCTGCCTCTTTCATTCGCTTCGTCTTGATGAGCAGCGTTATTGCGGCGGGCCACCCTTCACACCGTGATGCCTGTTCGATGATTGGCCACCACTCAGACACGGGAATATCCGATTGCGTCAGGTATGATTCGACCTCGTCCACGTCAAAGCGGAGAAGATCGCTGCCGACACGCGTGACCTCGTGGGGATAGCCCGCTTGGACAACCGACTGCGGCAACCACACGCGAGTGGCGACGACGATGTGCACGTAGTCCGGGATCGCGCTCATGAAATCGCGGATGAGCCCCAGTGCGGGCTCGCTGTCCAAGATGCTGTGGAAGTCGTCGAGGACGATCGCAGACTCTCTCGGCGGTCGTGAGAGGCGCCGAGCCAACCGAATGGCGGATCGGTATCGACTGTACGTCTCCTGCCGAAACGTCGCTATCTCTTCTGCCGCGACTGCCTGGTTGGCAGGCAAGCACTGATCCGCAGCAGCGGTCAGGGAGGCGAGGAGGTGGGTCTCGTCTCGATCTGTCCCATCCAGGCGCAGCCAAATGCAGGGCCGGTGAGTACTGCGCGCGAAATCAGCCAGGAGTGTGGTCTTACCGTAGCCGGCCGGAGCGGACACGACAGTCAGGCAACTGCGCTCCAGCAATTCCGTAAGGCGACCACGGTGCAGAAGCCCCGCATGCCATCTGGGCCGTAGTAACCTAGATGGAGCGATCGGCCTGTCGCCCACTCGCTGCGCTCGCTCGTCGTGCATCGAACACTTTCCCCTCGCGATTGCGAAGAGTACCGACGCACGTATCTACTTCCGCGAGCGGTTGTCCGGGAAGCTACCTACCTGCCCAGCCGTTTGAGGAATCGGACCGGTCCCCCCCGCCCCCATACGCCGGCGGTGCGAGGTAGTAGTCACCCCCCTCGCCGGTGGTCGTGGAATCCAGGAGTACGTCCTTCTTCCACCACTCCACTGTCAGACCCTCGAGCGGTTCACCGTCGCCGGTGATGTAGCCGCTCGTCACCCACGTCTCCCTCGGTAGCCGGATGATCAGCCCCAGACTGCCACCTGGGCCACCATAGCCCGGAGGACAGTCGAGCTCGTAGTCACCCGACTTGTCTGTGCGAGTCCTGGCCAACGGCGTGTCACCATCGTTGCCGAAGATACGGTCCCCGTTCGAGTCCTCCCAAAGCTCCACCCGCGCATTCGCCAGCGGCCCGTGGCTGTTGTAGGCGTTGCCACTGAGGAACTCGAGCTGTTCGTAGGGGAGCTTTACCAGCACGCCGCCACCAGGGCCACCGTAACCCGGCGGGGCCGCCGCCACCGGCAGCGCCGTGGCCATCGCCACCACGAGCGCCAAAGCCACGGCAGCCACTAGACTTGTGTGCATCTCCCGGTTCATTATCTGTACCCCCTTCATAATTAAACCGCCCATCGCCAGCGCATCCGCTGGGCATCAGTCTCCCTTCGGACCACTACACGCCAGCTGCGGCTGTGAGCAGCCCGAGGCGGGTCTTGCGCCTGGCAATCCAGCTGTCGATCTGCGCAGCGAACGAGGACAGGTCCTCGGCCTCGATCGCGATCGCCGCCTTCAGCTCGTCGACTGTGAGCGCGAACTGAGCGAGGCATTCGTGCCGCTCGCCATTCAGCAGACCCTCCTGGAACTCCGGATCTACAAGCGCTCGCCCAATGAGCGCCTGTAGCTCCTGACGGGGCTGTGTGGGGTACATACTGGGTCGGAACGTCGATGTTGGCGTTATCATTGTTCTATCCAACTCCGTTGCGTGTCGGGGGGTTAGCCAGCCACGCGGTCATCATTCTAACGCACGGCGGTCACACCACTGTCACAGGGCTGTCACATAGCAGTCACGCCATGATTTAGACGGGCCTAAAACGACTCCGGGCATCTCGACATAGGGTTCAAAGGACTGGGGCGCACCTGGGCAGGTGCGCCCCTGCGGTTGCGGTGTCCGGAGAATTCTGTTACGGTATCCATCGGGCCATCACGGGCCCGGCGGCCAAGGTCAGGCTACAGACTGCCGCCCGGTCCGCCATATCCCGGCGGGCAGGTCATGGCGTAGTCACCGCTGCTGTCGGTTGTGTCGCTAGTAGCCAGTTCGCCGTCGATCCACCACTCCATTGCCAGCCCCTGGAGGCCGAGGGAGTCAGCGGAGACGTTCCCGCCGACGCTGTCCGGTGCGTCCGGCAGCCGGATGTACAGGCTCCCGCCCGGGCCGCCGTAGCCAGGTGGGCTGAGCGTCCAGTCCCCGTTGCCGTCGGTCGTGGTACTAACGAGTAAGCCGCCCCCGTCCCAGATCTCCACGGTGGCACCGGCGAGCGGGCCGACATCGTCGAAGACGTTTCCGCTGAAGGTGCTATAGCCGGCCCCAGGCAACTCCGCATATAAACCGCCGCCCGGACCACCATAACCCGGCGGAGCCGCCGCCACGGTGCCCGCGGCGGCAAATGCGAACAGGAGCGCTAGCGTCACGGCGACCATTGGCTTGTTGTGCACCCGATTCACGTTCATTTTCGAGCCTCCCCTATAACTGGCCTGCTCTCTGTTATCCGGCGCGTCGGCATTCCCATAAGCCCCTACGCCGCGGCTGTGAGCGACCCGATCCGGTCCCGCCTGCCTTGGATCCACCTGTCGATCTGGGCGGCAAATGTCGCCAGATCATCGGCCTCGGCCGTGCTCGCTGCTATGAACTCATCGGCCGTCAGTGCGAACTCGGTCAGGCACTCGCTTCGATGTCCATTCAGCAGGTCCTTGCTGAACTCCGGATCCACGAGCGCCCGGCCGACGAGCGCCTGCAACTCCTGGTGCGACTGGGCTGGCTGTGCACTGGACTGGAACACATGCATCCGCTGCATCATCTCATACCACTCCTCACGTCTTCCCGAAACGTGCCTACGGCTCTATGACCCACAGTCTACAGGTCGTCTGTCACAGGCCTGTCACACAGAAGTCACACAGGAGTCACACAGACGTTTAGCACCGGCTAAAACCGGCGATTTCGGGCTGAACGATACCGGGATCCGGACTCGGTGAATCGAGGCCTTCGACTCGGTGTGGGGGTAGCCGTTGGGGTCGGGAGGAGGCGAGACAGCGGGGAGCCGCGGTTAAACGGCACCAACTCACGTGGCCGGTGGCAGCTCCCGTTCATCGCGAATGGCGTTGAAGAGAGCGACCGTCTCTGGATCCGGCTCGACGTCGAGCTCGCTTTCCAGCACGTCCGCCAGTCGCTCGTACTGGCGGAGCGCCCTGGCCCGGTCGCCGCTCGCGGCGTAGGCGCGAATCAGGCCGCGGTGAGTGTCCTCGCGGAGCTGATCCCATTCCAATGCCCGCTGATAGTCCGCAATGGCCAGGGCGTGGTCGCCGACCCGATCCCGCGCATCCGCCAGGGCGAGGATCGCCTCCGTGATCCGCAGATCCAACTCCTCCCGCCGGCTGTGGCACCACTCCGCGGCCACGCCTTCGAGGTACGGGCCGCGGACGAGGCCCACCGCCGCCTCGAGCTCGGCCATGGACTCGTCGTCGCCCCCCGTCTTGGCACGCCGGAGGTGGTCCTCGAACCGTACGACGTCGTAATGAAGATCCTCCGGCGTGTCGATGAAGTATCGCTCGGCGTCACTGGCGATGACGTTCCGCCCCAACGCCCGCCGCACCCGGTAGAACGTGGAGTGGAGCGAGCTCCGGGCACGCACCGCGGAGGAGTTCGGCCAGAAGACGTGCATGAGCTCATCGCGGCTCGCGCCCTCGGGCCGATCGACGAGGTAGAAGAACATGTCACGCGCCGTGAGCGTCTGCCAGTCCTTCTGCCCAAGGACTTCGCCGTCCACACAGACCTCGGGGGCGCCGAACGCCAGCACCGCCAGGCGCTCAGCCTCGGCCCCGGTCGCACTCTCCTCACGCTGCCCGCCGCTAGGTCGCGCGGTCGGCTCGACAGCCACCGTCTCGTGCTGTGCCGCCGCCGCGGCGTCGGCCTCGCCGACCTGGCCCGGGCCGAAGATCTCCGGCAGGCGCCGCCTGCAGGGGGCGAACGACTCCGAATAGCCGAAGTCCTCCATAGCCTCCTGCGCCTGATGCCACCAGGACCGCACGCCGGGCTCGTCCTCCAGTCGGTGGGCCACCGCGCAGCGATAGAGCAGGGCACGGGCCTCCTCGCGCTTGCTGCCAAGTGCCCCAAAGCCGCGAGCCGCATCCTCGAGGTGCTCCTTCGCCGGCTCGTGCTGCCTCCGCTGGAGGGCGAACGTGCCGCGGGCGTAGTCGACCAGGGCGGCCTCGAAGGCCGAGCGGTGGACCGAGAGTTCCTCGCGCGCCTGCGCCAGGTGCTGGCTCGCCTCAAGCAACCGGTCGCTCAGGCGCAGGACCTCGGCGCACGCCGCCAGCGCGTAGCACACCAGCGTACCCTCGCCGACGGCCCGCGCCAGCTCGAGCCCCTTCTGGTAGTGCTCGATTGCCGGCTCGAAGTCGTCCTGGTCGGCCTCCACATCGCCCAGGCCGACGAGCGCCAGGGCCTCCACGCGGCGCACACCGGCCAGGCGGGCCTTCGCCACCGCCTCCTCGAGCCAGAACCGTGCATCCTCGAAGAGACCCTGGGCGTGGTAGGCGGTAGCCATGTTGTTGAGCACCCGCGCCAGCCCGGTGATGTTGCCCGATTCCTCCCAGTGCCGCCTAGCCGCTTCGGCATGCACGAGCGACTGCTCAACATCGCCCGAGACCTGGCACATGGCACTCAGATCGGCGTGCGTGGACGCGGCATCCGAAATGAGGCGCGCTTCCTCGAAGCTCTCGAGGGCGGCCGCGAATTCTAGAGCTGCCGTCGCCGTGTCACCCCGAACGGCGTAACACGCGCCCAGGTTGCGGTGCGCGTTGCCATCCACCTGCTTCGAAACACCTTCGTTCAACTCGAGCGCCCGCTTGCTGTCGGCGATGGATGCGTCGATCTGCCCGAGGAAGCGCAAGGAATAGGCCCGGCCTGCCAGCGCCTTGGCCAGAATCGCGTCATCGCCTTTTGCCGTAGCCGCCTCGATGACCGTGTTGTAGATGGCCAGCGACTCGGCCAGGTTGCCAGTGTTCACGTATGCTCCGGCCTGATGATGCAGGAGATCCGGCCGATCACGCTGGATGTCCTCGGGCAGGGCGCTCACCCAGCTGCTGATCATGTGGAACCGCCCGAGGGCAACAGCGTCCTCCACCACCTCACCCATTCGGCCGGCCGCAACCTCGAAGTCGCCCGCCGTCAAAAGGTGTCGGATCTCAAGCTCGGGCTGCCTGGCCGCCGCGTACCAGGCCGCCGCGCGGCGGTGCAGGTCGGGCGTGTCCGGTCGATCCGCCGCCCGGAGCCGCTCCGCGAGAAAGTCGTGGAACAGCTGGTGGTAGCGATACCACACCCCTTCGGCCTCGATGGGCATCAGGAAGAGGTTCTCCTCGTCGATCCGCCGCAACATCTGCGCGCTGTCGTCTCGGGTGAGGACGGCGTTGCAGAGGTCCGGCGTGAGGCCCTCCAGGATCGAGGTGCGCAGCAGGAACTCGCGGACTTCGTCCGGCTGGTGGTCGAACACCTCCTGGGCGAGGAAGTCGAACAACTGGCTGTGGTCCCCCACCGCGTGGGGACGAAGGTGGAACGCATCGGACAACAGCCGATCGCCGCCGATCACCAGGGCGGTGATCCAGCCCTCGGATTGGCCGGCGAGCGCGTCGCAATCCTCGTCGGAGAGCTCCCGCCCGCTCTGCAGGCGCACCAGCTCGCGGATCTCCTCCGGGCTGAAACGGAGCTGCTCCTGCCCGACACCGACGACCTGACCCTTGGCGGCCAGGCGCGTCAACGTCAGCTTCTTGGGCAGGGTCCGGGAGGACACGACTACCTGGCAGTTATCCGGCAGGTAGTTCAGTAATGCGTCGACGGCGACGTTGACCAGGTTCGCGCCATCGAGTTTCTGGTAGTCGTCCAGAATGAACAAGAAGAACTCGCCGACCTGCTCGTGGATCTCGTTGACCAATGAGCCGACGACGGCCTCGATATCGAGGGGGGGCTGGGCGCGGAGCATCGCCAGGGTGCGGCCGCCCGCCTCCGGATAGCGCTGCCTAAGGCTGGAAATGCAATACTCGAAGAAGGCCGCCGGGTCGGCATCCGACTCGTCCACCCGGTACCAACACACCGGGAAGTCCGTCTCCTCGACGTAGTCAACCAAGAGCGAGGTCTTGCCGTAGCCGGGCGGCGCCGAAACCAGGACCAGCTTGCGGTGGATGTTATCACTCAAGTACTCGATCAGCCGCTCGCGGCGCAGGAGACCGCGCTGACGGCGCGGCGGGCGGACCTTCGTGACGATGAGGGGCCGAGAGGAGGGGCCTGCCGCGTCGGAGATCATGCCACGCCCCGCTTCCGCGCACCGTTCTCGCGCCAGAGAGACACCACCGCAGGGGCCAGCTTGGCGGGATCGTGGCGGGTCGGGCGCGACACGTCGACCAGGTCGGCCGTGATCAGGGCGCACCTGTCCAGCCTCGCCTCCGCGGCGACCTCCGGCCGCACGAAGGTCACGTGCCAGCTGTCCAGCAGCGCCGGTGCGAAGTTGTTATTGGCCAACACACGATCGATGACATCCGGCCCCATGTGGCGCTCGATGGCGCGCAGGTGCTCGCCCAGATCGTAGCCGTCGGTCTCGCCCGGTTGGGTGGCCACGTTGCCGACGTAGACCACCGGTGCCGCAGTCGCCTTCAGGGCGGCCGCAATGCCCGGCACGAGGAGGTTCGGCAGCACGCTGGTATAAAGGCTGCCGGGGCCCAGCACCACCAGGTCGGCATCCAGGATGGCCGACACGGCTTCCGGATAGGCTGGCGGTCCGTCGGGCTCGATGAAGACCCGCCGGATGGGCGCCTTGCCGTGGGGCACCTGCGACTCGCCGGCCAGGACGCGGTCGTCTTCCAGCTCCGCGAACAGCGTCACGTGCGCCAGCGTCGAGGGTACGATGCGGCCATGCACGGCCAGCACGCGGCCCGATGCACGCAGCGCACTCTCGAAGCTACCCGTGATACCGGTCATGGCCACGATGAACAGGTTCCCGAAAGCGTGGCCCCCCAGCTCGCCACCACCGAAACGGTACTCGAACAGGCTCTGCATGAGCGGCTCGGTATCCGCCAGGGCGGTGATGCATTGCCGGAAGTCGCCGGGAGGGTGCACACCCAGGCTGCGCCGGAGGCGACCGCTGCTCCCGCCGTCGTCAGCAACGGTCACGATTGCGGTAATCGTGCTGGTGCGCTCCTTCAGGCCCCTGAGGAGCGTCGAGAGGCCCGTGCCGCCGCCGATAGCCACGATCTTGGGGCCAGTCCCGCTCCGGCGGCGGCGATCGACCATCGATAGCAGATCGGCGGCGCCCGGCGGCCGCACGGCACCCAAGAGCGAGCGGTTGAGCCCGATCAGCCCGGCGACGGTGAGGGCCAGTCCCACAACGCCGAAGAGGACGGCTCGGGTGACCTGTGGCACCGGCTGCAGGGTGACCAGCTCCGCGGAGCGTTGCCAGGTGGGCGGGACGGTGACGGTCTGATAGAGCTCTATCAAGACGTAAGCGATACCGAGGGCCAGTGCGGTGACGCCGGCCAGCAGCAGCAGCAGCCAGCGTTTCACTCGCATGCCGGGAATGAGCCACCTGAGCGATCGCATGCGTGAAACCCCGTGACTAGACATGCGTCACGGCGTCAAGCCCGATGAACACGCAGCCTCCTCCGCCCCTGGGTCGAACGCACCGTACCCCAAAACTAACCGCATCGGACACCGAAAACCGCCAGCGACTGGGCAACTAGGGTAACCTATGATACTGCGCCGGTGCTTCTCGGTCAAGCTAGTTAGTAAAACGTTAACGGGCGATGGGGCGTTATGACGAGCATTTCGCGGTCTCATAACTCACGTCGCAAATCGACAAGGCGGCGGACGCCACCGTCTTCCAGACGGTGGAGGAGCCGTCGGACCGATTCGGTGCTTTAGCACATGCGTGCTACACTTGGGACTGTGAACCCCGTTGCCCAGGTCAAGCTGCAGCCGACTCCGGAACAGGCGGTTGCCTTGAAGGACACGCTGTGTCACGCCAACGCCGCGTGCAACCACATGAGTGCGGTTGCTTACAACCGGTATGAAGGACGGAGGTTCAACCGCTTAGGACCCTCGTCATGATAACTTGGCCCGTCGCACGGCTTCTTGGTCTGGCC